>JAUMWI010000021.1:9856-27510 GCA_030529725.1 Eubacteriales bacterium | reverse complement strand
GAGAATCATAAGGCGAAGCATATTAGTGTTGACATGATTGCAACATTTTTACCTTGTAAAGAAACTTACTATACAAAGGGCTTTGAAACATATTACGAATAAAAAAAGCAGTGTGCAATTGTAACAACCGTTTCAAAGTCTCTCGCAATTGTACACCGCCTGATTATTATAAAGGAGGCTTCTAAATGAGTGTAACAGCAATAGGGTGGAAGAACAAGAAGGGCACCGGTATGCGTACTTGCAACTGCGGTTCATGGAAGCAGCATTGGATTAATGCATCCGGTGAGCCCTGGCCAGCAACATGCTCAATTGCAGGCTGCGGCAATGCTGCTGAAGTCGGCGCACATATTATCAACAAGGACGTTTCCGGGGAATACATTGTTCCCGCCTGCAAATCCTGCAACAACAGCACATCTGAGTTTGACTTAAAACCCGGCATTACTTTGATTTCCGCGAACAAGCAAAAAACGTGCGAGGCATAACGCAGTAATCTCTCCTGCGAACTGCGTAGGCTCATCTTTAAAATTAAATGATTCTTATGGTTATAGGCGGAGCAGATTGCCCCGCCTATAATTTGATGTGTAAAAATCCTATATTTAGGAAGAAGTTGTGGACAATTGGCGTCCTTTTGGTTATCATTGATTATAAGATTGCTGTTATATGAGGAAAGGCTTATATGCTGATATATCTACAATTAATAGAGACAGATGAAGATAAGTCGAAGTTCGAGCAGATCTACGAGGCCTACCGCGGCTTGATGTTTCATACCGCTTTCAAACTGTTAAACCACGAGCAGGATGCAGAAGATGCAGTGCATCACGCCTTCGTCAAAATTGCAGAGAACATTACAAAAATTTCCGAACCGGTGTGTCCAAAAACGCGAGCGTTTGTCGTTACTATAGTTGAGAATAGAGCAATCGATATCCTTCGAAGCAAAAATCGTCATCAGGTAATTCCGCTCGACACGGTGGTTTATGGTATTCCTGTACACGCTGAGGAAGGGGATATACTATCCGAGCTGATCTTAAAGCTTCCGGCAAAGCAGCGACAGGTAATATGGCTGAAGTATTATCACGGATATAGCCTGCGCGAAATAGCCTCGATGCTGAATATGTCCCTTGCTGCGACAATCAAGACAGATCAGCGGGCAAGGAAAACGCTGGAAGTCATGTACGAGAATGAGGATTGTAAACTATGATCACCGATGAAATGCTTCGTATCTCTGCCGCCCGATCAAGCGAGCTGTTTATCCAGGCTGCTGCATTTGACTACGATCCGGCACAGCAATATGAACCATCCAATTCGTTTGAGAAAAAAATCAAACGGCTTTTCCGCAAAGCGAAACACCCCTATTTCTATCGTGCGGCGCAACGTATAGCTTCTGTATTTCTTGCTGCTGTCCTTGCTGGCACTATGTGGTTGGCCGTGGATGAAAAGGCAAAGGCGGCATTCTTTGACTGGGTACGCGAGACATATGAACACAGCATTGTATATCATGTTCTGCCAAACCACGCGTCAAAGAAGCTGCCGCAGTATGAGCTGACCTGGCTGCCAGACGGATTCGGCAAACCAAATGTTTATGAAAGCGAAACGACATACAGCGCTCTTTACGAAAATCCCGGCACGGGCGATGTCCTTATATTTGATTATTGTCTTTTGACCGAGGAAAGGCAGACAGAGCTTTTTACCACCCAGCAGCCGGAGCATCTGGTTGTCAACGGAGCAGATGCGGATTTCTATGCGGCTGATAATGATTCGGATTCCAGCAATCTGCTCTGGATTGATGCCGAGACGGGCGTTCTCTGCTCAATAAACAGCACGCTGAGCAAGGAGGACATCTTGCACATAGCAGAGGGGATATCCTTGGTTAATCTAACAAAATAAAATATTATTGGATTTTTTGTCCAAAACGCACCCCCTTTCATCGTTTCTGTAATTAGAACAAAAGAAAGGGGGTGTTTTTTATGAAAAAGCGTTTGATTTCACTGCTGTTTGTTTTTGTTATGGTGATGAGCCTAACAGCAAACGCAGCTATTCAAGCGACGCAAGTCCGACCGACGCTTTCTTTTTCCGGCACAAAGGCAACCTGCGAAGTTACTGTTGTGGACAGCGGGAAGTCGATTGATGCAACCATGGAACTGTGGTGTGGCAGCACATTGGTCGATTCGTGGTCTGGATCGTCATCGTCTCTCTTGACGCTGACTGGAGATCATGATGTCGTAAGTGGGTGCACCTATACTCTCACGGTCAGCGGTACCGTCAACGGTGTTGCCTTCACCGGAACACCAGTCAGCAAAACCTGCCCGTAAGAGGGCACAACAAGACAACCATGCCAAATGAAAAGCAAAACGAGGAGAAAGATTATGAAAAAATTATTTACCATGATATTAGCGGCGGCCATGTGCCTTTCCTTGTGTGTTCCAGCGTTTGCTACCGGAACACCATCCTCAACCACTATTCCTGAACGAATGATGCCTAACAGTATTATTACTTATGGAAAAAATCTCGAAATAACTATTGAATTTGACAAGGATGCCAATCGACCGACAACTATGTCAGAGCAAAATGAAACTCCTGATTTGGAAAGCCGTGCATCTGAAGATGCTCTTTTTGCCCAAGTAAAGGAAGATGCTAAAGCTCTCCCAAGCACTCAAATTATGACAAGTCTCCCCACCCCTGTTCCTGGTATGATGGTAATCTATGGGAGCGATGGTGGAATCAATCACATCTATTATCCCGAGGGCACTAAAGCCGTAATGACTCGTTCATCGCATGTCTCTCTCGGCACACGCAGAGCCGCAGGCACTTATACTTTCGGAGCCCATGATAACACTATCACTATCACAAATAGTTCAGTAACCGGCGAAGGACGGTTTACTGTCTTTAGAGCTGGTGTTAACGGTTCTAATGCAGAGGGAAGGGGCTCCAGCGGGAAATTATTAGAAACTGGGGATGTGGCCACAAACTGGAACTATGACAACCCATATCATAATACAGCCATTGATGCTCGAGCACTCGATACCAATATCAAAAAAACTGTATATAAAAACGATATTGGGGAACTTCCCGATGCAGTGTTAGATGTATACTTTTGGGGTTGGGATTATCAATATTTTGGCTATATGTATAGTGATACGCTATCCTTTGCAGGTAGATATTATTACTCATTTTAAAAAAGTCGAGTAAGGGACTTATTAGGTCTATACCTGTATTGGTGAAAGAATGAAAAAGGTTATTGCAATTCTACTATTAGCTTTTTGCTTTCTGCCTAGATGTACCGGATGTGTGAAGAACACGGGCGATACAACAGTCAATATTGATCCTAGCAACTATATTTCTGTTACGCTGACAAAATACAACAATGAAGAAGACATATCAGACGGTATGACTACGCAGATATGGTGCTATGATATAAAAACTGAAGTAGCATCATGTGTGTTTGAATTTGCAACCACAGCTCAGTATTCATTGGGATTTTACGAACGTGGAACCGGGAAAGTATATTATGTGCAAAGAGTTTATCAATCGATGACAAACTATGGCGATCAGATTTTTGTATTTGATCCCAAAACAGGCAAAGCCTCTCAACTCACCAATGATTTCTTTGCCGTCAATTATGTTATTCCTTGGGAAAAACGTCTGTATTTTGTTGCCGAACTCAAAGAAGAACGCGCAACAAAGCTTGGATATCTTGATTTGGAAACCAGTGAGCGGTTTTTTTGGAGGGACGATAGTGACACCTTGGTTGAGGGGATTACAATAGACACAGAGTTAAACAAAATATTTGTAATAGCGTATTCATTGGCAGAAAGAAACCAAAACCTTATGAGCCAAACAAGTGATGATTTCCTAATTCCAAAACATTCTGTATATGTTTTGGATATGGACTTAGATACAAAAGAGACTGTTTTTGAGGAAAACTGGTGGATTAGGACGGTTATGACGAATCGCACAACCCACACACTTGATATGATTTGTGACAAAAAATATAACACCTCTGATATTCCGTCTACCATTGTCACATACTCGTTTGACACAAAAGAACTCCTATATGATACATGGGATGCCCCCAGGCTCGAGGGGAAAGACCCAAATTATTCCAATGAAGGAGCTGCAATATATGGGGTGGCAAGTTTAGCCGAACAACGCGGTCTTGTCGAATGTAATCTCCTGGATCATAGTATCAAACTCTGTATGGAAACACCGCTTGGCAGCTTTATCAACAATGTGTATGTCGTACCCTAATATTACAGCAAATTATGACTCAGAGTTGGGTATCCTCAGAAACCAGCCAAGAACGTCTTATCCAAACATACGTTGAAGCGTTAGGATAATCCCCTATAAGCATGAATGAATAGGCAAATTATCAGCCATCACAAAAGAAGAGGTTCATTATGAAAAATAAGTTATTAGCTATCGCTCTGTGCATTGTATTTCTTTTTAATATAAACGCTGTTGCAGTCAGCGGAGAAGTATATACTCCTGAAGGGATTTCATTGGTAAACATAGGCTCAGCGCTAAATAGTAAAGCAAGTGAGATCAAATTAGACTCAAGCTCCAGTGAACTCTTAAATAATTATGGCAGAGCAAAAATCCTAACGGACCTTGTCAGTGAAAATGTACGATATATCGATCTGTCTTACGATAGTGGTATACTGGCATCTGTAATTATTTCAGAAGCCGGAGTTGACCTTGCCGTCAGGGATGGAGACATTGTTACCACTTTCAAGAACGGAGAAAAGATTAATAGCTTTGCAGCAAACGCTATGAACATAAGCAAAGAAATCCTTTCCGAGGTCGAAGAATATATCCAATCACATTGTGTAGATGACATCTTGAAATCCTACCCAGGTGCCTACCTCAAAGAAAATGGCGAAATCGTTTTACCTGATTATTGCTATAATACGTTAGTTTTCAATACTCAGGAATTCTGCTCGACAGAAAATGCTGCAAATGTTGTTAGTCTTTCATTAAGATCGACACCAGAAGTAATTCCAGCTGATTTTGCGGAATCTTATCCACCTATGACCCAAACGATTGTCCATACGCGCTCATCTTATTCTCAGAGCCTTGGTAGGATTCTTAATACAAGAGTTACCACAACGCGGGATAATTATCATATTGTAAGGTCCACATGGTCAACCGTTGCTGCAGGAGTGAGTTTAGCCGCGGCAGCAGTAACACTCGCGGTACAAGCAATTACTCTACGTACTATTCTGATTGCCTATGGAATACTTGATAATCTGAATACTATAACTACAAACTTTAAGTTTGCAAACGAAATGCAGTACTCCGCTCGAATGAGCAAAGTCGGTTGGATTTATGATTATACAACTTATCTGGATTATGTAAGGTATGTTGGAACAACCTTTTCTGGAACAGGAAAGTACTCTCTTACATGGAATACAGATAGCAACCATATGAAATCAGACTTCAGCTGGAGATGTACAGTACAACCCCAATATATTGATCGGCCCAATTCCCAAGTTTCTAATATGGTTATTGAAGCATACGAAGCTGATGTTTTATATGATAGTCTTTGTGATACACCGCTCTATTGTGTCTGGAATCATAATAATCTTACCGTATGAATATGATCTCAAAAAAGCAGATTAGTGGCAAGGGATTTTTTCTCAAAATACTTTGTATAACGCTTATAATCATGGTACTCATATTTGCTCTGAACCTTGCATGTGGAGAAGAGGTCGCTATAAGTGTCACATATAGGTATCTACAAAATGCGTACTCAAGTAATGAAATATCGATAGATGACATACTTTGCCAAAAAACAATTTGCACTAGATGTTACGGCCTAATAAGTTATATAAGCAAGTATGAAACATTCTGTTTTTTCGATAACGGTATATTTGTACATTGTAGGTTCACTGGGGCATTCCCTTTCATTATGATTTCGCATTCTGAAACAATGATGAATTCTTTGCATGGGCTCGAGTTGAATTAAATCTGCTTCTGCTATGACACGGCTTGCTTATGAGTCCGATCCTTGAATGACAACATAGTTTTCTAAGGGGATGTCAAGATGGGTTATAGTGGAGAAACCAGATGTGCCTGCTGCGGCACGCCGTGCCAAGGCTTCAAGGGGCCTGATGGCAAAATCTACTGCTGGGACTGTTACTACAAAACCTGGGGCGAATACCCTGTCCCTGTATAACGCCTCACACATTATGTTCAAAGAGCTGGAAAGCCTCGCTTTCCAGCTCTTTTGTGTATCCAAGATTCTTGGATTTCAAACAACCTCACCGCTCGCATCAACTCCCTCAACTCAAATGTTAGCATATTGTAGTTTGCAAATTCTTACGACTCTCTCCTTACATCCGGTGTTTGCACTGAAGGAAAGCAGATAATAGCCTCCTATATGGCTATTTTTTGATATAAGCTCCTCAATACGCCTTGTAGAAATGCGCTCCCCTGTTGCCCAAAAAATCATCTCTATCAGGCTTTTTACACTTCCCCTGTACTCTGAGATACATGCGCAAAACAAGTATTGTTGAAGCAAAGCTTCTATATTCACGATAATCCTTCCCCCCACATAAAAACTTTGCAGTCCTTGCTAATTATATATAGCAAGGACTGCAAAGTTGCTCGAATTAATACAATTATTTCTTTTTTTCAATCTTGCGATGGTACAGATTTGATGTGTGCTCCCTTTCCATAAAAAATGTTGATTCTAATCGCTTGGCTTGCCCGGATGAAAGGTTTCCTTTTGTTAGCAATCGCTGTACTATACAGTAGAGCGCTAACTTGGCTGCGGGTGATTCCGCATTTTTCAAAAGGTCCTTCCCCTCGGAATAAAAACTATCAATTCGCTTGCTCTGCTGTAGCACAATTAGCTTTTCCAGCTTGTGCGTTTCAGAATCAAACTTAGCCGTGGCCGCAGCTAGCTCCGTTAAATAGTCATATGTGTTCTCACGATATGCATTATTTATTGTTCCATAATACAACTCAAGTAAAAGTGAAATGGAATTCCATTGCAAATATCGATTTGCCTCATCCTCCGTGTATGCTTTCCTCGTATACTCGTTTGTCTCCATTTGTAGAATCATACGAACAAGATTCTCTTTTTGCTTTTCCGTTTCAACAGCCCATGCATAAAAAATTTTGTTTGGGATCTCGTAGATTGCCCTTACCACTTTTTCCTTTTGCTGTTTTTTTAATCTGTGTTCAAAATTTGGTAAACACCGAGCAATTAGCATTAGCAGCGAAACCGACCGAACCAATTGATTCTCCAGTTTAGCAATTTCTTCCTCGTTATAATCATAAATGTTTATAACATCTATCTGAGCGTTCTCCGTTTCGGCACGATCCTTCTCAGAATCAATTGCCCGATCATTTGCTATATCTTGTTTTGATGGGGCTGAGAGTCGTTTAACAGATGCAGGAACTTCTAAGTGCTTTAGTTCTGGCAGGCCGAAAGAAAATTCCTTCCAATTTTCAGACACTTGTGTTGCGGTATCTAAAATAGCATCAATTAAGGTCGTTTCATTTGTAAGGTATGTGACAAACATTAGTATCGTTGAGTTTATGCCAAAGCACGAAAACTTTAGGCAGTCCTGCACCGAGCCCAAATCTCTATTTGCACAAATTTCATTTGCTACGAAATATGCTAAATAGTTGTTGTTGCAGAATTTGTATAACCCGTTTTCTTCATAGTTCGTCAACACTCCCGACTTCACGACTGTCGTGATAAAGTTTACGGAATCAATTTTCGCGCCGTACTCCTCACAGTAGTCGTCAATAACAGAAATTATCTCCTTGTCTGATATCGGGTATCTTTTAAACGCGTGAATAAAAAATGCAATTTTTCCTAAAACAAGCATTGCCTTGTCGACTGTAAGTGTTCCTGATATGTGAGGGCTCAATGCATTTGTAATTGTAGATTCGAACACTTTTCCAAAAATGTTTCCATCATTTTGGGTGGATTCCATTTGATAGTTGGAAAAATGCTCAATAAACTGCAAAATTATCTCTGGCGATAGCGGGATATATCTCCTTTGCAAGTCAAGTACATGGCAGATACGTTCCGTCAATTCATCGCGTTCTTTTGTCGAATAGGATGGGTACTTTAGTGAAACTATTTTCTCAACCAATTCTTCTCTTTTCGCGCGAAATAATGGCAAGATTTTATAGCATGAATAGGAGTCTTTTGCTATAGCCATTTTAATGCGTTCTTGAATATCAAGTTTTAATAAATTATTTGTTGTATATATTATATATCCAAATTCATCCTCTATTCCTTCAAGAAAGCTGCTGACATGCTGTGCCTTTATGAGATGAATATCATCAATCAAAATTATCTTGTCATCTTTGTTAGCACGTTCAAACCGAGCATACTCCGCCTCATCATAGCCGTAAATATATTCAAACAGATTTTTTATTATTCGGTGCCTATTGCCTGATGAAATATGCTCAACTTTACATAAAAGAACATACTTCCCGTGCAAATAGTGTTGGAAAAGCATCTTTAGCAACGCACTTTTCCCCGAAGTATCACCTCCGCTAATTTCTATTCTTCTTTCATCTTCTATCTTTTGATAAAACTGTTCAAATGTAAACAGTTCACTTGCTTTATCCTCCTGGTCTGTAGCTTCATGCCTTAACCCCGGGAAAACATAATAATCTGATAGATTTTCAGAAATGCGAATATGTTGGTCCTCCAACAATGCTGCAATATGCTTTGCATCATACTTTTTAGGGCAATCAGTGGAGTACTTGTGAGACAAAAAGCCCTCTTCTTTTTGGCTCCTATGGTACATCCCCGCATTTTCATCCCATGTAAATTGGTATTGCATAAACCTTTCTTTGTCTGTGTCATATACGCAAGCAAAAAACTCACTCTTCGTCCAGTCAGCTGCATTGCAAAGGCTTCCTCCACAAAAGATACGAGCCGGAGCAACCCCATTATATGTAATCTCCTGCGTTGCAGAAAAATGTTCGTGTCCACAGAATATCATTGTATTCTTTTCCAAAAGTGCTTTTTCCGCTTCTCGTTTGCATATGTCGTTAAGCCATTGGTGCGAATGGTGCATTAGTGTAATAGCCATCTTCGCTCCAGATGGAGCAGCTATTTTCGTAATAACTTCAGGTGGTAAGAAGTGTAGTCCCTGATCATTTTCATTCAAAAGCGAAAAGAATGATGTATTAATTAGATTAACTTCCAAAGTGAATCCATCGATATCAATAATTTTTCTACAAAACATCCTCTCGTTCGCGCCAAAAAAGCCTAATTGTTGGGCAGACTCGAAGAAACCTTTTCTGGCCGCCCTCTCCGCATGAAAGTCAATTTTTGATATGTTTTTAATACCCTCTTCATAATATTGCCTATCGTCAGAGGTTTGAAGTGCGCTATAGTCAATGTCATGATTTCCAGGTACGATAAAAACATCAACAAATGTATCTACCCGCACTTTTTCTTTTAAAGCCGCTATTAGGCGCTTTTTGAAGTCTCCAAAAGCGCCATACTCCAACTTTTTCCCACTATGTGCAATATCTCCAGTAACAAGAACCACTATTTTGTTAACTGCCCCTATGCACTGCGGCGAAAGTGCCGCAGCAATCTCATTTACTGCTGCATGATTTATATCTGTAGCATCCCGCAAGTGAAGATCGCTTAAATGCAGAAATAGTATTTTCATAACATTTCTCCTTATGACAATAATCCACTCAATTCATTATTAACTTCTACATCTTAACAATAAGACAACGAGAAAGGTTCACGGTAAAGCTTTGTGTTGCTGATTCCATATGGTATAAAAACAATTACAGACAAATTATAATTGTTTTTGACACATTTTGCAAGCACTCTCTATTTTTGCCAACACCTGAAAAAGCGCACTTCAAAGCGATGACATACGTTATCGCTTTGCTATATTGAACACTTTAAGCCCCTCGCTTTTTGCATATTTGACTGTATTGTATGTGCCGCCATAGGTCTCCTTCAGATAACAAACGCAATATGCACTGTTGTCTACCATAAACTTATTTCGTGTCTGCATGCATCCTGAATAATATTGCTCAGATAAAAGCATTACCCTATCCGCCTTTTTTTCAATAAATGCATACACGGATCTGTCCTCTTTAGCCCAAAACTTGGTTTGATCTCTGCACGGAAGCGCAAGTACTAGCATTATTTCAGGATGTCTCTCTTTCTCTTCAATGACCGCAGCAGCTGCAAGCGTGTCAAACCCAAGTGCTCCCCCGGCAATAAACGTAGTTATACCGTTGCTACAACAGTATACAATCGCTTGATGTATTCTTTTCTTAAGCCATTCACTGTCCTCATAAGGAATTTTTCTGTGCCCTGTGAAGCAGCATGTGCAAGCTGGTATAATACCGTCAATACTATTTTTCACAAAAACTCCCTCCCGAGTTTACCTTATATAAGGATAACCTTTAATATGGGAACTGTCAATTAGGTTATCCATTGATAGAATAATACTTATATAAGGAAGTTAGGAGTGATTTTGTGGAAAGCTTTAATAGTATTTATCAGTATGAAGTCAAAGATTACGGGAAAGTCATTGTCAAACTTTCTGATGTGCTTGAAAAGCACGGCATCACCAGAAATCGTCTACGAACGTTGACCGGCGTCAAATATGCAGTGATTGATCGTTACTATAAGGGTGTAAACGTGGCTATGGCAGATTTAAATTTTCTGGCAAAAGTATGCTTTGTACTCGATTGTGAGGTGGGCGATCTTCTAGAGTATATAAGGCCCGATAATGCTAATTAGTTCTATTCTCTGAATTAACTCCTCGGATAGAGTGAGTCCTTCAAGGGGGTTCACTATGAACCGCCCCTCGGTCCACAAAAAGCGCGCAGTTCTCCCTCGGCGGAGGATTGTGCGTTTTTCATTACCGAATGGTATAGAGATTGGATGTGTTGCTGCCGTTGCTGCGAAAGCGTGTCTGTTTCTCTAAGTAGCCGTGCTTTTCAAGTTCGCTCAGCGCACGTTTGGCCGTGCTGCGGGAGATGTTAAGATCGGCCGCAATCGTCCTGATCCCCGGCCAGCACTTGCCATGTCCGTCCGAGCGGTCACGCAGATACATATAGACCGATTTCGCTCGGTGGGAAAGAGTTACATCAGTATAGATTTCTCCGAAAAAGCTCAATGATTTTTCCTCCTTATAAGTAGAGCGCCCGGCAGCACGCCGGGCGCTTTGTTATTGGGTGCGGATATGCCCACATCTGAGAACGGCACGTTTTTCTGATGCCCTGACTTCCTCCATTTCACCGAGCGTCATTCCTCCTGTCTGCGTCAGTTCTCCTGCCGGTGCCATTTCTATGATGGGTTCCTGCTTCGGGTACTTCTTTTGTATGCTTTTTACAAGCTGAGTCTTATCCGCATAACGCACCTCGCGCTGTACGCGCTCCGGTACGGTGTAGGGTTCCTCGAAGGTAATCCCCCATTCGAGAAACAGCCGCAGGCGGGTACGCAGCGGATGTGAGCCGGTTTTCATGACGATAAAGCTGCCCTTCGGGATGGACTTGAGCTCGTCCGCTGTCATGAGTGGCCGCTCCATCATTTGCAGAGACTGAGACGGATCGTTTTTACTTCTGCTGACGCTGCCGGACAGCACGGTACGGCTGCCCAGCGCCTTGGAGAGCGTTTCCGCAGTCTGGTTGTTCGGGGCGAATCCGCCGAAGATGGTATCCTGGCAGTTGTCCTGAATGATCTCACAGCCCTCCTTGCCGTAGTTCTTTTCAAGCTGGGCAAGGCTCTGGATGATCGGTACCAGCGTCAGTCTTCTGGAGCGTCCCGCCGAGAACAGCGGCAGGATATCAAAGGGAGGCATCGTGCCAAGCTCATCGCAGAACAGCACCACGCGGTTCTTGAGCTTTCCGCCGTTTTCATCTGCCACCGCGAACAGCTCGCGGGACAGGTTCTGGATCATTAGTCCTGCCATGAAGTTCTTCGTCGTGTCCTCCTCCGGCAGGATGAGGAAGATGGCAGATTTCTCTGCGGCGAATTTCTCCGCGTCGATGTTTCCGTCAAAACAGAGAACCTGCTCCAGCTCCGAATCCAGAAAGGCATTCAAGCGGGAAAGCACCGTGGACATGACCGACGCCATTGCCTGCTCAGAGGAGTTAAGTGCAGCGCCGGCAAACCACCGCGCCTTGTGTTCGGGCGGGAGCTTATCCATAAGGACCTGGAATTGGGACTTGTGCTTTGCCGTTTTGGAAGGAGCCAGCAAATCTTGCACCAGCTTGAATACGCTGACGATGTGGCGCACATCCGGATCTCCATCCTCCGGCGGCATGAACTCGGCAAGCAGCAGCACCACAGAGGTCAGCAGTCCTTCTGCGGCATCGTAGAAGAATGCGTTCTGTCCGTGGTCGGTATCGTCGCTGGGACTGATAATTGTCTTTGCCAGTATCTTGGCATATTTCTCCGCCTTGGCTTTTGCGGCAGCATTCTCCGGGTCTTCAAGCGCAATATCCATGTAGTGGTTGATCAGCGTCAGAAGGTTGCTGCCATCTGAGCGGGTGGGATTTCGTAGGTCGATGACTGAAACATGATACCCGTAATACTTCTCAGCAATCGTGCCGTAGTTTCTGGCAAGGTCACCCTTGGTATCCAGTGCCAGAAAGCTCATACCGCTGGCACAGGCATACTCCAGATTGGGATAGAGAAAGAATGCCGTCTTGCCGACGCCGGACGCGCCGATCATCAGGCAGTGGATATCATCACTGTCCACCAGTGCGATGAGCGCATCCTTCCTGCTTTCGCAGCCAAGGACAAGTCCCTGTTCTGTGGGACGGTTTTCCCCTTTGCGCCATTCGGCAGGCTGAAAAGGGATGTGCTTGAGAATACTCTGAACCTCTTTCTTCGTCGCCCAGCGAGCGGTGCCATGCTGTCCGTCGCCCACGGTGCGAGATTTGATTCCGTTGAGCGTATAGTAATGGGAGAGCATCGAGAGTCCGCCGATAACAAGAAACATTGCCGCACCCGCTGCCACTAAAATCCAAACGCCTGACATTGTGCCTACACCTCCGCTTCTTCACATTGCTCACGCAGATCATCGTTCCAGTCCTTGCCTTCGGGAAGCAGCCGCTCCGCATCAATACCCCGCACCCGCAGAAGCTCTGCCATGCGTTGGGCGGCCTGATGGCCGGCGCTGTCGTTGTCCGTACAGAGATAGACCATGTTAATGCCGTCCCGCTCGATACGCTCCAGCACAGGCTGTGATGACGTTCCACAGCAGGCAACGTAGCTGTGTTCCTGCCAGTCCTCTGGATAAAGAGAAATGAAGGACAGAAGATCAATGGGAGCCTCAAAAGCATAGAGACTCCCATCGGTTCCGGTATGGTGGAAACTGTAGCGGAAGTCGCTGCCCTCGGCGTTGATGCGGAAGGCTTTGCCTTCACTGTTGGTGCTGCGTTTGTGTGCATGGCGCGGAACGCCGTCTGCATCCAGCCCGACGAAAACGGCATTGTGGTATTCCGCATCCTCGTAGATGAGATGCTTTCGGGCAAAGTACGCGACCACCTCACGGTCGATGTGCCGGTGCTTAACGAGATAGGCAAAGACACGACGCATATCCCTATTTGCTTTTGGAAGTTCGAAGGACTTCGGGGTATCCGGCGGCCGCTGCCTCGGCGTGGGCACTGCGCCAGAATCCGCCAGCAGCATGGAGACCGCTTTCGCGTAGCCGACGCCGTAATGCATCTGCACAAAGCTGACCGCTCTGCCGCCGCGCTCCAGCGCATGATCGTACCATTCACAGCCGCGGATGGTAATGCTGTGATCGCTTGCAAGACGCTTGTCCCGACCGGAGACGATAAGCGTTTCTCCGTGACGACGGAGGAAGTCCTCCAAGTCCGCATTCGCGGCCTGTTCCTTCTGTGCATCGGTAAAGGGAATATATTTCATAGTGTTTCCTCCATATTACATCGTTTGCTGCCAGCTGATCTGATCCTCGTGGTCGTCCGGCTTGTGACCAAGTGCCATGCGCTTCTCCTGCAGCTTTTTTCGCCGCTTGGAATCAATGCGGGCACCGAGTGGATTGCCGGGCGGGATTGCATTGTCCTGGAAAATCCGGCTGAGATGATAGAGCAGACTAACGCTCGACTGTGCGAGCTTTGTATCACGCTCATTGTTTGTATGGGACGGTGTTGCAGAAACGGTCTGCTGTATGAATTGGGATGTTGCTTCTTCCGTCTCATCCTCCTGCCGCAGTTCCGTGCGGAGCGCATCTGCCTCGCGGATGATGATGTTCTTGACGGCTTTGAATTCCTTCTGCTCCCGCAGGGGAAGATGTTCCCGCGGCTTGTCCTTGTAGTATTGCTCCAGCTCATCACGGATACCGTTCCATGCAGCATAGGCATCCCTGACCTCCGGCAGTTCCGACAGCTCATCCACGATCTCATCCACCATACGCTTGAGAGGCTTTGGCAGATAGCCGTATTGATGCTTTCCGCCGACAGGTTCCAACGCCGCGGACAGCTCAGCGAGCTTCTGATCCAGCTCAGCGTTGCTTTGGGCAAACCGAATTCTCTCCGTCAGCTCCTTCATCTCCGTCCGTGCCGCCGCGATGAGTTCCTTATAGGACAGATCCTTTCTCTGATAAATGTTTAGCAGCTCGTCCTTGAAAATATCGTTGGTCATTACAGAGCGGAGCTTGAGCAGATGTTCTTTCGACAGATATGCCTGCGGATTATCCGACCACAGCATCATGTGAATATGCGGGTGGCTTCCCTCGTCATGGAATGCCGCGTACCAATGCAGCTCAGCCGTTGTAGATTTCAGGCTCTCTGCAAAATTGGAACTGTTGTGGAGTATGAGATTGCGCCAGCTGTCTGCATAATCATAGCCGAGTCGAATGGCATCTTCCCGTCGCAGGGAGTAGATGATTGTCCATGCGTTTCCATCGTGTTCGCTCAAGTCATTCATGGCAGAATCCAGATCGACATCTTCTTCTGAACTAAACAGACCGTGTTTGCCAATACGCTCGGCTCTTGGTCTGGTTGCCATATATTTCAAATAGCCGGAGCGTATTTCATCCTCCTGCACATGGCAGTCAAATGCCATGGAGATGAAGGCAGAGGCAGTATTCAGGCACGGGTTTGCACGATAGTCCTCGTACTCAAAAAGTTCTTCTGCATCAGGATAGTCTTTTAGGATGTTTGCAATCATCTCCTGCTGTTTATCCGATACCGGACCATTGCGCTTGATCCGCTCCACGCCCTCGCGTGTTGCAATGTACTTCATGTATCCTGCCGCCTTTGCCGCTTTCACATAGCCGCACTTCTGAATGAGTTTCACCATAGTTTACAGCTCCTTCTGGAATTTCAGTGCTTCCTTAAAAGTGATCTGACCGTTGGTACGCTTGACATCGTTAACGACCTTTGCACGCAGCTTATCCAGCGTATCATAGTCAAGGTCTGAATCTGCAGCGAGCAGGTGATTGCAGATGCCCTGTTCGACAGCGGTCTTGAACAACAGACGACCGATCCTATCACCGAACTGACCGAGAGAACCTTCCAGAATTGCAGACAGAGTTTTCGGAAGGTATTCCGAATATCGTGTAGCATTAATG
Organism: Eubacteriales bacterium; assembly: GCA_030529725.1. Lineage (GTDB taxonomy): Bacteria > Bacillota > Clostridia > Oscillospirales > Oscillospiraceae > Hominicoprocola. The sequence continues at coordinate 11,953 of JAUMWI010000021.1, read as the reverse complement.
TACCCGCTGTAGAATCGGATTGCTTTTTCAACGAATTCACTTTGGTTCTGGCAGCAGTCCTTCGAGTAGTTTTCTTCTACCATTGCTTTCGTTTCCGGCAATAGCCAGAACGAGAATTTTTCTTTCACAATTGGGTTACGCCTCCTCTTCAAACGCTTGAAATTTCGGGAAAATTGCAGTACCACGCCCCCGCGAACGGTGAAAAATGCCTTTACCGACCCCTAATTCAAAGTCTCGAAACTGCCCGCACTGCGGGCAGAAGTGAGCGAGCCGGGGCGTTACCGCCCCCGGCTCTTTCTCCAGCTTTTTATTCGCATCTTCAAATTGCTTCAAATTGTCCTCATTTCCCGCTGTCGGGCAGGGATGCCACCCCGACCGGAAAGACCGCACACAGCGGCACACACGGGCAAACACGGGGCACTCACATCGTCTGCTCCATGGCAGGGAAATCATCGCTCTGCTCCTGCCCCAGGCTCTCGGCATATTCCGCGACCGGCATCTCGCAGTATTCACTCATCTTCCGGTCGAGCATCTCTCGCTGCTGTGTCGTGAGCGGATAGAGCATCGTCGTTTCCGTCCCGTCGCCGCGGCAGAGCACAAGGATGAGATTGCGATCCACCTGCGCCGAGGCGACGTCGTACTCAGCATAGATGTTGAGCCAGTCGTCATTCTCCTCCGTGCAGACATGCGTACCGAACACAGCATCCACATCGAAGCTGCTCTCCAAATAGAAGTTGAGCTTGCCGTCTTCGAGGATGACCTCATCGGAGAACGAGATGTCCTGTTCCGTCAGCGGACGTGTCCCGTGTACGACCAGCGGGATGCCGCTCGGTGTCAGCTCCTTGCCGTCGAGCCGATCTGTGAAAGTACAGAAGCGGTCAACCCAAAGCTCACCGTTCTTCTTCATGGCATAGTAGGCAGCGGTGCAGACATCTTTGCTGCGGAAGGTCTTCCAGCCATCCATGATGTGCAGAGCGGAGAGCTCGCCGGCATCCATGTCGATGTCATAGACCTGAGCAACCTTGCCGGTATTCTCCAGCCGCACCTGCGTCAGGTGTTCGTACTCCTCCTGACTGATCTCTGTTGTGTCACGAAAGCCCTTTGCGAATCCGTCCTGATCCTCTCTGCGCATGTAGCTGCGAAGCGCATTGCCAACGGACAGCAGGTCGGTATCGCCGTCCACCTTGAAGAGTTTGGTGTCGCCGAACTCCCGAATACGGAATGCGGTAAAGACGCGAGCGGCTTCTCTTGCCGCCTGCTCTCGCTGTGCTTCCTCATAGATTTCACGGCTGATACGCTCGTACTCACGCTCAGGAAGCTGGTTAATCAGCTCGTCAAGATACTCGTTGAGTTTGTCCTCGACAGTTTCATTCTTCAGATGTTTTTGCAATGCATCGTACCAGCGGTCATCCAACCACAGGCAGATATCCTTAGCATTTGCCATCTTCACTTACCTCCGGTTCGCTTTTCTGCGGCATCGGTTTCGCTGCCGGACGCCTGGGCTTCGGCGGCGCGGGAGCTGCCGTGTCTGTTTCGTCGATGTACTCCCGCACAGGAGCGGGGACGTATTTTTCATAGAGCTTTTGGAGTGCGTCGGCGAGTTCTGCCTCCGGCTCCAGCTCCTTTTTCGCCATGTAGCGTTTGAGAGCGGTCAGCTTCTCCTCATCGAAGCTGACCGAGACGTTGATCTGTTTCATTTTGTGTTCCTCCAAAAGAAAGTCTTTTATTTTTGCTTTGTTCATGGTATACTGTCATCAAAGGTGGTGAGCGTCGTGAGCGACTATGCAAAAATCGGGTATTGGTTGGAAAGCGCCGAGTATGATTTGCAAACTGCACGTGCTATGCTGAAAACCAAGCGTCTTTTATATGTTGGATTTATGTGCCATCAAGTCATAGAAAAATCCTTGAAGGGCATCTACGTCTCCCGCAATCCGGATGCTGAGCTTCCTTACATTCACAAGCTGCTGCGTCTGGCGAATCTGTCTGGGGTATATGACGAAATGAGTGGCGCTCAAAAGGAGCTGCTTGATACGCTCAGTCCGCTGAATATAGAGGCGCGATACCCCATACATAAGGAGCTGCTCCTACAGTCGCTCA
>JAUMWI010000021.1:0-9846 GCA_030529725.1 Eubacteriales bacterium | reverse complement strand
TATACGTATGGCTCAAGACGAAGTGTTGACTATCGCAAAAGAATACGCCGATGCTGTGCGTAGCATGATGCAAACATCCGGTGTGTTCCTGTATGGTTCCTACGCGAAAGGCACCGCAACGGCGGACAGCGACATTGACATTGCCGTTGTGGTCGATCATATCCCCGGCGATTATCTGAATGTCGTTTCCAAGCTCTGGGGTCTTACACGCAATGTCTGTCAGGAGATTGAACCCGTTCTGCTGACTGCTGCGGACAGCCAAAGCGGTTTTTTGCAGACAGTCAAGCGTACCGGAATTGCCGTGTAATATTTAATCGGCACATATCACGCCCATCAACTCGATGGGCGTGATATTTTTTACTTGTAATGGATGTACGGGATCTTCAGCCAGTGTGTCCAGCCGCGCCCGTCGAGCTGCGTCTTGACTACGCCGTACTTCGTCCCCATCGCTTCGATGACTTCTCCGTTTCCGATATACACACCGATGTGTCCTTCGTGCCAGACGGCAAGTCCGGGGATCTCAGGGATCGTATCAATAGTTCCGGATTCCGTCGCGCTGTAGTACATTTGATTTGCGCCAATGTCCGGCATTCCGCTCGTGGCATAGTCGATGGTGAGCGTATCGGCATTGAGCCAGCCATAGCCCTTGATGAGTCCGACGCAGTCCGTCGTTCTGCCGCCGAGCCAACGCTCACGGATGAACGCGGCATTCTTTGTCAGCACATCCGGATACTGATTGATCTTGCTTTGCAGCAGTCCGTCCGTCAGGACATTGCCATAGGTGCCCCACACATAGCCCCAGCCGGACTGCCATGCATTGATGGCGTACTGAACGAGATCGAGGTTGTTTTTCGTTGCCGGATCGGTGAAGGTTGAGAGGTCGATCTCTATGCTCCGTTCGCCGCCTGCAAGGTAGCTGCCGTCATAGCTTCCGCCGCCCATTGCTGCACCGGTGATCATGCGATAGATGTGGTCGGCATTCTTTTTATCCTCTGCACTAATTTCCCGCCCAAGCTCTGCAGCGAGATTGGCATAGGCCCGTTCCAGCGGCAGCGGAATGTTGACGGTATAGGTTTCCAACTCATCATCACCGCCGACTGTCGTAATGATGCGGGTACGCACCTCTGTCGTATAGAAGCATTCCGTGAAGCGGTTGGCGGCTCGTCTGGACGGCGCATCCTCTCCAAAGCAGAGAGCATAAAAAACGGACTTGACCTGTATGGGATCAAGTCCGCCATCCTCGGCGCTGGCGTTGACGGACGCCACCGCCGAATCCAGAAGAGAGAAAGCTGTCTGCATATCCAGCACGTGTTCGCTGTATTCCGCCGGGATCTTCTCGGAGAATGCCGCTCCGTAAAAGCTCGCCTGCACAGACAGGTTGTTATGCTCCGCTGTGCCGCTGCCAAGTGCACAGAGCAGCGCGACGATCAGGATGACCGGAGAGAGTACCGCGGCGAGAATCCAGCCAGCGCCTTTTCGCACTTTCTCACTGGAGAGTGCCGCAGCCGCGGCTTTGACAATGAGTCCGGCAGAGATTGCCATCAGCGTCCACCTGCCGTTCCGAAAAGCTTGAGCTTATACTCCGGCGCAGTGACCTCCAGCAGATACCGTTCATTGCCGCATTTGTAGAGGCAGACGCCACGCTGTGGGAACTTGATGAGGTTGTATTCCGCCTCGTCGAGCTGCAGCATATCCATGTAGGAGTGCTTGTCGGTGGAACCGGCATTGAACAGGAACTGATGCGGCGGGATGGAAAAGAGCGGCTTCGTCATCTCGCGGACGCCCTCCTGATCGAAGTCCTCAAGATTCTGCGATGCCAGCAGCATCGCGGACTCTTTCTTTCGGACGCGCTTGAGGCAGTTGCGGATGTACTCGATTGCCGTGGGGTTATTGAACCAGATATACAGCTCATCCAGCGCCGCCACGGTACTGCCCTCCGTCAGCAGTTTATCCGACAGGAAGGACAGAATGTTGAAGAGCATGGCGTTGCGGACATTCTTTGCCGCTGACGGCAAATCCTTCACGCCGAACACAAGAAAACGGCTGGAGGTAATGTTGGTGTGGCCGTTGAAAAAATGCGCGTCTGCGCCTTTGCACATGGAGTGCAGTCCCAGCAGAATCTCCTGCAGCATCGTTTCCGTGTAGAGAAGATGCTGACTCCCGTCGTAGTGCTTATACTCACCTTCGATGAGATCATAGAGATCGGACAATATGGGATAGTCCTGCGGCTTCATCTTTCGGAAATCCGTGCGGCTGGTGATGCCCCACTTGGCATATAGACTTGACACCATGATCTCGATGGTGTCGATCTGCCCGTCCGTAAAGTCCTTATACGAGCGGAAGAAATCCTTGAGAAAGGATATATGCTGGGCAAGCCTTGTACTCTTCCGAAAGGCTTCCGGGGCTTCGGAATCTTCGCCCTCTGCGCCCTCGTCCCAGCATTTCGGCTCCAGCGGATTGATGCGGTACTTTCCTGCCATGAGGTCGGCGAAGCAGCCACCCACGGAATCGCACAGCTCCTCCAGCTCATGCTCCACGTCCAGAGAGATGACTGACTTGCCCGCTTCGAGGAAGTTCAGTATCAGGAGCTTCATCAGATAGCTCTTGCCCTGGCCGGAGTTGCCGAGAATCAGGATATTGGCCGAGGTCTTATCTTCATCTCTCTGATCGAAATCCACCAACACATTGCTGCCGTATTTGTCTTTCCCGATGTAGAACCCGTGAGCGTCCGTCTTACCGGAGTAGTTGAAGGGATAGAGATTGGCGACGGAGCTGGCAGGCAGTACCCGTTCAAACTGCTGTCCGAAGGCGTTGTATCCTGCCGGATTGGAGCAAAGGAAGCCCTGCTGCTGGCGCAGGAGCAGATGATCCACATTCAACTTGCTTCGCGCCAATTCTGTCAGCACATCCGTTTGCAGGAGTTTGAGCGCATCCATATCCGATGCCGCAAGCTCAATGTACACGGCGCAGTGGAGGAGCGGCTCGCGATTCCGGTGCATACTCGCCACCAGCTCTGTCACATCCTGCAAGTTGCTCTCGGCTGTAATGGTCTGCTGCAGGTCGTTGGTGTTGGCAGTTTCCATGCGGTTTTTGTTGGCGGCATTATGGATGATGCGCTTTTCCTCGGCAGGGCTGACCTGCCGGGTGTAGATGTGAAGCGTCACGCCGTTCTTCTCGCCGAGATGCCGCAGGATTGCCTGCTCCTGGGTGCTGGTGGGATACTCCCGCAGCGCCCACACACAGCGATAGGTGTTTCCGAAGATGTAATGGTCTACATTGAATTTCACAATAGACGGCGCGATCATATCCAGAAAGCCCTTGACCATGATGTTTTCGTTTTCGGGTAAGACGCTCTTTTTGCATTTCTTTTTCAAAGCTACCTCCTTCTACAAAGAAACGCAGGCGGAATGACCGCCTGCGTTTCTTTGTCTTAGTATTAACCTGTGACATCATATGTCACTATCTGCTCTTAGCGTATACTGGGTTACTAAACTGCAAAGATCTGTCCCCAGTTTGCAGTTCTCAATATACTCCAGATCAGATCTGCTTTTTCCATCAAACATAGCGTATTGCGTGAGAGACTTGTCTGGATTCATCCCAGTTATTTTAAATAGAATATCCGAAACGTCTTCCATCTCGTCTTTTCTTAGCTTCTCATCTACCACCCACATTCGAAAACGCGGACCGCAACCTCTGCGTTCCCACACATGCGCAAAATTTGAAAACATTAATCCCTCAAGCGATTCTGTATAAACGACGATGGCTGTTATCTTTGTAAAAGCATCTGGATTTATTCCCACACTGGAGGCAATCGAAGGATGTGTAATTATTCCATTTACCTCATTTGTTAATAATGACCACGCCTCCAGAAAGCTGTTTGACGGAAAATCTCTAAAAGACCAGTTAATATAAAGAAAATTGTACTCCCCTTTTTGTGGAAAGGAAAACTTCTCACATGCACTGTTTATATAATCTCGAAGTTTCAGAAGTTTTGGTTCCAAATATAAGATTTGATGTTGTTCACAAAACTTTGGGATTATTTTTCGCCCTTCTTCCGTAAGCAAAACCGTGGGAATCATTATTTTTTCTTCAGGATGAATTGTATGGGGGAACCCAGGTGATTTCACCTCAATATTTACTGTAAGAGTCTCAGCTCCCTCATTTTCACCATTTTCTTGAAAGCTTCGAGCAAAACGGGCCTCTGGATTTTTTTTGCTTTCACTATTTACTGGAGGCTCATAGAGAATCTCATCCCATTTGCAGCGACTTGCAAAAAACGAGAGCACAGACACTTCGGAAAGCGCCTGAAAAAAAGTGTCCTCATTATACGCCTTTTTCCCTGCAGATAACTGATCCATTACAAAGCGTTTCACATTTGCCTCTCCAAAATGGTTTTCCCAAAAAGACATTTTCATAGAAAAATTGATGCAAAAATTGAAGCAGAATGTCTTCAAGTCAACAAAACCATTCTCGTGAACAACGCCGCAAATATTAATACCATTTTCTTTTAATTGTTCTATCCCAACAAAAGACTCTATTCTACCCTCAATTGCTTTGATAAGAAAATGATCATTAGAATACTCGTCAAGCCATCCAGCAGTCCAAGCCTTATATAAGAATTTGCACAATTCTGTATCCACTTTAATTGGAAATCTGGTCTCATGCCTAATCAAAACAGCACCCCCTCGTTCATTTTTTGTATTATAGCATAGTACACGCTTGAACAGGAATAGAATTTACGGTAATTCGATCAATCCATTAGGCTTTCTCCATCCCAGCGGTCATAGTGTTCGGTCGTCACGTTTTGCTCAAAGTACACGCCGAGCATTCGCATGAGATCCTGATCGTTTGCTCTGCGGGTGATGAAGCCATTGTCCTTGATGCTCTTTTCAATACGTGCGAGATACGGAAACACTTCGGATTCTTTCTCGTTCCGCAGCCGCACCATAATGTAGAACTCACGGGCGGACGCCATCATGACCTGAATGCGGTCGAGGTCTGTGCTGTCCTGCTCGAGGAGTCTGCGGATTGCCGGAAGTTCCTCTGCCTCCATACGGGAGCGGTAATAATTTTTGTTATTCTCAAAGGACTCTCTGGAGTTCATCGCCAGCATTTCGATTTCCTCCTGCCCCTTGACAACATTCAGCAATGCATAGATCCGTGCGCTGACACTGGCGTCCGGCAGGACGCTGATGTTGGTGGGCTTGACAACAAAAAACACGATATCGCCGAGCTTTGTAGCGATACCGTATTCCTTGATTCCGCGGATGCCCATGAGCTGCCGTGTGGACAATCCGGCAGGCTTTTGTTTCTTTTTTTTCATTCGAGCCTCCATTCGAATTGTTGCTGTTTGGTTAAGAGAAACGCTCCGGCATAACGGATGAAGTCCAGAATGCTGGCGTTGTCATGCCGGATGGTGAGAATGGCAAAGACGGCTGTAATGACCATTGGGAGGTATGATCCCGTCTGTGTCAATGCGAGGACAGAGAGAAGCAGTCCCACGCCGATGATAGTGACATCCCGCAGTTCCCACAGCCACAGCATGGCCTTTGCCTTCAGGTTTTCAGGATAGATGTACATATTGTTTCCTCCAAAATGGCACCGCCGCAGAGACGTCTTTGCTCTGCGGCGGTTCGGTGTTTGATTTACTGCGCCTCGTTTTCCATCGCTCGTGCGATCCCCTGCATGACATATTCCACACAGGGAATTGCCACGCTGTTTCCGAGCGCTTTATATCTCGGCGCATCCGAAGCGCCCGGCAGCGCCGTCCAGCCATCGGGGAACCCCTGCAGCCGCTCGCACTCCAACGGAGTGAGCCGGCGAATCAGCAGGGTGTTTCCATCGCACTCCTCCTGCAAAACAAGATCGGTAGCATCCTTATGCTGGCGGGCGCTTTCCGTACTGGCCACCTCGTCGGCTTTGAACTGATCGACGCGCTGACGGCTGAACACGGCATGGCGATCCATTGCGGTGATCGTATATGCAAGATCCGCCTGATATCCGAAGCCATTGCCTCCGTTTTCCGGCTGCCGGTCGATAATGTTTCCGGCAATGCAATAGACAGATGCCTGCTCCACCAGCGGAACGTTGTTGCCGCCCGTTCCGTATCGTGCGGACATTGTCGGCGCAACATCATTCAGTTTTGTATAGCGGGCGTCAATTCCGTGGTTTTCATAGACGTTAAGAACGCTCGGCATCATGTTTCCGCTCTGCCCACCGCGAAGCGTTGGCGCAACATCTTCGTGATATCCGATGCTGCCCGCGGTCTTCCCGGCTCCTGCCGAAAAGCCTGCCGCAACAAAAGTTTGCTGCTTCATCCCCGGTTGCGCTGCCAGTGCGCCTGCCACATCATGCAAATCCCGCACTTCATCTCTCTGATTTTGAGCGAAAGCCATCGGTGCAGTCAGCGTTCCGTCCGGAGCAGACAGACCGCTTTGAATCCGCAATGCCCGCTCCAGCGTTTCGGGAAGCTCCTTGCCGCGTTCCTCTGCCCGGCGCAGGATTCCGAGGCATGCAGTCTTACTCAAATAGTATTTGCGCGGCACTTTCGCCTGCAAAATCTGCGACAAGGTAGATACGCCTGCGGCGCTGCGGGGTGCCGGGCCAGTATTGCGTATCGAAGACTCTCCACGCCAGGGAGAAAGCATCTCCCATTCGTATTGCCCCAGCAGGTTGCCAGTCCCAGGCGTAAGGTCGAGGAACATATACGGTATCGCAGCTAACTCGGCATATTTCTTCGAGGACGATGCGGAAATCTTCGCCCTTTGGTTCTCCGGAAGAGAAGGCTCCGGGGACGTTTTCCCACACCATATACCGAGGTCGTACAGCGATACCTGTCCTTCCACGCTGTTGGTCTTCATGTCTCATCTCCTTCACGATTCGGACCTGCTCCATAAACAGACCGGAGCGAGTACCGGACAGTCCGGCTCTTGCTCCGGCAATGGAAAGATCCTGACACGGACTGCCGCCGCAGATGATATCTACAGGCGGCAGCGCTGCTCCGTTCAGCTTCGTAATATCCCCGACATGAACCATATCGGGGAAGTGCAATCTTGTCACTTCGATGGGGAAGGCCTCGATCTCGCTTGCCCATAGCGGAATGATTCCGCAGCGGACGGCAGCCAGAGGGAATCCTCCGATCCCGTCGAAGAGACTGCCCATCGTCGGTGCGAGCTGCGTATCGTTCATTTCGCCACCGCCGCTATCGTTCTCGTAGTATTGACGATGGTTTGCGTGGCATAAACCGCACTCATGACATTTGCCCTGGTGCTGGTATCCATGCCGAAGGCTCCGGCGACGCGAGGCACTTCACCGGCAGAAAGCATCAGACCAATCCCGAGCAGCGCGTGATCCCGAAACAGCATCAGCCCGGCAACGAGGATGGTTGCCTGTAAAAACGCCGTCAGGCACAGCCCGATAATCTGCTTGCACCATTGGACGAATCCATCCGTATAGCCGCGGGGAACGCTGAACTGATACAGACTTCCCACCGCGATCTGGATGAGCAGGATGCCTCCGCGCTTGAGGTTAGCGAAGAACACCTTGATCACAGCGTATGCCATAAGGATGAGGCAGAACAGAATTATGAACGGGCTTGTGACGCTGCCAATTCCCGCATATTCGCCGGAGGCAGCGCCGGTAATGCTGTCAATGAGGGAGTATTCTTCCAGCGCCTGGCTTGCGACTTCTCCGATGCTGCTTGCGCCGTATCCTGTAATCCCGGCAGTCATCGTTGCCTGCAGCGAGACGGCAAGCTCGTAAAGCCGTACCGGAACGACAGAAAACAAACTGACCGCAAAAAATCCCTTGATGGCATTGAGCGCCGTTTCCCGGATATTGCCTCTGCCGCTGGCATACTCCACGCCGCACTCGAAGCAGGCGACAACGAGGCCGACCGCATAGAGCGCCCACGCAAGATAGGAGAAAAACAGGACAATGCTTTGCACCCATTCCATCTGGAACAGCTCTGCACCCATATTCCCCATCTCTGAGAAGAAGTTTCCGAGAAACCCGACGACCTGACTGTAAAACCAGTCGATGATGTCATCCAACACGCTTGCGGCTACAAATTCCCAAATAAACAATGGCTGGTGTCACCTCCTTCAAATGAAAAGGGCGGCTTCGATTTCTCGAAGCCGCCTGTGCCGCTTGGGGATCAGGAATCGCCGGTGAAGTCGTCCTCATACATGCTGCCAAGGACGGTAATCACTGCGCTCGACGTATCGGAAAGCATTTCGCCTGCCGCATTCTTTGCCGTCACAGTGACGGTCAGCGTGTAGGTGCCATCGGCAGTTGCCACTGGAATGTACACACAGCGGGCGAGCGTTTTGCTGCTCGTGTTGATCGGCAGGACATAGACGCCAATGGATTTCTGGAGCGTCACACTCTTTGCGCCGTCGCCGAAGTTATACGACAGCGTCACATTCACATCGGAAACATTGGTTGCGGTAACCGGGACGGAAGCCTTGATGCCGTATCCGCTCTTGATGCTGTTTTTGGAAAGATCTGTCCCGAGATTGTCCGTAACATCCAGCGTGTTGATATCCACCTTTCCGTTTGCACGGAAGCTTGCCGAAATAGTGTGCGATTCTGTTACGTTGGAGAAGGTGTAGGTCTTAACAGCACCCTTGCTGACGCCGTCGACCACGACGTCTGCAATGTCAAAGCCGCTGCTCGGCGTAATCGTATAGGTCTTGGACTCGCCGTACTTTACGGTGGACTTGCCGCTGGGAGAAATCTTTCCGCCCGTACCGCAGGATGCGGTGATGTCGCAGGACTTCTGCTGGAAGCTCGCCTTGATGGTGTGAGCACTATTCACGTTGGAGAAGGTATAGGACGTCACAGCACCTTTGCTGACGCCGTCGACCACGACATCCGCAATTTCATAGCCGGTATTTGCCGTCATCGTGTAGGTCTGACTTCCTCCTTCGGTAACATGAGTGGTGCCGCTCGGAGAGATCGTTCCGCTGCCGACCACTGTGGCAACTATGTCATAGGTTTTCGAGAATGTCACAACGCCCGTACCATCTCTGGAAGGCGTACTTGCCGCTTTCGTCGGCTGAGTTCCGGCACTGAAAAAGCCGCCGTCATTGGTGAGATTATCAGCTGTAACGGAGCTGTTGCCGGAATAGCCGACCTTGCCACGTGCATCCTCCGCTGCGGCATTTGCCGCATGCATGGCATCCAGGGCAGTCTGCATCCCCGCGCTGTCACCTCTGTCTCTTGCTGCAATATACGCATCGTAAGCATCAGCATAATCTTCTTTTGCTTCCTGCAAAGACGCTTTCAGTGCATTCAGCTCAGAGCTGGAGATATTGGGGAACCACTGCTTGACGATATTGATTTCCGAAGTGATGTCAAGATGTTCTTCTTCGCTGCCATACTTCCAGTTCTCCGCAACATCCTTTGCCGTCTGGTTATATGCTGCGACAAGGCCGTCAATGTCACCGCCTGCGTTCAGATAGGACTTGATACCGGCCTCAGAGAACTGAGAGGACGAAACGTTCGTATAATTGTAGTTTGAGTCCTTAATCTGATACGTCATACCGATAGAACTGCCATCCTGCGATTTGCCGTCCGCATTGGTAATTCGTGTGCCGTCCCGTGTGGTAATGGTCGTAACACCGGTACTCGCATTATAGGAAACCGAACCACCCTTGCCGGCAATGTCATTTGCCAGCGCTGTATTCTTTTCATGCAGATTGTCCATCGTGGACTGCGCTTTGGCGGCTGCCGCGCTGTCGCCGCTTGCTACTGCGGCATCGTAGGCGCTCTTTGCAACATACCACGCAGCGCTGTTTTCCGCCATTTGCTGTGTTTTATCCGCCGTACTGCTGGCGGTGGAAG
>JAUMWI010000020.1 GCA_030529725.1 Eubacteriales bacterium | reverse complement strand
CTGAAATCGTAAGATTTCAGGCTCTTTTTGCAACTTTTTGAGGCGAAATGTGAATTCGGTTCCGTGCCGTACGTAATCCGTTCGGAATGGGGTTCGGAATTCCGGTTGGAATTCCGGTCATGGTACGCCTCTGACGCTCCCAATTAAATCAAACCTTCATGCAGTATGAAACCGAGGATTTTGTCCCCGGTTTCATATTGTGATAGCGCATTCTCAGCACGGAAGCCGGATGTTGCAGTGACATATTCTCCCTGTTTGTTAATCGTGCTTGTAGACTCTTTTACCATCCAGAGCAAAGATCCTATCTGAGAATTCTCCGGTCTTCATGTCTGCAAATTCCTCGCGGTAAATCTCCATTCTGCTGTCGATCATATCGATGTAGGACAGCAGCTCGCTCTCCGCGCACTGAGGTACGACCGCTGCACTGAACTCCGTCTGTCCGTGATGCGACAGCACCATATGCTGCAGGAGAACAGATTTCTCTTCGGGTACATCGAGCTCGTCGGCAATCTCCGCAATCTCCTGTGCACCCATCACCAGATGTCCGAGGAGTTTTCCCTTGGTCGAATACTCGGTCACAAGTCCAAGCTGAGAAAAGGTGAATTCTGCCTCTTTTTGGAGGTCATGGGCAAACGTACCGGCGAGCAGCAGACTGCGGTTGATCGTATCTGCGTACTGACTGGCGAGGAAATTTGCAAGTTTCATCATGTTTCCGGTGTGCATCAGTAAGCCGGAAAGGAAATCGTTGTCGATCTGCAGATCGACGCGATCCGCTTTCTGATCCCCGACGAGAAAGCCTATCAGACGATTCAGAGAAACGTTCTGGCACTTTGCGGAGAGGATAAAAGTGCAGAGATCGAAGGCGCCAAGCGCTTCAATGAGGTGTGGACCAATATGTCCCGTGACCTCGGCAAGATCACAGGCGCAAACAAACGGGATACACGCGATTCCATCAAGGGTAAGGTTCTGAAAAACTGCAAAAAGCTCGATAGCTGCTCCGCCGTCATGCGGATCGTATATTATATCGAGGATATGCAGCGTGTGATTGAAAATGCACAGCGCTACGGCAATACGATCTCGGTCCAATCCTACGACCTGCAGACCGGTCAGATGGGAAAGCGCGACGGGACCATCACCATGGAGGAAGCGGAGGAAATCGGCGTCGATATGCTCGCTGCACTTCCGCGCCCCATTTTGGAGCAGTGCCTTGCCGGCAACAATCCTTATATCGACAGCAACGCCGAAAACAAGAGCTACCATACACTCTTAAAGCTGGCGGCAGAGAAAATTGCCAAATAATATTCACATTTGCGAATACCTGTATAATAACGGCGCAAGGGCGGAGCAGCGTATGCTGCTTCGCCCTCATTATCGTTATAGATTGAAACCCAGTCTGTTCTCCCGGCAATAGGACAACCAGTTTCCGCTTTCGATCACTTCTTCTCGCGCGAGCGCACGGAACATCGACTGGCGCTCTCCGGGCTCCTTTTCGTACTGCTTTGCTGCCGTGTCAAAAAGCAGTGCCATTTTTTCATGATCGTATGCTTTGCGCTCAAATGACAATCTGCCGTAGAAACCGGATACGAAAACAGTGACGGCCGACAGGCAGCCCCACAGGATCTTGAACCACGTCCGGATACTCAGCGTCAGCACGATACTCGACATCACATCGTTGAAAGCATATTCAAGCAGTGTGACGACAACGAAAGAAGCGACCGTGCAGATGAGCATTGCGCCGGTCACGCGCCCGCTTGCGTGATGCTTCCTGTCATCGCGTTTGTAGGTTCGGTGATGGTAGGCGCTCTGTCCGTCGATCCATGACTCCTTGACCGCTTGCTGCACACTCTGAACGGTTTGTTCCGTTTTTCCGATTGAAAGCGCACAGACCGCCTCTTTTACCCACGTGAGTTCATGCTTCTGCGTCCAGGTAAAATCATCGCCGATACAGTCGTTACTGCCAAGTGCCGTCAGATAGGTCTGCACGCGCAGAGACTCGGCAAGCATACGGTATTGCAGGTATTTTTCATGATAGCTCTTGCGGACGATCAGGCGGTAGAACGCCGCATATAAGGCGATGATACCGCCGTAGCACAGAAGCATCCAGTTGTACTCCGCCTCATCATAGAAAAGATAGCAAAGCACCAAAAGCACGCAGAAAACGGACAGAAGCCCCATCGTTCTCACATATCGCTTTTGAAAGCGCATGGAAAGCTGATCCGCCTGATGATAGACCGCCTGCATTTTTTGAATTTTTTCCGGTTTCATCAACGAATCGGGCAGAAGCGGGTAGCCGTCCTCCCCGCCCCACTTGCCGCAGTCACAGTTGAACCGCTCTGTCTGCGAGAGTGTTTCGTGGAGGCTTCCCGCTTCGTTTTCGATCAGCGTGCAGGTGATGGGAAAATCTGTCCCATTCTTTTTACGCGGCGTAGCGATGTGGAACACCGCGCCGTCGTTTGCCGCACGGAAATAGTTTCCATCGTCAAAGCTGCCGCGCAGCATGAAATCAACCGCCTCCGCCGTGCCGCAGCCGCCTTTTTGCCCAAGCGTTCCGTCCCAGAGCGCGAGCAAAATGTGGCTGTGGACCGCAACGTAGATCCCCGCCTGACGGTAGAGAAAATCACGTCCGTCCATGTGCGGCTCGATATGCGGTACAACAAAAACGTCGTCTGCTTTGACAAGCAGCGCGTCAAACTGCGCCTCCTCTGCGGGCGAAAAATCCTTGCGGTATTCCGCCTCCTCCATCGGGAGCGGGACAACGAGCCGGATCCCGCGCCTGACCGCCTCCTGCGCACAGAGCATATCGGCTCCGGCTGCAAGCGAAGAGAGCATTGTGACCGGCGAGTGCGGATACTGCCGCGAAAGTTCATCAAGCTTTTCGCCCACGAGAGCGCGCAGCGTAGGAACGTCCTGCTCCCGCAGATCGCGATGCCCGGTTACGCCGATGATGATAGGAATTTTCGCTTGCGCCATGGCACTTAATCCTCCATACGATAGATCGTCAGACCGTCGTACTCACGAATGAGCTCGAGCATCTTCTCCATCGGAGCAACGTCCTTGCCCTGTTCCTCTTTGGGAAGCTGAGCAAACGGGATCAAATCATGGTGCAGCCGTGTGCGCTCGCGCATCACGGAGTCATCTTTTCCACCTATCTTTCCGCGATGTGCCGTGCCATACTGCCAGCCGAGAGAGAACTTTTCTCTGCACCAACGGTCATGCTCCGATTCTGCGATTGTCTCCAAATCGTGCTCGTGTCCAACTTCTTTGATAAGGTCGGCAAAGCTGATGACCGGCGTATAGTCCACTGCACGGTCGGTATAGAAGCAGCCGATCTTTTCCAGCTGCGAGGCAAAGCCTTTCGCCTGCGCGATGTTGGAGAGCTTATACTCCAGCGAAAGATTTTCCTCAAACGCCTTTGTCATCTCCTCCGGCGTGGACACATCGCAGTATCTGCCGTTGAGAGATAGTGCAAATTCGTAGAGATTGAGATAGTTGCTGTCGGATAGATAAAGCCCTGTCTTTTTCTTCTTGCTCTCGATCTTTGCCTCGATCACACCGCTCGGATCACCTTGTTTGACGTTCGGCTCAAAGGCGGGAATGACGTCCTTGAGCGCGATGATCTCGTCGATATCGTCGACAAACTTGCTGCGATCCTTGCGCACAGCGCCGGACTTCTTCGTGTAGCCGGTCGGCAGCATCGTGCAGTAGCTCTTTGCGTTGAGCACCTTTTCCTCGTATGCCTTGTCGTAGTAATACACCCAGCGCATCTCGTGCGGTGTAGGGAACGTCATATCGAAGTCAAAGGCATAGATGCCGCCGCGCGTATTCTGCCCGTAAGACGCACGATCCCAGCACTGCAGCTCATCGCAGAGCATGAGAAGATAGGCAAGCGGCTGCTTGTCCGTTAGGCGCATCGGCTCACTCGTGTGCAGGAAGCCACGCATGGTGAACTTAAAGAGGCTGTTGTGCAGAAGGATTGCGCAGAAGCTATCCAGCACCTCAAAGGGGATCTGCTCATAGCTTGTGATCTCCCGATGGCGGGCGAGATAGGTCTTGGCAAGGATCAAACCGCTGAAGTAGGCATGATCCATATAGAGATAGTCCTTTTCCGCCGGGTTTTCATGGATGGCACGGTCTTTGAGCGTCTTTTCGAGTTTGAGCTGCGCATAATATGGCTCAACCTCCGTGCGCTTCAAATACTCCTCCGCCAGGCGCTCAATGACAGCACGGGCGTAGAGTTCGTTGAGGTCACCGAGGCGTGAAACGGCAAACTCGTCCATATTGCGATAGGATACATACGGCGCAAAGCCGTAGTCATCGTTGTTGTTCTTATCGAGACGGCAGACATAGGCTTTCATCTGCTGATGGGCAATTTCAAAGGGATAGCCGATGTCGTGGAACAGCGCTGTCATACCCCAGAACTCAAGGAAGTGACAGGCGCCGGCAGCATCGTCTTTCAAGCCATAACGCGCAAGGTACGCCTTGCGGAAGTCCGCGTGGTTCTTATAGATGGCAAGCCCGATGAGGAATACATAGACACTGTGGGCATAGTGGTCGCGGTGCTTCATCATCAGCGAGCTTGCGTTGACCTCATGCTCAGAGAGCATTTCCAAAAGAAGTCCGGTTGCATCGTAGCCCGCGCCAAAGGGCTTAAATATCTCGCAATAGCAATAGTAGATATCAAACGCATCTTCGCGGGAACCGGAGGCGAGGAAGCGTCCGATGGCTGCCTCAAAACTCAGGCGGTCCAAATCCCGCTCCATATTGTACGGGATACAGTTTTTTCCGCCGCTGCGGCCGTCATTGTCGAGCAGCGCCGTGCGCGAAACGTCGGTTTTGTCAAACTTGAGATCCACGCAGCAATCGCGCACAAAGCGGAGCGCTTCCCTGCCGTACTCACGCGGGCATTCGGGAAGCTCCGGGATCTGAACGGTCGCATCGATCCCATATTGCTGCCGATTAAGCTCTCGCATTTTTTCCAGTGCGCAGTATCCCATAAGGCAACCTCCGTTGTAAAAGTCGGTCAAAAATGTATCATCTTTCGCAGTTTATCAGATTTTACCGTATTTTTCCACTATTTTCTTGCTTTTCCACCATCTTTTTATATAATGATTTTTAGAAGTCACATTGTCGGAGGTACCTTATGCCCCACGATATCTTTATCAGCTACGCACATAAAGACGCGTCTGATGTCCGCCAAGTCATCCATGCATTAGAGCAGCGCGGCTATCACGTCTGGTATGACGGCGGTATCGAAGCCGGTTCCGACTGGGCAAATTCCATCGGCGTCAATCTGGAGTCTGCCAAAGTCATGCTGCTGTTTCTGAGCAAGCACTCGAAAAACCGCGAGAATGTGCAGCGTGAGATCGCTTTTGCACAGTCGCACGATATCCCGATTCTGACCGTTCAGCTCGGCAAGGTCAGGCTCGGCGATGAACTGCAGCGCGATCTTTCTGTCCATCAGATGGTGTCGCTTGAAAACTACAGGACATACGGAACTTTTGTCAAGGCGATCGCTCCGGCGCTCGAGAAGCTCGGCGTGGAGCGCGATGCTGTGGAAGAGCCGAAGAAGGACAAGAAAATAAAAATTAAGGTTCGTCGCATTCGCCGCATCATATTTTGGGGGATCGTTCTTCTCATCGCGCTTGCCTGCGTGCTGGCAAAAACGCTGTATCGCAGCGTCCCCGGCGTCGTCGGTCTCGCCTCTGACCCCGCGGAGATCCGCGTGGAAAATGCCGGTTATTCCTGCGATGTTACCATGGATTACAGCGATGACGAGGAGTACGGTTACATCTTTAAGCAGAGCGAGAAAGGCCGCACACTCCGCTTCCTCCCCGTCGTTCTGACGCAGAGTCTCGGCCCGAGTGACAGCCTCACCACCGTACCGAATACGGTAGGCTATCAGATCTCAGACGGTGTCGGATTACTCGTCGATGCCGGCATGATGACCTTTGCCATCGCCCCCGTGTTTGATTCGGAATACGCCGTTTCCTATATCGATGCACAGAGTATTACGGCGGGAATGCAGGTCAGTTCCCGCAACCGCATTGAGCTTTCCGTCATGTCCGAGGGCGAGGAGGTCACCTTTACCTATCGCGATCAGACCTATTCGGTGCCGACCAATGGTAAGACCCAGGTCTCCATCGGCAGCGACGACACGGTCACGCTCACGCCGATGATGTTATATGATGTGCAGGTATCCAACGAAAAGAAATACTGGATCAACGACAGCCAATCCCTCATCCTCGATGTCGATATGAATGTTTCCTCACAACGTGAAGAAACCAAACCGGAGGGGATTTTCCGCGGTGCAGTCGGCGCATCGTTTACGATGTACAGCGAGGAAGAAAACTTCGCGTGGAACGCTCTGTCCGCCCTTGTCGGTGACGGAGAGGGTAATGTCAAGATCGACCTCAATATCGACCCGTTCTGCTTCAAGCTTGTGGAGTTTGATCAATCCGCCTATGAAGCGTTTGTCAACTCCTGCAGCGGCGATCACGCTGCCAAGACGTATGCGCAGCCCATCTGTATGTATCTCGGTCACACCATCACGCTGACGGAGGAAAACTTCAGCACGACGATTCTGCGCGTACTTTCCAAAAATCAGGAGCTTTTCAGCGACACGCTGCCGGTCATCGAGGGTGATCAGCTTTATCAGGACTTCAGCGTTGTGGTCGAAGCGGACGGAAACGTCGATGTCACATTCTACGGTGATTCCGTCTGGGCAATGGACGGCACGGCAAACGCCAAGGAGTGAGAAATGGAATCTACCGTCACTTTAGCGCCCTCTTATACCGGAAAGCACGGCATCTATTGCTCATACCCCGATGTGTGCCGCTCACGCGTGGAGGAGTATATCGCGTTCCTGCAGGAACGCGGCAAGCAAGTGTGTTTTGGGGAAAGCGTGCAGGCACTCAAAAACTGCGACAGTCTCCTGGTATTTCTTGCCCCAAACGCGGATCTGACAAAAGCGCGTCGGGATATTACCTACGCGCTCGATCACAAAAAACATCTCGTCTATGTGCTGCTCGGAGACACGGAGCTTGACAGCGGCCTTAAAATTCAGTTGGGTCTTGCGCAGAAGATCGTTAACAGCGAGGATGCTTTTGAACAACTGCTTTCCGCCCTCGCTGTCTCCCCAACCGAAGGAGAAAAGCCGTGTAACTATATCTTGATCGCCGCCCTGGTTGCAGTGGTCGCGGCAGTTATTGTCGCTGTATTCCTCTCCGTCGGGCAAAATGAGGAAGCTGTGCCCCCTGCCCCCGCCGAAGAACATATCGCGATGGAAAACGCGCTGCGCGACGGGCTCATTCAAAACGGGATCGATACCAGCGGAGACGGCGGCATCAGCAAACAAGAGTTGGAGATAGCGCAGGAACTTGACCTTTCTTCTCTCGGCATCACGGATATTTCCCCGCTCGCTGCGGCTTCCGAACTCGTCAAGCTCGACTTGAGCGGCAACAACATTTCTGACATTACGCCGCTTGCCGGCATGAAAAAACTGCAAAGCATCGATCTTTCCGGTAATGCCATTGATGATTTTCAGGTGCTTACCTACTTACCCAACCTGACCGAACAGGATATTTCCGAACAACATACAAAATAGTCAAGAGAGGAGAGCAAAAGCTCTCCTCTTTTGATTCACAGATATACAGTTATCAGTAATGGCCGCCAGTGCCACCGCAGGCAGAGCATCGAATGCTTCCCGAGCCACCGCAAGACAGGCAAATGCTCGATTCTGACCGCATGGTGAAATTGTGCGTAACCGGATCCATCACGTTCACCATTCTCATCGTTCTGCCCGTGCCGCCGCAGGCCGCGCAGAATGTCGATCCTCTGCCCAGACACATAGAACATTGCTTGTATCCGTTCAGCTCTTTCGGATAGCCCTCCACATCCGCATAGGTTGGAACCTCTTCAACCTCATCCTGTGCAAGTTCCTGCACCTCCGGAATCTCCTCCACGGAAGTCCCCGCAGCGTTATCTCCGCAGGCAAGAAGGGATATGGATATAAGAATCGCCAAAAGCAATGAAGCAATATGTTTCATAGAAATCCCCCGTTTGTTTATGGTTCGTTTTCTGCGCTGTCGTCCTTCCTTCGCTCAGTTCATAAACACCACCGTAAACGGTGCGTTTTCGGGAATATCCACCGGAAATACATTGTAGGCTACTATTACATAACTACGCCTTGTTGTAATATATCCGTTGTCTAAGCAATAGCCACATTCCCACATATTACTGTGTATACTTGCTGGTGATTCGCAAGTAGCGCAGCGAATGTCTTCTTAGGCTTTTCCTATCTTATCATATTCTTCGGCTATTACAACACAAGAAACAAAAAATAGTTTAATAATCTTCTGTTAGTCCAAACCGATTTCTTCTATACAATGCTATCAAGGACTCGCAGAAATTAGCATTGATTCCCACTGCACTTATCCCAAAACGCACAAATCATAACCACGCGTAAAACGCGTGGTTTGCACCAGCCCTATAAGGGCTCATTGCTGGCTAAGCCTTAAGGCTTTCGAAAAAAATAACTATTGCATCTCATGCCCTACTGCCAATACTAAATTGGCAGTAGGTTTTTCCCTTCGTTACTCTTCGAGCTCTTGCGCATTTCATTCTTCTGGCAGTGTCATTTTTTCTATAACCATTTGATTCTTTCTTTTTCTCCGCATAGGCATAGCCTTTTTTATCCCACAGGCATAGCCTGTGGTTCTCTTTGTAGACAAAAGAACACTGATTTGTCTGTTCATTAGACAAATCAGTGTTCTTTGCATACTCTGTTAGAATGAAGTTGCGACACACCATTCTGAAAGGAGAACGCAAACCATGTCCGAAAAGATCTCATTGTGGGCAACTGTTCTTTGAGAAAATGCTAAAAACATAGATGCGACCTATTCTTCAGATAATTGAGAGGCACTTTCCGCCTCATCGTAGAACGAATAGTGCTCGTCCTTCAGCTCGCAGGCGATCCCGGCAGCGAGACGGAAGCCGGTAACGAATGCTGCAAAAGCGGCATTATCGCAAAACTCAGCTTCTTGATCCTTGAGTTTGAGCACAAGCTTCTTGCTGCTTGGAAACGCTTCGACAAGATTCTTGCAAATGCCATCGAAAGCATCATCGTTTTTCGGCGTGCTGAAAAACCGACTATAAAGAGCCATCAGATAGTCTTTCATCTGCGCCTCCTTGCCTTACGCTGCGCCCTCGCCGGCAGACGAGGCACAGCAGTCTGCGTAATCCAGCAGCTGCAGCAGCCGCGCCTCAAAGCAGAGGATCTGTGAACGGTCACCATTGTTGTGATGGTGGATGATCGCGCTCTGCAGGGGCAGGATCTTATCGGGTGAAATGCCGAGAATTACGGCAGTATCGAAAACCATCTTTACCGCACTATAGTAGTCCTCCTTAACGAGTCCTTTCTGCGTTTTACAAAAAAGCTTTATGCTGTGCAGAATATCTGGAGCTGTTTTTTGAAAAACTGCTGCTGGGCAAGACGCACCAGCTGAAAAACCGTTTTCTGAACATTGATTATCATCCGGAAAGTGCAGTTCAAAGTGCAACAGCGGCAGATTCAAAGTGCAATTCCTGCACTTTGGAAGAACTTGCGATTCTTCAGGAAATCAAAAAAGACCCGAAAATCACGCAAAAACGGTTAGCTGAAAAGCTCGGAAAGTCCGAGCGGACGATCAAGACCAGAACCGTCGCACTGCAGGAAAAAGGCTATCTTGTCCGCGAAAACGGCAAGCGAAACGGTCATTGGCAGGTTTTAGTTGAAACCCCATAAAGACAATTCGTTCCCGTGTTCGACACGATACCGGCGAATGTGATACGATGAAAAAAGTGGTAAGGTTCCAACTTGAACCTTACCACTTTGCGGTTTTTAGTTTTTCTTTTTGTCCAAATAGCATCCCGCAAAGTTATCCAATTAAACATAATTACATTTCTCTTGATTCTGTTTAATAGAGCACCTATTTGTGCGTATGATAATATGACAAACTGCAAAATAAAATTTGCAAAGCAATATGCCGGTTGATAAATGAAGATTTTTGTAAATTGTCGCAAAAATATTCATTTGGCTGTTTGCAAGCAAAATTTCAAAACTGAAAGTATCTATGTAGAACCGGATTATACCTACATCCACAAAGAACCGGCAAGGCCTGGCGTAACGCTTGCATCTTAGGGAGCGGTCCCCTAACATTTCAGCCAATATATTTCCGAAAACACATGACATGTTTCCGAAAGAGAGTTGACCTTTTGCCAATAGATGCAAATAGCAAGTCCGTTTTATAGGACACGGCAATTGCCTGCGAGGAGTACGGAGCCAAGTTCTTCGCCAGCGGTGCCGCACCCGGTGGTGTGTTGGAATACCCCGGCACGATCAAAGACCTGCAGCGTGTTCGAGAAATATGGCAGTCGGCGTTCTGCGGTTACCCGGCAACGAAAGAGTTTACCGGTTGCCCTCGTCTTTTCTCAGCATTTTGGCAACCATCAAAACCGGAGCGCAAAGCACACCTGCGATCGGCCACACGATCCAGGTCGATTTCCAGTCGTTCGTGATAAAACTCCAGATCAGATAGACGGCAGTGGCAAGGCACCAATAAACTGCACTGACAGCAGAGACGGCACTGTTTTTCTTTTTTTCCTGTTTATTGTAATCGCCTTCCTGCAAAAGGATCTGATAGCTTGCTCTGACCGTAGCAACACGAACGATCATGTACACGCCAACTGCCACAATACACAAAAGAAGTGCAGTCATGGAAATGGCAAGAGCATCGGCTTCATTGATCAGGGCGGTAAGAATCAGCGGCAAGGGGGACAGGACACACAAAGCAATGCCGAGCGACAAAAATCGGATATAGGTCGGTTCGTATGCCGCTTTTTTCTCTTTCACCAATCCTGTTACACCGTAAGCAGTTTCAAATTCCTCTTTTTCCAGATAGTCAAACCGCTCCGTTTTTCCTCCGTTCCGCACAAAGAGAAATGCTGCCAACGTCACCTGAATGAAAAGTGCGGCAAGTCCGATTCCGCAGGCGACCGTTTCCGTTACTCCGCATACATTCCCCTCGGCAAGTCCGTTTAAGAAGATCAGCAAAACCGGGCACAGAATGCACAACAATACGCCGAGCGAAACCGCCTCGCTTTGCTCTACCATGGCAGAAAGAAACGCATTGGCCTCTTCCATAGAAACACGGCGAATCGTCCTGTCGGAATCTAATCCATCGGACACACTCTTTTCCGGCTGTGCATCATCCTTCAAAAGATAATCGGTGCTGACCGAAAACAGTTCCGACATGGCGATGATTTTCTGCAAATCGGGAACGGACTGTGCGCTCTCCCATTTGGAAACCGCCTGTCGGGAGACAGACAGCTTTTCCGCGAGTTCTTCCTGCGAAAGTCCGAGCTTTTTTCTTTCTTCAATAATTTTGTCAGCTAATATCATTTTCGTTCCTCCTGCTGTTTGGATGGAATAATCCTACTGTTTCGTTCGGTTGCATACCACCAAACAGGGCTTGCAATGTGTCAACTGCCGATTGCGCCGGGCTGCTGGGGGTTAAAATACTTGATCCTCCCACTCGATTTTTGTCCGCCTGTTTTTTCTGATTTCAATGTGCAGATCGCCAAAAACGTGGAGGATCAGTCGTTCGGTTTGAAATTTCATCGCTTCACTCCGTTTTTCGGCATTCTTTGATCCACCTGTTGAGATATGCCATCTGCTCCGCCGTATGGAACCAATGCTCCCCACCCGGCATCACGGTAAGCGCAGCGTCAATTCTTCCGGCAAACGAGGATATCGTATCAAAAGAAGTCAGATGATCTTTTTCGCCATAGAGAATGTGCGTCGGCACACCCCAGTTGACAGGGTTTTCTCTGACATAGCAGAGATATTTCCACGACAGCGTTTCGCCAAACGGCGTTTTGATTTCCTGCTTCTCGCAAAGCTCGTCCTCCGTCACGCCCACCCACATCATCATGTCCGAGATGAGCTTTTCCATATCGACGATGGGGGAGATGAAATACGCCTTTTCCATCTCCCTGTCCCCCAGCGCGTTCATGGCAAAGAAGGCCCCGATGCTGTTGGCAACAAGGCAGACCCTGTCGTACTTTCGGCGCAGCGCATCGAAATACGCTGTAAATTCGCCCTTTGCCTCCCACGGCGTTTCCGCTTTGTAGTCAAAGCCGATCACGTCACAGTCGGGGAAAAACAGCTTGTAATGTTCGGCTTCGGCGGCGTTCCCGCCCTTGCCGTGAATATAGAGGACTGCTTTGTTCATTTTTATGGTCATGCCCTTTTTGTTTCATTCGTTTTTGTCGGGCTTCTTTTTGCCCTGTATCACGCTTAACGCAAAGAATACAATTGCAAGCACAAGCCATGTCGTTCCGCTCGATGTATCCTTATCTGCGAATTCCAGGATGGACACAACGATCATCGCTGCAGACGGAAAGTAGTTGCCCCATTTCATCTTCATCTCATGTCCTGTTTCTTTTGCATTCTTCTTTGCGAGAGTAAACGCAACCCAAAAGCCAATTGCAATGTATGGCAGTGCAGCAACTATAAAATCTAATACTTTTGTCATAATGTAAGTCCTCATTTCTCTTTTTTCTGTTTCTTCTGCGCACTTTTTGCGTATCCCTTTATGATTCCGCTCCGGGCAAAGGCTCGGCAATCTCTACTTCACCAAGCTGTTCCACGATCTCGCTATCGACCATGATCTGCACCTGCTCCACGCCGCTGAGTGAGCACAGCGACAGCACCAGCGAGTCGATCATTTGCTGCTGTGCTTTCTCCCCCTCGGGCAGTGTCAGGTCAGACGAAAGATTCAAATAGCAGATGCCGTCCTCAATTCGGGAAGAAAGGAGCAGAAAATCTTCAGGAAGCAGACATTTGAGCGTGTCATCCCCCTCCGGTCCAAGCCGCATCGCTTCCAGCAGTGCATTCACGCGCGTCTGGCCTTCGTACAGCGCAAGCGTCTGCTGCTGCGCACGCAGTTCGCCGGTTTCGGTATCGAGGAAGTAAAGCAGCACCGTGATCGGACGGATCAGGTCTTCCCGGCTGCCGATCAGAGTATCTGCAGCCGTCATGATCTGCGTTTTGCGGTACGGCAGTTCACGCCCGTTTGCTGTGATCGTCACGGCATTGATGCCCTCAAGCTGCGTCAGTGTCAGCGTAACACAGTAATCAGCAAGAGAAAGATCCACGCCGGACAATCGCGCATAAGGTGCATTAAAATTGACATACGCACGTCTGCCGGAAATCGTTATATCCTGCAGTTGTGTACCGCCGGGGAATGGCGAGGTAAGCTGCGGATCCTCCGGCGGAAGCAGAAGCGCTTCCAGCAGCCTCTGCGCGAGGTCCTGTGTATTCCCTTCCTCAACGTCTGAAAGCTTGATCGGAAATTCGCCGATGGCATCTCCACCCCTTGCCGTTTCCGCCCGTGTTGCGTAATAAAGCTGATAACCGCCTTCTTCCCTTGAGGGCTCCTGCACACAGGCAGCAAGCATCATGGTTGTCAATATCAGCAAGACTGTGACCAGAACTCTCTTTTTCACAGCGTCTCACCGCCTTCCTCCCAGCGCGGCAGGCGCACGGTGAAGACACTTCCGCCGCCCTCCCGGCGCTCGACCTGGATGGTACCTCCGCAGCGGCTGACGGTATCGGAAACGATGGAAAGGCCGAGGCCTGTACCGCCGTAAGCACGCGAGCGCATCTTGTCCACACGGTAAAAACGGTCAAAAATACGCGGCAGATCCTCCTCGGGAATGCCGATACCGTTATCGCTCACCGTCAGGACGCACTCCGTGTCATCGCCGGACAGCTCGATACAGACAAAACCCTCCGGCTTATTGTATTTGATCGCATTTTCCGCCAGGTTGTAGATGATCTGGTGCAGATCGTCCTCATTGGCAAGCACGGTGCCCTCCCGGACAATGTTGTAGGTAAGATCGACCTTCCTCTCCTCCGCCACAAGGCGCAGCATGCGAACGGCGCGTTCAATAACAGGCATTACTTCGGTGGGTACCGGCTGCCCTGCGATCTCGTTATCCAGGCGTGTCAGACGCAGCAGATTCTCGGTAATGCGCGTCAATCGCTCGGACTCATGCTCAATATCGCCGACAAATTCGCGCACGGTTTCTGCGTCCATATTCTCTGTTTGCAAAATAGAGTCCGACAAAAGGCGAATGCCGGCAAGCGGCGTCTTCAGCTCATGCGATGCATCGGAGACAAAGCGGCGTCGGGCATCCTCCGTTGTCTGCAGGCGGTCGGCAAGGCTGTTGAATTCCGAGGCAAGCTCGGCGATTTCATCGTGTCCGCCGATCTCGGCGCGGTGGCTGTAGGAGCCTTCCCGCATTTTCTCCATGGCATCGGCAAGGATACCAAAGCGATGCGTCAGCGCACGCGAGAGGATCAGGCTCAGAAGTACGGCAAGGACAGTAACCATTGCAGAAATCGTCAGAAGGTTGGTTTGCAGACTCTCCAAAACCGTCGCCTGCTCCTTGTCATATTCATAGGCGTAAACCGCGCCGATCGTCTGGCTGCGGTAGATCACCGGAGAGGCCGCGCGGCTGACAAATGCACTGTCTGCGTATTCGGAGTAAAAGACGTCGTATCCGCGCAGTGCCTGAACGATCTCCGTATAGAATGCATAGCATCCCAGTGCGCTGTCCGTTTCGCGCGTATCATAGAGAATGCAGCCGGCCGCATCGGTCACCAGAATTCTGGAGATCCCCGTCTCCTCCACCAGTGTCATTGCCGAAGCAACATTCTCTTCGTTGAGCTCTTCCAGACCGGAGAGTGCCGTGACCATCACAGAAACGCTGTCCTGCAGTGTTCTCCCCTTGGAGCGGAACGTAAGATCCTCCGAAACGGTAAGCGGATAGGTGTTCATCAGCAGCAGCACCGCAACGATGATTGCAATATAGCTGATGCTGAATTTTTCCTGTAGACCCAGACCCTTCTTCATTGCGGCACCTCCTCTCCGGTACGGGGAAATCCGGCTCTACCCCTTGAGGTAATAGCCAACGCCCCATTTCGTCATGATATATTCCGGCTCCGCCGGATTATGCTCCAGCTTTTCGCGCAGACGGCGGATATGAACGTCCACGGTACGAAAATCGCCGGCATAGGTATAACCCCAAACAAGATCCATCAGATTTTCACGCGAATACACGCGGCGCGGATTCTTCATCAAAAGCTCCAATAGATCGTACTCCTTCGCGGTAAGATCCACCGTCTTTCCATCGCAGATCGCAACACGCTGCTCACTGTCAAGCGCGATATGTCCCACGGTAAGCTGCTGCTTTCGCACGCTTCTCTGCGTGGTGGCTCCTGCACGGCGGAGCATGGCACGAATCCGCGCTTTCAGCTCCAAAATGTTAAACGGCTTGGTCACATAATCGTCCGCGCCGGACTCAAAGCCCATGACCTTATCGGCATCCTCGCTTTTCGCCGTGAGCATAATGATCGGAACATTGGAAAACTCGCGGATCTTCATACACGCGGAAAGACCGTCCAGCTTCGGCATCATCAGATCAAGAATGATAAGGTCAAAATCACTGTTTCGGGCAAGCTCGACCGCAGTCTCCCCATCGTATGCCGTCTCCACGGTATAGCCCTCGTTTTCAAGATTGAACTTCACACCCTTCACAAGAAGCTGTTCATCGTCAACAACCAGGATTTTCATCGCTCAGTCTCCCCCCCTTCAGAATGTGATCTCCACGCGAAAGCCTTCCAGCTTCGCTTCACCGATCCCCTTTACACCCAGAAGATCCTCCGCACACGAGAATGCCCCATGCCCTTCCCGATAAGAAACGATCTCCTGTGCCAGTGCCGGACCGATCCCCGTAAGCTCCTCCAGCTCCTCCGCCGAAGCGGTGTTAACATTGATCAACTCCCGTTTCGGCGCAACTTCCTCTTCTGTTTCAAATTGTGTCTGCACGGTATAGCTGCTTGTCTGCCAAAGCTGCCGGTCATCCCTGACAGGAGAGGCGAGCACGCAAAGGAACACGGCAGTCAAAGCAAATAGAGCAAAAAATATTTTGCCGCCTTTTTCTTGCCGTCCCATGGTTGCGTTCTCCCTTCTTTTTTGCTATACTGTCCGTAGGTTTGTCGAAAACGATCGAAACCTATTTTTTAACAAGTATACTATACCACACACGATGAGGTATTTCCATGAAAAAACGGCGCTTTTTATCACTTTTTTTACTGCTTTCCCTGCTTCTTTCCCTGTTTCTGACACCAAGGGCATGTGCTCTTGAGGATTTTAACCTCGATGCCAAGGCAGGTCTTCTGGTCGAAGCATCCACCGGAGAGATCCTGTACCAAAAAAATGCACATCAGGAAAACTACCCCGCCTCCATTACCAAGGTGATGACGGCGCTGCTTGTGCTGGAGGCGATTGACGACGGAAAGCTCTCGCTTGCCGATCCTGTGACCGCAAGTGAGACCGCGCTGCACGGTCTCCCCACAGATGGCAGCACCGCCAACATCAAGGTCGGTGAGACGCTGACAGTCGAGCAGCTTCTTTACTGTATGCTGGTCGTGTCCGCCAACGAGGCATGCAACATCCTCGCTGAAGCTGTGTGCGGCAATACCGCTGATTTTGTTGCATGCATGAATGCACGCGCCGCGGAGCTCGGCTGTGAAAACACGCATTATGTTAACACCTCCGGCCTCCACGATCCCAACCACTACTCCTCTGCCTGGGATATTTATCTCATTGCCTGTGAGGCAATGAAGCATGACCTGTTCATGACGATCTGCAACACCAAGTCTTACGATATCCCTGCCACCAATATGACGGAAAAGCCGCGCACCCTGCACTCTACCAATTACCTCATCTCCAACTGGCGTGCCATCGGCTACCTGTACCGCGATGCACAGGGGATCAAGACAGGCTCCACGCCGGAGGCGGGCTATTGTCTCGTTTCCTCTGCTGTGCGCGGAAGCCGCACACTGATCTCCGTTGTGCTCGGTGCCGAGCGCCGTGAGGAGGAAGACGGTGTAACACGCACCTACAGTTTTATCGAGACCTCCCGTTTATTTGACCACGGTTTTGAGAATTTCATAAGCCGCAACATCATCTCTTCTGACGAGGCGGTCTGCGAGGTGCCGGTCGCGCTCTCGAGCGAAACAAACTACGTTGTTGTCCATCCTGCCGAGGATTACACACGCATGCTTCCTGCCGATCTTTCGCCGGAGGATTTGGAGCGCACCGTCACGCTTTACAGCGAAACGGTAAATGCTCCCATTGCCGCAGGGGATGAGCTCGGCACACTGACGCTCTCTTACCAAGACACCGTTTACGGTGAAGTGCCTTTGCTCGCACTTGCCGACGTCTCTGCTTCGTGGCTTCTCGTTGCGCGGCACAACATTTCAGAGTTTTTCTCCCGAACGACGGTAAAGCTGATCGTGCTCGTCCTTCTTGTGCTGATCCTCGCTTTGCTCGTCTACCGTTTGACGTTCTCCCGCCGCCGGCGCTACGGGCGCAGCCACGCCGGCACCTCGCGCAGCGGATACCGCGGACGCAGGAGAAGAAGATAATACTGCAAAAGGGTGAGGTATTGCCTCACCCTTTTATGTTTGATTGCTGTTAATGGTATTTCGGTTGTCTGCCGCACGGAACTCCACAAACTTTACACTGTACAGATCGGCGGTAATGTAGCTGTCGCGCACCGGCTGATACAAAACCAGATAGTCATTTCCGATCTCATAAAGGATTCCTTCCGCCACGACCGATTGCTGCGTGCCCATGAGAAAGCTGACCACAACATATCGGCCGAGGTTTTGTGCCAGAAGCGACTTCCACGAGGTCTGGTATGCCTCCTGCACACTCATGGGGTTTTCCAACATCTCGATGTTTTCCTGTGTATAGCCGATCTCCTGTTCAGGGGGATCGCCCAGCTCATCATTCACATTCTCCGCATCATCAAGCATTTGCTGGTAGCTCTCCGACGATGTCTTCTGCTGTCTTGATGCCGCAGACGTTTGCGCTGATGGTGTCTGCGTTCTCGCCGGTACTTGATTTGCGGCAGTCGTCTGCACTGTCATGGGTATTGACATGGTTGCCGGCGGCCGGGTCCCCGTGGGTGCCTGATTTGCGCCCGTCTGCGCCCTCATCGGCATCTGCGTCTGCTGTGCGTTCCAGTTTAAGTCAATCATTTTTACTCTCCCCTACGTCTGATAATAGGCATCCGTCGGATTATAGAAGCAATGCTTTCCGATCCGGATCTGAAACGTGCCGACTCTGCTGGGAAAGCGTTGTCGGCAGGTATCGGAAAAGGTTTTAAAAAACCTCAGCGCATCCTCCAGTCCCTGCAATCGATTTCCGGCAATTGCCCAGTCTGCGATCTCATAATGGACATCGGTTGGTCGCATGTTATAAATGTTTTGCGGATTGTACGCTCCGCCCTCCACCTCACTGGCACAGACAAACTGTCCCGGTTGAAAGATAATGTTGTGGATACTCCCCTGTCCGACGCGAGCATACTCTCCGCCGCTGGCCTCCACACGGTTCATCACCACACTTGCTACCGCCTTCATGCCGTTGTCTCCTTCGCCGCCGGCTTCACACTCAATCAGACGCGCCAGGAGCTCCCTGTCGGAATAGGCCAATGATTTTCCCTCCCCCGCGTTTCTTCTCTCTCAGTTTATGTCCGACTCCTGTCCGTATTGAAGAAAAACTTCAAAAAGTCATTTTATAAGGGAACTTTTTTCTGTTTCCTCCGTCTGATACCATTGTGCAGGGCGAAAAAAGCCCCGACTGATTTTTTCCCCCCTCAAAACAGAGCCAACCCGATTATCGCGTATCCGTAAGCGCGCGGCGAAAAGAGCTGCAGCGCCGTGCGCATTGTTTGACTCAAAAAAGTACTGCAAGGAACGAACATTTCCTTGCAGTACTTTTTTATTCTTCGTTTTCCTGAGGCATTTGCTCCGGCAAGGTCTCGCCCTTCATCTGCAGTTCCTGCCACTGCTCCCTCGTAATAAGAAGCTGACGCGGCCTAGAGCCTTCAAAGGGACCGACGATACCGCGCTGTTCCATCTGGTCGACGAGGCGCGCAGCGCGGGAGTAGCCGAGCTTCAGCCGGCGCTGGAGCATGGAGACGGACGCCTGTCCGGTCTCAAGCACCACCTCTACCGCAGCCGGCAGCAATTCATCTCCGTCATCGACACCCTCTTCAGGGGCGGGTGCCCCCTTAGCGGAGCCTTTCTCCTTCTCGGCAACGTTCTGGTTGATCTGGTCAATGACCGACTTGTCGTAGTTCGCTTCGCCGTTTTCCTTGACGAATTGCACCACGCGCTCGATCTCCTCTGCCGAAATGAAGCAGCCCTGCACGCGCGTAGGCTTACCCTCTCCAAGCGGAGCATAGAGCATATCGCCGCGGCCGACCAGTTTTTCCGCACCGGCATTATCGAGGATGATGCGCGATTCGAGCGAGGACGCGACCGCAAAGGCGATGCGGCTGGGGATATTGGCCTTCATGAGTCCCGTAATGACATCCGCAGACGGACGCTGGGTCGCGATGACTAAGTGCATTCCGGCAGCGCGTCCCATCTGAGCCACACGGCAGATGGACTCCTCCACCTCTTTCGCCGCCACCAGCATCAGATCCGCCAGCTCGTCGATCACGACCACAACGGTCGGCAGATGCGTCAGTGTTTCATCAGTCTTGGCAAGGGCATTGTATCCGGCAAGATCCTTGACGCCGTGCTCGGAGAAGATTTTATAGCGCTTCATCATCTCGTACACCGCCCACTGCAGCGCACCGGCAGCCTTCTTCGGATCGGTGACAACAGGGATCAGCAGATGTGGGATCCCGTTGTACGGCGCAAGCTCCACCATTTTCGGATCGACCATGATGAAGCGCACATCCTCCGGCGAGGATTTATACAGAAGCGACACGATCAGCGAGTTCGTACAAACAGACTTACCGGAGCCGGTCGTACCGGCGATGAGTACATGCGGAAGCTTTGCAATATTGCCGATGATGTTCTCGCCGCTGATGTTTTTCCCCACGGCAAACGCAACATTGGATTTGTGCGATACAAACTCACGGGACTCCAGCACGTTGCGAATATGCACGGCGGAGACGAGCTTGTTCGGTACTTCAATGCCGACGACCGAGATCTTATCGGGGATCGGCGCAATGCGCACGCCGCTTGCACCGAGTGCAAGGGCAATATCGTCCTGCAGGTTGGTGATCTTGGAAAGCTTGACCCCCTGATCGAGGGTAAATTCGTAGCGCGTGACAGACGGACCGCGCACCACATCACCCGGTTTTGCATCCACGCCGAAGCTTGCAAGCGTTTCGGAAAGTCGTCTTGAGTTGTTGCGCAGCTCGGCCCCTGCCTGCTGCGGATTGCCGTCCTGCCCCTGCTCAAGCAGTGTGATGGGAGGATACTGATAGGCAGGTTTTTCCGCCGTATCAGCCTCGATCTCCTGTGCGACGGCCTGCGCCGCCGCCTCGACCTCTGCGCGTTTGAGTCGTTCGCCCTCACTCTCCCCTATGTGGGCAGGCTTATCCTGTTCGAATGCGACAGCCTTCGGTGCCTCGACCGCTGCTGTTTTCACTTCCGCATCAGGCAACGCCGGCTGCGGCACGGCCTTTGTCTCCGGCTCAGACAAAAGCTCGTCAGGGCTCTTGATATGATCTGCCTTCTTGGCGAAGAAGCTGCCGGAACGCCTGGTCGGTTTCTCTTCCCCGTCGAGCGGAATGTCGATCACTGCCGTCCTTTTGGCTGCCTTCGGTGTCGGCATCGGTGCCGGCTTCGGCTCCTCCGGTTCCGGCTCATAGGGCGTGGTCTGGTGATTTTTGACCGCCTCGATTACTGCCGCCGGAGTCAGGCGCAGCGCGACAAAGAGCATCGTGACGGTCAGCACGGCAAAGATAATGAGCGTTGCCGTCTTGCCCAGCACTGCAAGAAAGCCAATGGCAAGCGATCCGGCAAGCGCACCGCCGCTTGTTTTGGCAATGCCGCTGCCCCAAAGTCCGCGCAGGGCATCGATTGACGGCTCAATTGTGCCGTCAAATGCGACAATATGCACCATCGCACCGATCAGCACCGGCAGCAGCAGCGCACATACTACCCGCGCGACAACAGGGCGGCCGTGGTGGAGCAGCAGCGCGTAGGCGCAAAGCAGCAGCGCAGGGAGCAAAAGATAGTACCCATAGCCAACCAGACCGCAGCCCACCTTAGCAAGCCAATCGATGAAAATGGCGCCGGTCTGGAAATAGCTCACTGCCACGCAAAGCGCCAGAATCAGGCATACAACGCCGCCCACCTCGCGGCGAATCGGACGTTTCTTTGCCTTTGCTGCACGCCTGGCAGGCGCTCTTGTTGTAGTTGTTCTCTTTTGTTGCGGCATAGTTCACCTCAAACGATCGTAAAAATCAGCGTCATGATACCGACACACCAGCAGTAATATGCAAATGCGCCGAACTTGCCCCTATCTGCTACATAGCGCAGAAGCCGAATGCTTAAGTATCCGGAGACGGCGGCAACCGCCACACCGATGAGATACACCGGAACGCTCGCCCAGTCAACGCCGGCTTCCAGCGCATCTTTGAGGGCAAGAATGTTTGCGCCCAGCACCGCAGGGATGGAGAGCAGGAAAGAAAAACGCACGGCAAACTTGCGCTCAAAACCGAGGAAGCAGCCCGCTGTGATCGTTGTGCCGGAGCGAGAAATGCCGGGACAGGTGGCGATCGCCTGCGCACAGCCGACGAGCAGCACATCAACGATCGTAGCATTCTTTTCACTCTTGCGTCCCTTTCTCACGCGGTCACTTGCAAACAGCAGAAAACCGGTGACGATCAGCGCGCCGCCGACAAAATACAGATTGTCCGACAGTCCCTCAACCGCATCCTTGATCGGGAGAATCAAAAACAGCGGCAGTGTACCAAGGATCAGCAGCAGGATCATGCGCCGGGCAGGCGGCACGGGCGTCGGGGTGGAGTGATGCGCAATATCGCCGATCCCGGCAAAAAACTCCCGAATCATCGCGCAGATATCGCCCCAGTAGGCGGCAAACACCGCAAGAAGCGTGCCCAGATGCAGCAGCACGTCAAAAAACTCCGGAATGTCGGACGCGCCCTGCATACCGAGCAGCTGTTCGGCGATCGCAAGATGTCCTGAGGACGAGATGGGCAGAAATTCTGCAATGCCCTGGATCAGGCCCAACAGAATAGAAGACAGAACTGTCATATCGTTCCTCTCTTTCCTGAAAATATCTATACTGTGTAATTATATCACAACGATTCGCAAAATACCACCACATTTTGGCGCAAAAAAGGAGACCTCAAAAGGTCTCCTTTTCGGCTTTGCATTTGATTTTACCAGTTGAAGGTCACCATGCCGTAGATGTACAGCGCCATGACGACCACCGGAACAACGAAGCGGAAGATGGGCTTCATCCAGCTCTGCACCTTCAGACCCTTGCCGGCGTTGGCTTCGGCAACGAAGTTGTCCCAACCCCAGCCGAACTTGTTGCAGCAGAACATTGCGAAAGTGAAGGAGCCAAGCGGCAGAACGTTCGTGGAAACCACGAAATCCCAGAAGTCCATGAAGTTGCTGCCTTCGGCAAACGGCTCAAACTTGATCACGCCCGTCCAGCCGAGCGCCGTGGTGAGTGCAATGCAGAAGATGCCGATACCGCAGATCAGGCAGGCCTTGCGGCGGCTCCAGCCGGTCATCTCGCGCACCATGGCGAGAATGTTTTCGCACACGGCGAGCACCGTGGACATGGCGGCAAAGACCATGAACAGGAAGAACAGCGTGCCCCACCAGCGTCCGCCGGCCATGTTATTGAACACGGTAGCCATCGTGTCAAACAGAAGGCCGGGGCCGGAAGTGACTTCGACATCATAGGTGAAGCAGGCGGGGAACATGATGAGACCTGCTACGATAGCAACAAAGGTATCCAGAGCGATAACATTCACGCTCTCACCCATAAGGGAGCGATCCTTATCAATGTAGCTGCCGAAAATCGCCATGGAGCCCTGACCGATGGACAGCGTGAAGAATGCCTGATTCATCGCACCAACGATCACTTTTCCGTCGATCTTGGAAAAATCGGGGACGAGGTAGAACTTGAGACCCTCGCCGGCACCGGACATAGTAAAGCTATGTACCGTCAGAATGAGCATCAGCACGAGCAGCGCAACCATCATATACTTCGTCACGCGCTCCAGACCGCTCTGCAGACCGAAGCAGAGAACGATGAACGCGACAACAACGGCAATGCCCATATAGACCACGTTGATAGAAGTCGTAGTTGCCATGTTGATGAAGCCGGGAACATCGGTGCCTCCGGTCAGGAAGCGAACGAAATAGTAAATGATCCAGCCGGTAACAACGGTGTAAAACGCCATCAGCGCAACGTTACCGATCAAAGAAGCATATCCGTGAAGATGCCACTTCTGGCCCTTTTTTTCCAGCTTCTGATACATATTCAGTGGGCTTGCCTGAGCCGCACGGCCCACGGCAAATTCCATTGTCATAACGGGAAGGCCGAGCAGCAGCAGACACAGGATATAGATCAGCACAAAGCCGCCGCCGCCATACTGCCCGCACATCCACGGGAATTTCCACACATTGCCGCAGCCGATTGCGCAGCCTGCGCTAAGCAGGATAAATCCCAGACGGCTGCCTAAACGTTCTCTTTTTTCCATTTTCTCCTCCATCGTCAGTAAAGAAAAAGCCTTACAGAACAAGCATTCGCTTCTGTAAAACCCCGCCCCTACTGTTATTGTTTTGCTCTTCATCTATTTAATGCTTTAAAGCTTTAGATCAGAGCATAAGTGAATTTAACGCATATCGCGAAAAATGTCAATACTTATTTTGAATAAAAGCAGCAAAAGCGAACTTGCGTTCGCTTTTGCTGCTTATGGATTCACTTTTTCCAGTGCGTCCTTTGCCGCCATCTGTTCGGCTTCTTTTTTGCTTCTGCCCTTGCCGGTTCCGACGACCGCATCATTGAGCAGCACCTCAAAGACAAACAACTTATCGTGGTCGGGGCCATGTTCACCGATCATACGGTAAACAAGCACCTGGTTCGGCGTCCGCTGCACCAGCTCCTGCAGTTTTGTCTTATAGTCACGGCGCTTTTCCTCCGCGACTTCCTCGCGTTCCTTGTCGAGCAGTACGCGATGGATGATCTCACTTGCAGCCGTAATGCCGCCGTCAAGATAAACAGCCGCAAAAACAGCTTCCGTTGCATCGGCAAGAATGGAGGGACGGGTACGGCCGCCACAGCTCTCCTCGCCGCGACCGAGCTTGAGGTATTCGCCCAGCTTCAGCCGCTGCGCGACCTCGTACAGGCTGTCCTCACACACCAAAAGTGAGCGGATCCGTGTCAGCTCGCCCTCAGGTGCCGTGGGGTGCTTGGCAAACAGGTACTCCGCCGTCACAAAGCCGAGCACGCTGTCACCCAGAAACTCAAGCCGCTCATTGGAAAAAATGTTGTTGCCGCGATGCTCGTTGGCATAGGAGCTATGACGCAGTGCTTCTTCCAAAAGTTCCGGATTATGAAATTGGTATCCCAGGCTTTCTTCCAGGGTCTGCATACCGTTCCCTCCTTGATAAAAGCACGCCCCGCGCAGAAGCGGGGCGGCTCTTCTGATCCTTATTTCAGCTTTGCAGCCAGATAGCGCACGCAGTCGCCTACGGTCTTGAGTCCGGCGAGGTCTTCTTCAGGAATCTCATCGACCTCAAACTCCTCTTCCATAGCCATGACCAGTTCGACAAGATCCACAGAATCAGCGCCCAGATCATCCTCAAAGGAGCTTGTCATCGTGATATCTTCCGCATCAATGGCAAACTGCTCAACGATCAGGTCCTGCATCGTTTTAAAGATTTCTTCTGCACTCATTTCTCATGTTCCTCCATCGGATTGACTTCGTGGAAATGATACGGCAAAGATAGTGCCGTGTCAATACCCATTTTGAGAAAAGCTCAGTTGTGGAAAAAGCCTTTTCGACAACTGAGCAAGTTTTGCAACTTTCAAAAAAAGTTGCAAAACTTAGGATCAAAACCGCGAAAGACACCCCTCCCGGGTTTCTTTCACACTATCTTCCTTCCCGAAAATCCGCCAAAGGCAGGTTTTTGACAGTCTGAAAGACTCAGTCGTCTCTGCCGAGGCGCATTTTGTCAATGTTTGCCTCAATATCAGCAATAATACCGCTTTGCGCCACCTCAGATGCCTGCCGGATCGCATTGCAGAACGCCACTTCATTCGATGATCCGTGCGCCTTGACCACCGGCTTGGATATGCCGAGCAGTGCCGTTCCGCCGACCTCGTTGGGATCAAGCATCTTCTTAAAGTCGGCAAGGGCGGACTTTAAAAGCAGGGCGGCGACCTTGGTGCCTGCGTTTTTCATCAGCGTTGCTTTGAGCTCTTTCGCCATCAGCTTGCCGGTTCCCTCAATGCTCTTGAGCATGATGTTGCCGCTGTAGCCGTCAGCAACGATCACATCGCACGCACCCATCATCGCTTCCTTTGCCTCGACGTTTCCGACAAAGTTGAGATGCCCTGCCCCGCCTGCTTCTTTGAGCTTTTGATACGTTTCACGGCGCAGGGTATCCCCCTTGGACTCCTCCGCACCGATGTTCAAAAGGCCGATGCGCGGACGCTCGACGCCGAGCACCTTCTCGGCATAGTAACTGCCCAAGTATGCGAATTGCAGCAGGTACTCCACTGTACACTCGGCATTCGCACCGCAGTCGATCAGCACCGCCTTGCCGGTCGCTGTGGGAATGGTCGGGGCAAGTGCCGCACGGCGAAGGCCACGAATGCGCTTGACAACCAGCGTTGCGCCGGCAAGGAGCGCCCCTGTACTGCCCGCACAGACAAAGCCGTCCGCCTGGCCGTCGCGCAACAGATTCAGTCCCACTGTGAGGGAGGAATCCTTCTTCTGCTTAAAGGCGGTAGAGGGATCGTCGCAGATCTCGACCACCTGCTCAGCGTTCACGATCTCCATACCGGCAGGAAGCGTTTCCCTGCCGCACTCGCGCACAGAGCGCAGGATCTCCTCCGTCCTGCCGGTAAGCACGATTTCCGTGCCGAACTTTTCATGCGCTAAAAGCGCACCCTTGACCGGTGCAAGTGGGGCAAAATCGCCGCCCATTGCGTCTACGATGATCTTCATACGGTCTCCCCCTTGTTACTCTTTGATGTCTTGAAGTACCTCTTCACGAAGCTTGTCGATCCGCGCAAGAGATCGCTCGGAAAGCGCCGCGTTTTTCACACGCTTACCGCCCTTGATCCGATACCCCAGCGGCGGCATGATGCCGAAGTTGATGTTCATCGGTTGGAAATCCGCAACCGTGGTGTTGCTGACATACAGCCCCAGCGCACCGATCGCAGTCTCCATCGGGAAATCAATGCTTTTTTCTCCGAGCAGGCGACGCGCCATTTCCAGTCCTGCCAAAAAACCGGAGGCCGCAGACTCGACATAGCCCTCCACGCCGGTCATCTGTCCGGCAAAGGCGATCCGCTCATCCGCGATCAGACGATAGAAGCGATCCAGCAGACCGGGAGAATTCAAGTAAGTATTGCGATGCATCACGCCATAGCGGACAAACTCCGCGTCATGCAGCGCCGGGATCATGGAAAAGACGCGCTTCTGCTCGGGAAAACGCAGATGTGTCTGGAAGCCGACGAGGTTATAGATGCTGCCCTCGGCATTATCGCGCCGAAGTTGCACCACGGCAAACGGCTCCTTCCCCGTTTTGGGATCTTTCAGTCCGCGCGGCTTGAGCGGCCCGTAGAGCAGCGTGTCGCGTCCGCGGCGCGCCATGACCTCCACCGGCATGCAGCCTTCAAACACATGCTTGTCCTCAAATCCGTGAACTTCCGCCTGCTCCGCCGTAGTCAGTGCGCTCCAGAACGCCTGATATTCCTCTTCGTTCATCGCGCAGTTGACATAATCCGCCGTTCCTTTGTCATAGCGGGAGGCAAACCACGCTTTCTCCATATCGACGCTCTCAAACGACACCAGCGGAGCAGCAGCATCAAAGAAGTTGAGCGTGTGGCCGCTGCCGATCTTGTCGGCAATGGCCTCTGCCAGCGCATCGCTTGTCAGCGGGCCGGAAGCAATGATGACGTCTCCCTCCGGGATCTCCGTCACCTCACCCTCCAGCACCGTGATGTTCGGGTGACTGCGTATCTTTTGCGTCACGCGTGCGGCGAAGCCGTGGCGGTCGACGGCAAGAGCGCCGCCGGCCTCCACCCTTGTGTCATCGGCGCAGGCAAGGATCAGCGATCCGAGCCGGCGCATTTCTTCTTTCAGCAAACCTACCGCATTCTCCAATTGGTCGGAGCGCAGCGAGTTAGAGCAGCACAGCTCGGCAAAATGGTCGCTCTTGTGCGCCGGTGTGTGTTTTTGCGGTTTCATTTCACAGAGCGTGACGCAGATACCGCGCTGCGCAAGCTGCCATGCAGCCTCACAGCCGGCAAGTCCCGCCCCGATTACAGTTACTTGCATCAGTTTATGTCCTTTTTGGCAGCCTTCTTTGCCGCCGTTTTCTTAATAGTGGTCTTTTCCCCGGTCGTTTTCTTCGCGGCCGGCTTCTTCTCGGCTGTCGTGTTATTTTAACCTGTCCCATTAGCCCCCCTTTTATTTTGCGGCTTATTTTAAAACACAAGCGTTAACC
>JAUMWI010000019.1 GCA_030529725.1 Eubacteriales bacterium | reverse complement strand
GATAGGTAGCGCCAACACAAAAAAGGACACGCGTTCGCGTGTCCTTTTTTGTGTTGCACCGCCTTGTTTTTTTGAAGAACATAGGAACTGCTTTGCTTTGATTATTTCATAAAAGCACGAAGAATAACACAAGAGTATTCACTTAAATCACATGATCGTCTTCTGTATAAAAAAGCGAAGAGCCTTGAAACCACTGTGGTTTCAAGGCTCTTCTTGGCGCGGAAGAGAGGATTTGAACCTCCGCGACGCTTTTTACACGTCCTACTCCCTTAGCAGGGGAGCCCCTTCGGCCTCTTGGGTACTTCCGCAAGCCGATGGTGTTGATTCATTTGGCGGAGAGAGTGGGATTCGAACCCACGGATGCTTTCACATCGCCGGTTTTCAAGACCGGTGCCTTCAACCGCTCGGCCATCTCTCCGTGTTGTGGGTTCACGCTGATTCTCTCAAACGCAGGTTGTATCTTACCACAAAGAGCGACCTTTTGTCAATAAGAATATCTGTTGTGTTTTGCTGTTTTGGTATTACAATGATTTATTTTGCTGTTCTTATGAGTAATTACTTACAGATTGTGTCCTGCAAAAATGACGGGGAAGGGTTTGCATGATCTTCCTCGCCATTTCCTGCTATGCAGAGCTTACTCGATGCTGATGACTTCATAACCGGCGTTTTCAACGGCAGAACGGAGTGCGCTGTCCTCAATTTGCGGCTCAGCATGAACGGATGCGGTCTTGGCATCCAAATCGACCGTTGCGCTGACGCCCTCAATTGCATTGAGTGCTTTTTCCACTCGACCGGAGCAGTGTGTGCACATCATACCTTCGATTTTCATAGTTCTTGTTTTCATTGTTGGTTCCTCCTTATGTTGGGCCGTTTGCGGCTCTTTTGTTTCTATTGCGACGGGCTGTGGTTTCCATGTGCGCAGACGCAATGCGTTCGATACAACGCACACGCTGCTCAGCGACATGGCGGCAGCACCGATCATGGGATTCAGCTTCAGGCCGAAAGCCGGGTAGAACAATCCGGCTGCAACAGGAATACTGATGGCGTTGTAGAAAAATGCCCAGAAAAGGTTTTGCTTAATGTTGCGGATGACCGCCCGGGAGAGCGATGCCGCAGAGGCAACGTCACGCAGATCACTTTTCATCAGAACAACATCTGCCGACTTGATTGCAATATCCGTCCCGGCACCGATGGCGATTCCTACGTCAGCACAGGCAAGCGCCGGCGCATCATTGATGCCGTCACCAACCATGGCAACACAGCGACCCTCCTGCTGAAGCCTGGCGATGCAGCTTTCCTTATCCTGCGGAAGAACATCAGAAAGCACGTCATCAATACCGACCTGATTGGCAATCGCCCTGGCGGTGCGTGCATTGTCCCCGGTAAGCAGGACCAGACGGATGTTGTCCCGTTTGAGCAATTCAATGGCGGAGAAGCTGCTTTCCTTAATGACATCTGCCACAGCGATGATACCGAGCAAATGTCCGCTTTCTGCAAAGTAGAGCGGTGTTTTTCCTTCGCAGGCAAGCTGCTGCGCAACGCCTTCAAACGCGTCCAACGCAACACCCTTTTGCTCCATCAGACGCCGGTTGCCGCCGTAGATGAGGGAGCCGTGAAGCTTTGCCTCTACACCGCCGCCTGCGGTTGCAGCAAACTCTGCAACATCGTCAATCAGAGGAATTTCGCGCGTATTTGCCGCCTCTAAAATGGCACGCGAGAGCGGATGCTCGGACTGCACCTCAAGAGAAGCTGCCGTGCAGAGAAGCTCTTCCTCCGTCACGGTGCCGATGGGGATGAGATCGGTGACCTGAGGGGTACCCTGCGTGACCGTTCCGGTTTTATCGAGGACAACGGTATCGACCTTGTGCAGAAGCTCCAGACTCTCTGCGCTCTTAATGAGAATGCCCTGCTCGGCAGCTTTGCCGGTGCCCACCATGATGGCAACAGGCGTGGCAAGACCAAGTGCACAGGGGCATGAGATCACGAGCACGGCGATGCCAATTGAGAGTGCAAAGCTTACACTTTGGTGCCCGATAAAGTACCATGCCAGCGCCGCGACAAGCGCGATGGTGATAACAGTAGGAACAAAAATGCCGCTGACCCTATCGGCGAGCTTGGCAATCGGTGCTTTCGAGGAGCTTGCCTCCTCCATGAGGCGGATGATCTGCGAAAGTGTTGTGTCACTGCCAACGCGATCGGCTCTTAACTTGAGATATCCGCTTGCGTTGATGGTCGCAGCTGTTACACTGTCGCCTGCGTGTTTTTCCACCGGCAGGCTTTCGCCCGTGATAGCCGATTCGTCCACTGCTGCCTCGCCGTCAAGCACGGTGCCGTCCACAGGGATCTTGCCGCCCTGACGGACGATGACAACGTCCCCAACTATGACTTCGGAGAGGGGAACCGTCAGCTCCTTCCCATCACGGAGGATCACGGCAGATTCCGGTGCAAGCGCCACAAGGGACGAAATGGCACTTGTGGTTTTTCCGCGCGAGCACTGTTCGAGATACTTGCCAATCGTCACAAGCGAGAGGATCATGCCTGCGGACTCAAAGTACAGCTCCGGCATGGCTCCACCGACCATGCCGAACAGAGCAAGTATGCTGTAGACGATGCCCGCCGCCGCGCCGAGTGCAACGAGCGAGTCCATATTCGGCGCACCTCTGAAAAGCCGCGAGAAGCCCACCGTAAAGTAGGCACGGTTGGCAATGAGAATGGGGATAAGCAGAAGGATCTGCGTGCCCACAAAAACAAAGAAGCGTTCATGGAATATGTCCGGCAGCGGCCAGCCCATCATGTGCCCCATAGAGAGGTAGAACAGCGGCACCAGGAAACACACAGACGCAATCAGCCGCTGTTTCATGGCAAGCGTTGCTTCGTCCTGCTCGTCCTGCTGGCGGTGTGCGTCCGTGTTTGCGGCAAGCTCTGCACCGTAGCCCTCGGCGGTGACGGCACTGCAAATCGCATCGGGCGAGGTGCTGGCATCGTCAAATGTCACGCTCATGCGGCCGGTCATCAGGTTGACGGCAACGCTTTCCACACCGCTGATCCTGCTGACAGCTTTCTCGACATGTGCGCTGCACGCCGAGCAGGTCATGCCGGTGACAACAAAGTTTTCGGTCAAATATGCTCACCTCGCAAAAAGAAACTTTCTAAATTGCGAACAGTTTACCACTTTTTTTGCGCAAAATCAACGTTTGTCGCCGGGCTTGAAGATCAGCGCCATCATGACACCGAACACGACTGCGGCCGCGATGCCGCCGGCGGTTGCGGTGAGGCCGCCGGTCAGCACACCGAGCCAGCCCTTTTCCACAACGGCCCTTCTCACGCCAACGGCGAGTGAGTAGCCGAAGCCGAGCAGCGGAACGGTGGCACCGGCGCCGCCCCACTCGACAATGGGGCCATATACGCCGATGGCAGTGAGAAAGACGCCGGCAACAACATAACCGGTGAGAATGCGCGCGGGTGTGAGCTGCGTTTTGTCGATCAAAATTTGACCAATGGCACAGAGGATGCCGCCGCATAGGAATGCATTCAGATAGTCCATGATAATTACTCCTTTTTGCTCGATAGAATCACGGCATGACAGATGCCGGGGACGCTTTCACCCTGAAAAGACGAGGTGGGGGAGAGCAGCGCACCGGTGGGGGCAAAGATGATGCGGCTCCATTTACCCTCGCGCATGCCGCGCAGCAGATATCCATTGAGTACGGATGCGCTGCAGCCGCAGCCGGAGGCACCGCAGTGCATATCCTGCTGCTTGAGGTCATAGAGAAGGAGCCCACAGTCCGTGTAGCGGCTGCCGAGCGGCATACCGTCACGTGCAAAAAAATCGGCTACGATGTCGTGACCGAGCTTCCCGAGATCCCCGGTGACAATGAGGTCATAATCCTCGGGCTTTGTCTGCGTATCACGAAACAGTGCGCAGAGCGTATCGTAAGCCGCCGGCGCCATGGCTGCACCCATGTTGTTGGGATCTGTAATGCCCTTGTCAACGATTTTGCCGGCGGTCACATGTGTCACATACGGCCCGCCCCCCTCATGCGCGAGGATACAGCAGCCGCTTGCCGTTGCCGTCCACTGTGCCGTAGGGGTGCGCTGCGAACCGTAGGGGACAGGCATACGGTACTGACGCTCGGCAGTGCAGAAGTGGGAGGAGGTCAGTGCGGCAACGCGGGAGGCAAAGCCACCGTCAATCAAAAGAGCGGCGAGCGACAGGCTTTCCCCCATGGTCGAGCAGGCCCCGTAAAGCCCGTAAAAGGGAATCCCAAACTCGCGCAGGGAAAAGGAAGAGCCGATGCACTGATTGAGAAGGTCTCCGGCAAAGACGGCATCCAGCTCGTTTGGCTTCAGATTGGCTTTTTCCAGGGCGCGGGAAAGCGCATGCTTCTGCATGGTGCTCTCGCCCTTTTCCCATGTTTTTTCGCCCCAGAAGTGATCTTCACTCAGTTCGTCAAAATAGTCTTTGAGCGGGCCGCGTGCCTCCATGCGGCCGCCGACTGCTGCGAAGGAAAGAACGGAGGGGGGATCGCTCAAGGCCATGGTTTGTGTGCCGATTCGTTTGGATTTCATGTTTTTCTCCTTCTACTATTGTTTGTGCGTAGTTTTTCACACTTTTTCCAAAAATATGAGCACTTGACGCAGCCGACGCAAAAATGCTATGATACAGACAGATAATAGGTTTTAAGGAGGAACTTCCTATGAAAAAAATCATCGCAACTGCAGCTGCACCCGGTGCTATCGGCCCGTATTCCCAGGCGATCGAAGCAAACGGCTTTATATTTGCCTCCGGTCAGATCCCTCTCGATCCGGCAACAGGCGCATTTGTTCCCGGCGGCGTGGAGGAACAGACGGAGCAGGCGCTTAAAAATCTTACCGCAGTGCTTGCCGCGGCCGGCTGTGAGCTGAGCGATGTTGTCAAGACCACGGTTTTCCTCACGGATATGAACGACTTTGCAAAGGTCAACACTGTCTATGCAAGGTTCTTCACGCAGGAGTGTCCTGCGCGCAGTGCGGTGCAGGTCGGCGCACTGCCCAAGGGCGCACTGGTCGAGGTCGAGGCGATTGCCGCGAAGAAGTGATCAAAACAGCAAAAAAGAAAGTGGGGAAACGGGTGTTTCTCCACTTTCTTTTTGCTGTTCGGCGGTGTATAATACTCCAGGTAAAGACCAACGGCGTTTCGGAGGGAAACGGTATGAAAGAAGAAATGCGCACGATCGGGTATCTCTGCCCGGTGTGTCATAAGAGTGTGATACAAAACCGCAGTATCTTTGC
The DNA here is from genome assembly GCA_030529725.1 of Eubacteriales bacterium. Taxonomy (GTDB): domain Bacteria; phylum Bacillota; class Clostridia; order Oscillospirales; family Oscillospiraceae; genus Hominicoprocola. The sequence continues at coordinate 24,725 of JAUMWI010000019.1, read as the reverse complement.
ACTTTCCGCGTCGGGTGCGGTGGTGAGCTGTGAGTGCGGAAAGTCCAGCCTGACGATCGATGCGGATGAGGGTAAATTTCGCCTGAGTGTTCCGTGCGGCGTTTGCGGAGAGGAGCATCTGGCGGAGTGCAGCGCGGAAAGACTGCTGCATGGCAAGGGGATCGGCCTTGCCTGTCCCGGTACAAAGCAGCTTTGCTGCTTTATCGGTGAGGAGTACGCCGTTGAGCATGAGATCGAGCAGCTCGCCATTGCCAGCGCGAAGGAGCGCGAGCAGGGAGAGAATCCCGAAGCCTTTGCCGACAGCGTGATCATGTACGAGGTACTCTCTGAGCTGAAAGAGATCGCGGCGCGTGAGCATGGCATCTCCTGCACCTGTGGCAGTGAGAAGTACGGCATGGAGATTCGCCACACCTACGTTGACCTTACGTGCAAGGCGTGCGGTGCCAAGCTGCGTATTCCGGCGGCGACGGACGAGGATCTTGACCGACTGTGCTGCCACATGAAGCTTGAGATCAAAGGAAGATAGGGATATGGACATCGTTCTCTGCGCATTGCTCTTTTTCTCGTCCATCGTGTTTTGCCTGTCGAAAGGCTATTCGCTTGCATGGGCGCTTGCGGTCGCGCTGCTTGCCCTCTGGTGCGCGGGACTGCATCGGAAATTCTCGGTCAAGTCACTGTGGACGATGTCCAAAGTGAATGTGCCGAAGTCGATGATCGTTGTGCGCATTTTATGCCTCATCGGACTTTTGACGGGGCTTTGGCGCTCCTGCGGAACGATCGCGTTTTTCATTGAGTACGGCATTCGCATCATCAGTCCCCGGTGGTTTCTGATGCTCTCGTTCCTGCTTGCCGCCGTGGTGTCGTATGCCATCGGAACATCGTTCGGCGTTGCCAGTACGATTGGTGTGGTGCTCATGGCACTTGCACGCGCTGGCGGTGTGAATGAGGCGATCACGGCAGGCGTGATCATGTCCGGCATCTACTTCGGTGACCGCGGCGCACCGACCTCATCGTGCGCGAGCCTTGTTGCGGCATTGACGGAGACGGAGCTATACAGCAATGTCAAAAAGATGATGAAGACGGTTGCCCTGCCGATGCTGCTGACATTGGGAATATACTTCGTCCTGTCGCAGAAAAATCCGATTCAGACTGTGGATGAAGTACTGCTTGCCCTGCTGGAGGAACATTTCGGCAGCAGCGTGTGGCTTGTGCTGCCGGCAATTATTATGCTGGCGCTGCCGCTTTTTAAGGTCACCATTCGCCGCGCCATGGCGGTTTCCATTCTCGCCGCGTTTATCCTGACGGTCACGGTGCAGGGGACAGCACTTTGGGACGCGGTGCGCATCGCGTTTTTGGGCTATCATCCGGAGAATATCGCGGTCAATTCCGTGATGAGCGGAGGCGGCTTTGTCTCCATGTTTCCGACGATGATGATGAACATTCTGGCGGCTGCCTGTACGGGACTTTTGGAGGGCATGGGACTTCTCAAAAACGTACAGGGAAAGCTGAGCGCACTGCGCGGAAAGATCGGACTTCTGCCGACGACCTGCCTTTCCGGCACGGTGATGATCATGGTGGTGTGCAACCAGACGATCGCGCTGATGATGTCGCACCAGGTGCTCGGCAGCATCTATGCAAAAGAGGGCAGGGAGCACGAGGAGTTCGCCATGGATATGGCAAATTCTGTTGTCACGATCGCGGGACTTGTGCCGTGGAGCATCGCCTGCTCCGTGCCGCTTTCCATGCTGGGCGTCGGTGTCGAGGCACTGCCCTATGCGAGCCTTTTGTATTTGATCCCGACTTGCTATCTGTTTACCAAACGGTTTTTCTATCCTGTCAAAAGTGAGGCGAGTCTTTCATGATTTCTCTTCTTGCGAAAAAGTTTATCAAGAACCGTGAGAATGTAACATCTCCCGCCGTGCGACAGGCATACGGTATGCTTTGCGGGATCGTGGGCATCTGTATCAATATCATTCTTTTTGCGCTCAAATTCTTTGCCGGTACGATTTCCGGCTCTATCGCCATCACGGCAGACGCTTTCAACAACCTTTCCGATGCAGGCGCAAGTGTTGTAACGCTGCTCGGCTTTAAGCTTGCCGGTAAGAAGCCGGACCCGGATCACCCCTTCGGTCACGGACGCATTGAGTATCTCTCCGGTCTTGCTGTGTCGATGGTGATTATTCTCATGGGCGTTGAGCTGCTGCGCGATGCGGTGGACAAAATCCTGCATCCGGAAGCGGTGGAATTCAGTGTGCTTGCCGTTGTGATTTTGATTGTGTCCATCTGCGGCAAGTGCTATATGTTCCTCTACAACCGTTCTATCGGCAGGAAAATTGACTCAACGGCAATGCAGGCAACGGCGACCGACTCGCTTTCCGACTGTGCGGCAACCTCTGCGGTGCTGCTTGCTACCCTTGTCGGACACTGGACGAACCTTCACATCGACGGTTGGTGCGGCCTCATTGTTTCGGGACTCATTCTCTTTGCCGGTTATAATGCCGCCAGGGATACGCTCTCTCCGCTGCTCGGTCAGCCGCCTGAGCAGGAGTTCGTAGATGAGATCGAAAAGACCGTCATGGCGCATGGGATCGTCAGCGGTATTCACGACCTCGTCGTGCATGACTACGGTCCCGGCCGCGTAATGATCACGCTGCACGCTGAGGTTCCTGCCGACCGCAATATCATGGAGATCCACGATGAAATCGACATTATTGAGCAGGAGCTGCGCTCAAAGCTGGGCTGTGAGGCAACCATTCATATGGATCCCATTGACACCAATGACGAGACAACGAAGGAAACACGCAGGAAGGTAGCGGAGCTTGTCCGCTTGATCGACGAGCAGATCACCATTCACGATTTCCGCATGGTCAGCGGCCCGACACACACCAATGTGATCTTCGATGCGGTGGTGCCGTTTGCCTTCCGCCTCTCGGATAAAGAGGTCGAGGAGAAGATTGAAAGCGCCGTGCGCACATTGGACGGCAACTATTTTGCCGTTGTGAAGATCGATAAGAGCTATGTCAAGTGAGGAGGAAGCGCCGTGACGCCCGAGATCGAGAAACTCAGAATGCTGATCGCCGACACGGATAACATTGTCTTTTTCGGCGGTGCCGGTGTGAGTACCGAGAGCGGTATTCCGGACTTTCGCAGCGTGGACGGATTGTATCATCAGCAGTGGGACGATCCCCCCGAGACGATCCTCAGCCATACCTACTACATGCGCCATACGGAGGAGTTTTATCGCTTCTACCGCGCCAAGCTTATTTGCCCCGACGCCAAGCCGAATGCCGCGCATCGGAAGCTTGCCGAGTGGGAGAAGGACGGCAGGCTCAAGGCAGTCATCACACAGAATATCGACGGATTGCACCAGGCGGCAGGCAGCAGGGAGGTGCTTGAGCTGCACGGCAGCACGCTGCGCAATTATTGCGAGAAATGCGGAAAGTTTTACGGTGTGGATGCGGTGATGAACAGCACCGGTGTGCCGAAGTGTTCCTGCGGCGGACGGCTCAAGCCGGATGTTGTGCTGTACGAAGAGGGCCTTGACGAGCGTACGCTTACCAAGGCGGTGAACTATATTGCAAATGCAGATGTTTTGATCATTGCCGGAACTTCGCTTGCCGTTTATCCGGCAGCGGGACTTGTGAACTACTACCGCGGCAGGAAGCTGGTCGTCATCAATAAGACCCCGCTGCGCGGTGATTTAGGTGCCGATCTGGTGATTACCGGCGCGGTGGGTGAGGTGCTTTCACAGGTGTAAAAAGGGAGCAAAAAAGTTTCGCAAGTTGCGAAAAAAAGGGTTGACAATCCGGCGGATTTGGTCTTATAATAGCGGAGCAGTCGGTTTTGAGGACTGAGAAAGAAATGCGGGTGTGCTGGAATTGGCAGACAGGCTAGCTTGAGGTGCTAGTGTTCGTATGGACGTGTGGGTTCAAGTCCCACCATCCGCACCATTTTTCTCTCGGGCCACTGCGACACGCGCGAGTGGTGGAATTGGCAGACTCGCTAGATTCAGGTTCTAGTGTTCATTACGGACGTGCGGGTTCAAGTCCCGCCTCGCGCACCACGAAATATCCCCCAAAGTCGATGACTTTGGGGTTTTCTTTTTGTATCAAAAAACGTTCAGCTGGGGAGACAGAGAAAATGAAGCGGCAATTCAGCGGTTATATCTGGGCAATTCTGTCCGGCGCATTTTACGGGATCATTTCCGTCATTATCCTCTTTATCGCAAAGTTTGGAGATGTGCCGAGCCTGTTTAGCATGATGGTTCGCATGTTCCTTGCCGGAGTATTCCTGCTGCCGTTTTCCGTGCGGCATTTCCGTGCCGCTCATCTTACGAAACAGTTCTTTTACAGAATGCTGCCTGCCGGTGTGTTTTTGACCTGTGCATCGATTCTCATTTATACGGCGCTGGATACGATTCCGGCGGGGGTGGGCATTGCCCTGCACTATACCTATCCGCTCGTTGTGATGGTTTTAAGCGTCCTGCTGTTCCGCGCACGCATCACGCGGCAGGCGGTGACAGCACTTTTGCTGTCGCTTGTGGGAGTGATGCTGCTGTGCGATAATACCGTGCTTCCGGCAGACGCGGGAAAAGGCGTTTGCCTGGCACTTTTGTCTGCGGTGGCGTTCGGCGCATACTACCTGTGGGTGGAGCGCAAGAAACTCAGTGAAGTGGATGCGGTGCTCTTTACGATGCTCTTGAGCTTCCTGGACGCATTCCTGCTGGCGCTGTACAACCTGGCAACGGGAAGATTCTTTGTCAGCACCTCTGCGGAGGTGTACGGTGTACTGCTGATTGCAGGTGTGTTTGCTATGCTTGCGATCCTCACGCAGGCGATGGCAATCCGGCAGATCGGCTCGGTGAAGACATCGATTCTCGGGACACTGCAGCCGATCGTCTGTACGCTCGGCAGTGCGCTCGTGCTGCGCGAGCCGGTGAGCGTGAGGACGATCCTCGGCGCGGCAATGGTATTGGGCGCGGTGGTGATCGTGACACTCGGCGGAAAGCCTCCGAGGGAATAATCAGTCATCTTTTTTGAATGAGAGCGAAGAGACAGAAAAACGCAGGAGAGCATGGCCTCCTGCGTTTCGTTTATTGAGAGGAAAGCTGGGAAAGGTTAAAGCCTTTCGCCTGGTTGACCACGTGTTCCGTGAAAAGACGGGTGATGGTCGAGGGAACAAAGTTTCGCTTCACGGCGATACCGATATCACGCCACTGCGTGATGTCCAGCGGAAGACGCGCGACCTTGTAACGCTTCGGATGAAGAATGAGATCGTGCACAATGCTGATGCCAAGACCTGCCTCAACCATGGACAAAAGCGCAAAGTCACTGGTGACATCGTAGGTCACGCGCGGCGCGACCTGAGATTGATCGAGGAAGCGGTTGATCTCATAGTCCTGGATCTCCTTGAGATTGATGAAGCATTCGTTGGGAAGCTGACTGAGCGGGAAACAGTCAGCTTCCGCCATCGGGTGATCAAGCGGCAGAATGGCGACAAAAGAATCCCGCAGAAGGAATGTCAGATCAAACTCATTGGATACCGGCGCGACAAGGAAACCGCAGTCGATCATACCGCGGCGCAGCCAGTCGGAAATCTCGTTGTACTCGCCGTTGAGCAGCTGAATCTGAATGTTGGGATATTTTTCATGAAAGGACTTGAGAACGGCGGGCAGGACGCTCGTGGAAAGACTCGTAAAGCTTCCGATGCGCAGGGTGCCGGCCTGCGTGCCGTGCAGCTCCGAGACAGCAAAGTTGAGATCCTCGTAGTCCTTAATGATCTCACGGATCGTAGGGAGCAGCACCATGCCGTCGGAGGAGATCTCAATGCCGGAGTGGTTGCGCGTAAGCAGTGTGCATTGCCAGTCAGCCTCGAGATCGGAGATCATTTTACTGACGGCAGACTGGGTGTAGCCCAGCTCGCTGGCGGCTTGTGTAATGCTGCCGGTTTCTATGGTGCGCAGATAGGCGATGTATTTGCGGAGACTCATGATTCCACCAACCCTTACTATTGTATTCCGTTTTGGAATAGTTAGCAAAAAATAAATTCGCTTTCAAAAAAGCTACACAAATTATACAATAGCAATAATGAAAATTCAATATTTTCAGTGCAGAATTTCCAGCAAAAAGTGATCGCAGATAAAACTGCGATCGACAAAAAAACAGGAGGAAAAAGTCATGATTCGTTATTCTGCTATCGGTGCCGTCGGTTATGTCTGCGGCGAAGTGCTCCGCATGATGGTCGCTCATCCCGAGGGCCAGCTTGTGAACGTGCTCGACTCCTTTGGCGTTGGCCAGAAGATTTGCGAGCATCATCCCGCGCTGCGTGGTTTCTATGATCAGGAGATCATGGACCTCACCGACGAAAACGTCCGCGAGACCGCCAAGAACAGCGATGTTGTTCTCGTTCAGGTTCCCTCCGGCCAGGTTGCTCACTGGGCTGAGATCATTCTTGCCGAAGGTTCCCGCGTCATCGATATCGGCGCTGACATCCGCTTCCGCGACGTCAAGGTTTGGGAGAAGTGGTATGGCGACAAGCATCCCAATCCCCAGATGACTTATGAGGCTGTTTACAGCATGCCCGAAATGAACCGTGAGCTTGCAAAGGGCAAGAAGCTCATCGCCAACCCCGGCTGCTATCCCACCGCCTCCACGCTCGGCCTTCAGCCCATGCTCAAGACCGGCCACATTGTGGAGAACACCATCGTGATCGACTCCAAGAGCGGCTACACCGGTGCCGGACGTCGTCCTGCCACCAACAAGCTTCTCACCGAGGCTGAGAACAACTTCTGCGCTTACGCCCTCGGCGGCGGTCACCGCCACACGCCCGAGATCGAGCAGAACATCGCCTACATCACCGGCAAGGATCTGATGAAGCCCGAGACCTGGCAGTACATCAACTTCCAGCCGCACCTGATCCCCTCTGTCCGCGGCATCGAAGTCACCATTTATGCCACCTGCGATAAGGACTTCACCAATGAAGAAGTCTACGAAATGTATAAGGAATTCTACAAGGACGAGCCCTTCGTCAAGGTCTTCCCGGCCAGCCAGCCTGTCCAGACCAAGTGGGCTTACGGCTCCAACTTTGTTGAGATGACCCCGACCTTCGACCAGCGCACTCACCGCCTGATCGTCTCCTCCGTCATTGACAACATCGGCAAGGGCGCTGCCGGCCAGGCTATCCAGAACATGAACCTCATCATGGGTCTGCCCGAGACCACGGGCCTGATGATGCCCCCGATGTTCCCGTAATCGAAATACCTATATATTTAAAAAATCAGAGAGGAGAAATCCACATGGCAAACATCAAAGCGATCCAGGGCGGTGCCACCACCCCTAAGGGCTTCAGCGCAGCAGCAGTTTATACCGAGATCAAAAAGCGCGAGAATAAGAAGCCTGACGTTGCGATCCTGTACTCCGAGTTCCCCTGCTCCTGCGCAGCCTGCTTCACCACCAACAAGTTCTGCGCAGCTCCTGTTATCCTTGACCGTGAGATCCTGAAGAAGGGCAAGGCCCGCGCTGTCGTCGTCAACTCCGGCAACGCCAACGCCGCCACCGGTAAGCAGGGCATCGAAGACGCTCTGACCGTCGAGCGCGAAGCCGAAAAGCTGCTCGGTCTCGGTGAAGACGAAGTGTTCGTCAGCTCCACCGGCGTCATCGGCCAGCGTCTCCCCGTCGAGAAGGTTCTCGAAGGTGTCCGCCGCTGCGTGCCCATTCTCAGCCCCGAAAACGGCAGCGAAGCTGCCTATGCCATCATGACCACCGATACCGTCCGTAAGGAGTGCGCCTATGAGCTGCAGCTCTCCACCGGTACCGTCAAGATCGGTGCTATGGCAAAGGGTGCCGGCATGATCCATCCGAACATGGCCACCATGCTCGTTTATGTCACCACCGACGCCAAGGCGGATCCCGCTGACCTCCAGGTCATGCTCTCCGACGCTGTCAACAAGAGCTTCAACATGCTCACCGTCGATGGCGATACCTCCACCAACGACTCCATCTTCCTGCTTGCCAACGGCGCTTCCGGCGTTGAGGTCAAGACCGAAGAGGACAAGAAGGCACTTGCCGACCTCGTTCTCTCCATCTGCACCGACCTTGCCCGCCGCGTTGCTTCCGACGGTGAAGGCGCAAGCCACCTCATCGAAGTCGAGTCCTACGGTCTGCCCACCGAGCATGACGCCCGCCTCGTTGCGAAGTCCATTGCCGGCTCCATGCTGTTCAAGGCTGCCGTCTTTGGCCGTGATGCCAACTGGGGCCGTATTATGGCTGCTGCCGGTTACTCCGGTGCTGACGTCGATCCCACCCGTGCAGACTGCATCATTAAGAGCGCTGCCGGCGAAGTGGTCGTCTTCAAAGATGGCTTCGGCACTGACTTTGACGAAGATCTTGCCAAGAAGGTCCTCACCGAGCATGACATCACCGTCATCGTTCGTTTCTATCAGGGCGAAGGCCAGGCCAAGGCCTGGGGCTGCGATCTGACCTATGAATACGTCAAGATCAACGGCGACTATCGTACCTAATACCAAACAAAAGGAGGCTCACCCATGAGCGATGTAGCGAACAAGGTTGAAAACCTCATGGAAGCTCTGCCCTATCTGCAGAAGTATCAGGGCAAGATCATTGTCATCAAGTACGGCGGCAATGCCATGATCAATGAAGAGCTCAAGGACGCTGTTATGCATGACGTTGTTATGCTCAAGCTCCTTGGCATGAAGCCCGTTCTCAGCCACGGCGGCGGCCCCGGCATCAACAAGATGCTCGACAAGCTGGAGATCCCTGTGGAATTCATCGAAGGTCTGCGCTATACGTCTTCGGACATTATGCGCGTGGTCGAGATGGTGCTCATCGGTCAGGTCAACACCGAACTCGTCGGCTTTATCAATAAGCTCGGCGGCAAGGCGGTCGGCCTTTCCGGTGTCAGCGGTGACATTTATCACTGCCACCAGCGCGATGACGTGCATGGCTATGTCGGTGACATCGACTATGTCGATCCTAAGCCGATCCTTGCCATGCTCGATGCAGGCTATATTCCCGTCATCGCCCCCGTTGGCACTGACGGTCAGGGCAACACCTTCAACATCAACGGCGACACTGCCGCGGGCAAGCTCGCAAGCGCCCTTGGTGCTGAGAAGCTGATGCTCCTGACGGATATTGAAGGCCTTTGCAACGATATTAAGCTCCGCGATGTCATCAGCTATCTGAACATCAAGGATGTTCAGGGCCTCAAGGACAAGGGCACCATTGCCGGCGGCATGATCCCCAAGGTCGACTGCTGCGTGCAGGCGATCGAGGAGGGTGTTACTTCCGTCCACATCATTGATGGCCGCAAGCCCCACAGCATTCTTTATGAAGCCTTTACCGACGAAGGTATCGGCACTACCGTCGGCACCGCTCAGGACAGTGTCGGCATCAAGTGGTAATCACATATTTATAATAGGAGGATTCTTACCATGATTGAACTGTACAAGACCAATGCGGAAGTCATCGCTGCCGGTGACAAGTATCTCTATGGCAACCATGTCCGTATGCCCCTTTCCATCGAGCGCGGCGAAGGCGCCTATGTGTTCGATAAGGACGGCAACAAGTACCTCGACTTCATCGGCGGTATCGCTGTCAACGGCCTCGGCCACTGCCACCCCGCCATCAAGAAGTGCCTGGAAGAGCGTGCCAACACCATCCTTCACTGCTCCAACTACTTCTACAATGAGCCCGCTGTCCAGACGGCAAAGCTGATCGTCGAGAACAGTTGCTTCGACAAGGTCCTCTTCGCCAACTCCGGCGCTGAGTCCAATGAAGGCCAGATCAAGCTCGCCCGTAAGTATGCCAAGGATCACGGTCATCCCGAGCGTTTCGTCGTCATCACGATGAAGAACTCCTTCCACGGCCGTACCCTCGCCACCTGCACCGCTACCGGTCAGTATGGTGTTCACCGTTACTTCGAGCCGCTGCCCACCGGCTTCCGTTATGCCGAATTCAACAACCTCGACTCCGTCAAGGCTCAGATGGACGAATATGTCTGCGCTATCCTGACCGAGCCCGTCCAGGGTGAGGGCGGCGTCCGTCCCGCTTCCAAGGAGTTCCTGCAGGGTCTGCGTGAACTGTGCGATGAGAAGGGCATCCTCCTCATGTTCGACGAAGTTCAGGTTGGTTCCGGCCGTACCGGTAAGCTCTTTGCTCACCAGAACTACGGTGTTGAGCCCGATACCTGCTCCATGGCCAAGGCTCTCGGTTCCGGCGTGCCCATCGGTGCTGTCTGTGCCCGCGGCGAAGCTGCCAAGACCCTGACTCCGGGCACCCACGGTTCCACCTTCGCCGGCGGCCCGCTCGCCTGCGCTCTGGCTATGACCACGCTCGACGTCATGATCAACGAGGGCGTCATCGAGAACAGCCGCGTCATGGGTGAATACTTCCGTGAGCAGATGCACGCTGTCATCGAGAAGAACCATCCCAAGGCTGTCAAGGAAATCCGCGGCCTCGGCCTCATCGACGGTATCGAGCTGAATCAGCCCTCCGGTCAGCCCGTTGTTGACCTGTGCTTCAAGGACAGCAAGGTTCTCATCAACAACACTGCCGGCAACGTCCTGCGTTTCGTGCCGCCTCTGATCGTCGGCAAGGAAGAGATCGACATCGTCATCAAGGCTGTTGACGACGCCATGACCAAGCTCGGCTGGTAAGATAAGACACAGTGCATAATAATACTGAGCAATTGACATTATTATTCTTGTGTGTTATATTGAACGGGTAGTCTGATTCCTACGGACCGGGAATGCGCGTGTTCCCTTTTCTCGCATAACCGGAAGACATACAGCCTTCCACTTTCTCCCGCCGATGGGGGATCGGCGGGAGAATATGAGGGAATTCCCATACATAGCAAATGTTTGTAGGATATGACCGTGTGTGTGGATGTTAGAAGGGAAGAAGGGGGAGTGCCCGTCAAATGAATTCTTTTCGCGTTGCCCAAAGCATTACCGTAAAACTATGTGCACCATTCTAAATGCGCTTTACAAATTCATTTATTTTAATGGTAAAGTGTGAAAGCAAACTTTGAAAGGTTGGTAAAATTATGAGTAAAGAAAAGAGAATGCCCAAATTGTGGGAAGCTCTGCTGGTTATGGCCTGCTTAGTTGCCCTGCTGGCAGTTGGTATTATTATCTATGGCGTTGACCCGCATGTGCCGATGTTCTGCGGCGTTATCGTTGCAGCTCTCATGGCTATGCGTCTTGGCTACAAGTGGGAAGAGATTGAAAAGTCCATGATGGACGGTATCTACAAGGCTCTGCAGTCTATCATGATCCTCATGATCGTTGGTATTCTGATCGGCGTGTGGATCAACTCCGGTGTTGTCCCCACCATGATCTACTATGGTCTTAAGGTTCTCAAGCCCTCCATCTTCTTCATTGCTACCGTTCTGATCACCTCCATCACCTCCCTTGCTACCGGTACCTCTTGGGGCACCATGGGCACCATGGGTGTTGCTCTGATGGGTATTGGTTTCGGTCTTGGTATGCCCGCCGGCATGACCGCCGGTGCTATCATCTCCGGTGCTTACTTCGGTGATAAGATGTCCCCCCTGTCCGACACCACGAACCTCGCCCCTGCTATGGCCGGTACTGATGTCATCACTCACGTCAAGTCCATGCTGATCCCGACCGCTGTTACCTATGCCATTACCCTCATTGTCTTCGGCGTGTTTGGCTTCTCCATGTATCATGGCGGCGATGCCGATGTCAGCCGTGTTGTTGAGTTCTCCAACGCTCTTAACGCTGCTGAAGGCGGTCTGTTCAACATCAACCCGCTGCTGCTCCTGCCCCCGGTCATCGTCATCGTTGCTGTTGCTATGAAGGTTCCTGCCATCCCCGGCATCACCCTCGGTATCCTCTCCGGTGCTGTTCTGGGCATGATCTTCCAGCCCGACTGCAACCTCGGTACTCTGTTTGATTTCGGTATCAACGGTTACTACTTCTCCGATGAAGCTCTTGCTTTCATGGAGTCCACCCTTTCCGAAGATACCTGCTACACCATGACTCGTCTGCTCGAGAGCGGCGGTATCCTTGGCATGATGTTCTCCGTCTCCATGACGATCATCGCCATGATGTTCGGCGGTATCATGGAATACACTCACCAGCTCGAAGTCATCGTCAACAAGCTCAAGGTCTTCATCAAGGGACCGGCTTCCCTCGTTGTCGTGACCGAAGTTACCTGCGTGTTCTCCAACGCCACCATGCCTGAGCAGTACATCTCCATCGTCGTTCCCGGCAGCATGTATGCTGACGAGTATCGCAAGATGGGTCTGCATCCCGGTGTCTGCTCCTCCGCTCTGGAAGGTGCCGGTACCGTTACCTCCGCTCTGATCCCCTGGAACACCTGCGGCGTGTTCATTCAGGACACCCTGAATATCACCGCTTGGGGTGCCGGCGGCTATGGCCCCTATGCTATCTTCAACTGGCTGATGCCCGTTATCAATGCTGCTTGCGCATTCATCGGTGTTACCCTGAAGGATCTCGAAGGCAAGCCCTACAGAAAGTCTAAGGCTGCTAAGTAATCAGCATTTAAGGGATTCAAAAAATGAAAAAGAATCGAAATCCGTATCCGTGTTTGGAATGTGATCTCGATCGATTAAGTGAGAATCTGGCAGCGCTCATCGAGCGCTGCCATGATTCTAATATCGAGGTTACAGGCGTCGTGAAAGCGTTTGCCGCGCAGAAAGAAATTGTGCGCGTGTATGAGCGCAGCAACGTCAAATTTATAGCCACTTCCCGTATTGACCAACTGCGTGCCATGCGTGAGGCAGGTATCAACAAAAAGCCGCTGATGCTCATTCGCATTCCGATGCTCTCTGAGCTTCCTGATGTCGTTGCGCTCAGCGATATCAGCCTGCAGAGCGATATCACCGTTCTTCGCGCGACCAATGACGAAGCAAAAAAGCAGAACAAAATCCACGATGTTATTCTGATGATGGATCTCGGCGATCTGCGTGAGGGCTTCTGGCTTGCCGAGGAAGCAGTCAACGCCGCGGTTGAAATCGAGAATGAGCTGAAAAATCTGCACCTTGCGGGAGTCGGTGTGAATCTGAGCTGCTACGGTTCGGTCAAACCGGCAAGACGCAATATGCAGGCGCTTGTCAATCTTGCTGCAGAGATTGAAAGGACGATCGGCCGACAGCTCGAGTGGGTCAGCGGCGGCGCGTCTACATCGATGTATATGGCGCTTGGCGGCATGATGCCGTATCGGATCAATATGCTGCGTATTGGTGAGTTCGGACTGCTTGGCGGGATCTACGGCTGCTATCCGGACTTTATGCACAGAGATGTATTCACACTTAAGGCCGAAGTGATCGAGTGCCGCGACAAGCCCAGCCACCCCATCGGTGAACTGGAGGTGGATGCGTTCGGCAGAACACGTACCTATGAAGATCGCGGAATTCGCCGCCGCGCACTGCTTGCGGTCGGCCGTATGGACTACGGTGATCCGGCCGACATTATTCCGCGCAGGAAGGGCGTGGAGGTGCTTGGCGCTTCGTCCGATCACACGATCCTCGATGTGGAAGACGTTAAGGATGAGATCAAGGTCGGCGATGTGCTGGAATTTGATGTCACCTACGGAGCCCTTGCGTACTTGAGCAGTGCTGATAGCGTCTGCGTGACCACCAAAGGCGGAAACTCATAAAAAAGAATACAGAAACCCGACTTTGTTTCTGTGCAAACGGAAACAAAGTCGGGCTTTTTGCTGATTGTAGGGGATTACGCAACGGGATTCTTTTTCTTTTCGCGCCGAGCATTGATCAGCAGGCATACAAAGAACGGAATGCTTGCATAGCCGAAAATCGGGTACACTACACCGATCAGAGCACCGAAGCCGAGAAGGCTGGAAACGCAGCTGAGCGCAAGAATCAGAGAAAGTGAGAGCGTATGATGCGAGGCGAGCTTTGGCCACGCAAGCTCCAGCTGTGCCTGCAGCGCAACCAGACAGCCGAGCGCGGAGACGACCATGGCGAGCAGCATCAAAATGCCGTAGACAAATCCAAGAAGGGGATGAATGCCAGAGGCCATACTGTTCATAGGAAGCTCATAGCTTCCGGCCTCAGGCAGCACCACAAGCGCTGCGATCATGCTCCAGGCCATCAGTGTCAAGAGGACGGCGCCCCCGCCAAGACCGCGGCGCAGTGTGCGTTCGTCCTTGATAAACGGAGCAAACGGTACCATGATGGTGACCGTTCCGAGCAGATTGTAAGCGGTGTAGGTAAGCGCACTCACGCCCCAGTTAGGGAGTAGGGCGCTGACGCTGCCCACAGTCGGCGCAGGTGTGATGCCGTTTTTACACAGAACCAACAGCGCGATGACGACAGCGCAGACAGCAATCACAGGGACCAATAGACTGAATGCAGTGACGAGCCCCTGCAGCCCGAGCAGCGCAAGCAGCATGATGGTCACCGTGACGATCACGGAAGCGAGCGCGATATTAAGGCTGAGCATCTCTGTCAGGATCGCGGCGGCACCCGCAGTCATAATGACGACCACGCCGAAGAGAAACAGATATTGCATTACATTCACTACGGCGCGCAGTCTGGGGCGGTCACCGAGGGTGAGAAGGTGGCTGATGCTTTCCGTTCCGGTGGCGCGCACCAAACGGATCAACGAAGAATGGACAAGGTAAAATAAGGCAATCGCCACAAGAAAGCCAAGAAAACCGAACGGGCCAAAGCAGGCGAAAAACTGCCAGATCTCCTGACCGGAGACGAAGCCGGCACCTAAAAAGACACCGACAAAGGTGAGCGAAAGCTGAAAGGCGGATATCTGCTTCATGGTAGGATGCTCCTAAAAGGTATAAACTCAGTCAATGTGAATGATGCTCTGCGTGAGGTCATCTGCCGTAATGTTGGGGTTGTGATAATGCTCACGCTGCGTGGTGATGGCACCGAGCGTGATTGCCTCCTGCGGGCAATACTGAAGGCAGCCGAGACACTGGATACAGTCGGTGCCAAACTGCGGCTTTCCGTCAAGCAATTTGATGTTGCCGCGCGGACAGATCCTGGCACAGGTGCCGCAGCCGATACACATGCTGGTGACATCAAACTGCTCGGCTTTCTTCCTGGTGATCGAAGGCCAGGCCTTATGCTCCAGGGAAAAGACTGAAAGCTTTTTGGGCGATTCCCACTTGTGAACGGCGTTCTTCGCCGCCTGCGCGACCTCTTTTGCAATGCGTGCGCTGCGCTTTTGCGCACCCTCAACCGACATGGGTGGGGACATGATGTTGTGCGGAAACAGCCAGATACAGGAGCAGTGATGGGACATCGTGCGCCAGTAGTCAAGATGGAAGATCTTATCCACGATCGCAAGGCCGTTTCCGGCATAACCGGAAAACTGGCAGACGGCAAATTTGTAAGAGTAGGGTGTGAACTGAATCGAACGCAGACTTTCCTCTACGCCGCCGGGAAGTCCGCCTGCATAACAGGGAAAGACAAAACCGACGCGTTTTGCATCGCGCACGTCAGTGACGCCCGGCTTACGGCGCATCATGATAATGTCCGTGTCGCCAAGCTCACGGGCAATATTTTTTGCCATATCAAGGCAGTTTCCTGTGCCGGAGTAACAGAAAATAACATTCTCACTCATGGTTGGAACCCCCTTTAAATGTTTCATCTATTTTATAGGAAACACAGGCAGTACGCAAGGAAAAGATGAAAAAGCGGATAATATTGATGCTAATTCGGTTGTATGAACGCATAAACTGTGGTAAGCTATAGAAAAAATCAAGGGTTGACAGCCGACAGCAATGCTGCCGCGCACAAAACGAGGAAAACGAAAATGGAGGAAAAACCATGAAAATTGCTGTCCCGTACGAAAGCGGTGAAGTATTCCAGCACTTTGGACATGCCGCTGAATTTAAAATTTACACGGTTGAGGATATCAAGCCGATTGAAAGCAAAATCGTGAAGCCTGAAAATGTGAGCCACGAGGCGGTGGCCGGCTATCTCAAAAAGCTTGGGGTAGACCTGCTGATCTGCGGCGGCATCGGTGACGGTGCGCGCGAGGCGATCGAAGCGGAGCATATTCTGCTGTGCTCCAACGTCTCCGGTAAGGCGGACGAGGTGGTCGATCAGTTTCTTGACGGATCGCTCGAATTTATGACCGGCTCGAGCTGTGACCATCACCATGATAAGGAAGAGCACGCCTGCGGCGGCTGCTGCGGAAGCTGCGGCGGCTGCCACAGCGAGCCGCGCGAGCCGTACGAGGAGACGCGCACCTTTACCGAAATCGTGCATCTGACGGAAGAAAACTTCCAGCACGAGGTTTTGGACGACCCGGGCCTTATTGTCATTGACTTCTGGGCAGAGTGGTGCCAGCCGTGCAGAATGATGGCACCCACGTTTGAAGAGCTGAGCAGGGAAGAGAACAAAGTCAAGTTCTGCAAGGTGAACGTGGATGAACAGCCTAATCTTGCTTCCATGTTCGGCATTGACTCGATCCCCACACTTGCCGTTGTGCAGGATCGCCACACGCTCACCGGTATGGTCGGTGTGCATGAAAAAGAGGACATTCGCAGCATGCTCAACAGCTGCCGCTGAGGGGGAAATCCTATGAAAATTATCTTCAATCCGGATACGGAGGCCGTGACAAAAATACGCGAGGGACTCAGGCGTAAGGACGGCTACTGCCCCTGCAGACTGCAAAAAACGGAGGATAACATCTGTATGTGCAAAGAATTCCGTGAGCAGATTGCGGATCCGGATTTTGAGGGATTCTGCCATTGCAGGCTGTACTACAAAGAGAAATAGTGAGAAAATACAAGAGAGCTTACAAAACGGTAAAGATGACGGTGATCTCAGTCACCGTCATCTTTCATTAGCAGCTCCATGTCATCGCTCAGCGGCGCAGTAAAGTGCATTGGTCGGGCCGTGATCGGGTGCGTAAACCATAGCTCGCAGGAGTGCAGCGCCGGGCGGCTGATAAGCGACAGATCCTCTGTCCCATAGAGCCAGTCACCTGCAAGGGGATAGCCGAGGTGCGCCATATGAACGCGCAGCTGATGCGTGCGTCCTGTACAGGGCGTCAGACGCAGCAGCGTGAAGCGGTCGTTCGCTGCAATCGTTTGATACTTTGTCAGGCTGGGAAGCCCGTCCTCGCGCACACAGCGCTTCACAAGAGAGCCGTCCTCGCGCCCGATCGGCAGGTCGATCGTACCGCTTTCGGGTGTTACGTGACCGACCGCCACGGCGAGGTATTCCCGCCGCAGATCCTCAGAGTGCAGCGCGCGGCGCAGCCTGTCGTGGACATAGCCGTTCTTGGCGGCAATGAAGAGACCGGAGGTACCCTTGTCAAGCCTGCTGACAAAGTGCGCGACGCTTCCCTCTCCCAGATAGGAAACCAATGCGCTTGCCATACTGGGGGCGGCAAGGTCGGTGGATTTCGGGTGCATGGCAATGCCGGCAGGCTTGTTAATCACCAGCAGATCCTCATCCTCATACACGATTTCGAGCGGCAGAGGACAGGGAAGTGCGGCGGAAGGTGCGCCGGCGCGTTCATCGAGTGTGACCGTTACAACGTCCCCGGTGTGGACGATGGCATTGACGTGGACGCTTTGCCCGTTGAGAAGTATCGCGTTTTCACGCCACTTCAGACTTTTCATCAGCGTATAGGACAGCTGCAGCTCACCGCGCAGAATACCCTTGACCATTTTGCCGTCCGATGTCTTTTCCACCGTGATGCTCAATATTCGCATACAGCCATCCTCCTGAAAAAGTTTAAAAATAGTATAACATATTTTTTGTGGAGATGATATAGTTGGGGAAAGGAATAAAAGGAGGTATCGTGCATGGAAAAACGGACAGTCTGCCTTTTCAACGATTCATTTCCGCCTGTCATCGACGGCGTTGCAAATGCGGTGATCAACTATGCAGAAAACATCGAGAAAAAATATGGCCACGCCATTGTCGCCACACCGGACGTACCGGGTGCTGACGACAGCGGCTTTGCTTTTCCGGTCCTGCGATATCCGAGCATTGATACACGCCGACTCGTTGGATATATGGCAGGTTACCCGTTTTCTCCCGAAATTGCCGGACGTTTGAGCGCTGAGCGCGTGGAGCTGCTGCACACGCACTGTCCGGTGTCCTCGTGCTTTCTTGCGCGGTCGCTGCGCGATGTGGTGGATGCGCCGCTGGTGCTGACCTATCACACGAAGTATGACATTGATATTGCAAAGGCGATTCGCGGCAAGGCACTGCAGGCGGGAGCAATTCGTGCGCTTGTGCAGAATGTGAGCGCCTGCGATGAGGTTTGGGTGGTCAGCCGCGGTGCAGGGGAGAACCTGCGCTCGCTTGGCTATGAGGGGGACTATATCGTGATGGAAAACGGTGTAGATCTGCCTCGCGGCAGCGCGGAGTCAAATGCCGTGCTTGCGGCAACAAAAGACTATGATCTGCCTCGCGGCGTGCCGATGTTTCTGTTTGTCGGACGTCTGATGTGGTATAAGGGCATTCGTATCATTCTCGATGCGCTCAGAAAGCTGCAGGAAGCCGGAACGGATTTTCGCATGGTGTTCATCGGGGACGGTGCCGATGGCGCAGAGGTGAGGCAATACGCCGATGAGCTTGGCCTGAGAGGCCGATGCTTTTTCACCGGCTCCATTACCGAGCGTGAGAAGCTGCGCGCGTGGTACACGAGGGCGGATCTGTTTTTGTTTCCCTCTACATTTGACACCAATGGGCTTGTTGTGCGCGAAGCGGCTGCTTGCGGCACGGCAACGGTAATGATTCGCAATTCCTGTGCATCCGAAGGGGTGACGGACGGGGAAAACGGCTTTTTGATTGAAGAGAATGCTGCCTGCCTTGCCGCGGCACTGCAGAGACAGTGTGCTGTGCCGGAGACGATCAAGCAAGTCGGCAGCAATGCACAGCAGCAGCTTTACATTTCATGGGAAACGGCGGTAAGCCGGGCGTGTGAGCGCTATGAAATCGTCATCGACAACTACCGCAGCGGCCGGTACAAGAAGCATAATAAGCCGTTTGACGGGTTCCTAAAGTCGCAGGGCGAGCTGATGGAGGTGCTCGCCGGCGTGGATCGTATCCATGATGAGGCAATCGCAGAGATACGCAGAGAGCACCTCAGGCAGGTGGGCGATCTTGAAGAAAGAAACGCGGAAATGCGCCGGCATATCAGAAAATTGGAAGGCGATATGCATCAGGTACGGGAAGAATTCAAAAAAACGTGCGAGGCATTTTGGCAGAACACAGACCGTTATTTATAAAGTTGGCTTATAAAAATTGCAGGTCAACAATGACCTGCAATTTTTTAGTGAATTTTCTGAGGCTCAGCGATTCAGATAAGCCTTGCATTTCGCTTCCGCCTCAGCGGCAAGCTTTTCCTCATCAACGGTGACAAGTCTGCCGTTTTCCACCGTGACCTTGCCGTGGACGACGGTGTAATCCACCGCACCGCGCACGCCGACGGTGCCGAGTACGCTCATGGGATCGAAGCAGCTGCCAACCAGCTCCAGACGACGGGAGTCAATCATGAAGAGGTCACAGCACTTGCCAACGGCAAGAGAACCAATGTCGTCGCGACCGAGGAGACGTGCGCTGCCGCGTGTCGCCATCTTGAGAACATCGTAGCCGGTAGGAGCAAGCTTGCTGGAGTTGAGGCGGTGCAGGAGGAATGCCACGCGCAGTTCTTCCATCAGAGAGGAACCGTCGTTGGAGGCAGAACCGTCCACGCCTAAGCCCACGGGAACACCAAGTTCCAGCATCTCGGGAATGCGTGCAATGCCGGAGGAGAGCTTCATGTTGGAGATGGGGCAGTGGCAAACGCCAGTGCCGGTTTTGGCAAGGACACGCAGCTCTTCATCATTGAAGTGAATCCCGTGAGCATACCAGACGTCGCTGCCGATCCAGCCGAGACGCTCCATGTACTCCAACGGGCGAATGCCTTCGCGTGCGAGCATAAAGTTTTCCTCGTCCTTCGTCTCGCACAGGTGGGTGTGCAGGCGTACACCGTACTGACGGGCAAGCACGGCACTCTCACGCAGCAAATCGGCACTGACAGAGAACGGAGAGCAGGGAGCGAGTGCAATGCGGTGCATGGCACCGTAAGAGGTGTCGTGATACTGCTCAATAAGTTTTGCGGAATCCTTCATGATCTCATCGACCGTCTGCACCACGCTGTCGGGGGGCAGTCCCCCGTCCTTAACGGAGAGATCCATGCTGCCGCGGGAAGCGTACATACGAATGCCCAGCTCATCGGCCGCACCGAACTGTGCGCCGATCAGGTCGCCGGCGCTTTTAGGGAAGACGTAATGATGGTCAAAGCAGGTCGTGCAACCGTGCTTCATCAGCTCACCCATACCGGTGAGGGAGGAGAGGCGGATGACATCGGCATCGAGGTTCTTCCAAATCTCGTAGAGTGTTTTCAGCCAGTCAAACAGCTCCATGTTCTGCACTTCGGGAAGATTGCGGGAAAAGACCTGATAAAGATGGTGATGCGTGTTGACGAGACCGGGATAGCAAAGCATATGGTCGGCATAGATGACCTTGTCAGCCTTGCGATCAAGATTGGCGCCAATCTCCTTGATGAAGCCGTCCTCGGCATAGAGGTCAACATTTTCATAGACCTTGTCGCTGTCGTCGCAGGAAACGAGTGTACGGATGTTCTTTAGCAATAAAGTTGACATAATATTATATTTCCTTTCTTGAGCGAAGTATTAAAAGAAAAAGAGCGGGCCTGAAACAGGCCCACTCTTTTTAATCGTATCAGCGTTCCTCGCGGAAGTAGGAGAGACCGAGGGACGCGGGCGGCTGGTTCTCGCGCTTCTTGCGCAGGGACACGAGGATCAGCACCAGCAGGGTCATCACATAGGGGAGCATCTTGTAAAGCTCGGAAGTGCTGCGGGTCAGACCGGGAACGTACATGTAGGACCACATGACAATACCGAACAGGTAGGAGCCCCAGATCGCATTGAGCGGCTTCCAGGTCGCGAAGATAACCAGAGCAACAGCCAGCCAGCCGAGACCTTCGACTGTGCCGTCGTTTGCCCAGGTACCCTTGATGTAGTCAACTGTGTAGAACAGACCGCCGAGACCTGCAATGGCAGAACCAATGATTGTACCGAGATACTTATAACGGGTGACATTGATACCGGCAGCATCGGCAGTGCCGGGATTTTCGCCCACGGCACGCAGGTTCAGACCCTTGCGGGTGCGGTTGAGGAACCAGTGCATGACAATGGCGATGACGAGTGAAAGATAGACCAGAAAACCGTGACCGAAGATGAGCTTCATCAGTCCGCCCTTGGCACCGAGAGCAGTATAGGCGCGGAAACCGGCAGAGGTGACGGGAATGGAGATCTGACCGACGCCGCCGGCCAGCTTGTTGAGGGAGGCACCGAAGAATTCAGCAAAGCCTGCACCGAAGATGGTCAGGGTAAGACCGGTCACGTTCTGGTTTGCACGCAGCGTAATGGTCAGGAAGGAGTAGATCAGACCACCGAATGCGGCGAAAAGCAGAGCGCACAGAAGACTCAGCAGAATACCCACGATGGGGTTGGAACCGCCGTTGAGCTCATAGAAGAAAGGAGGAATCAGACCGCCGATAGCACCCAGGAACATGACACCGGGAATACCAAGGTTCAGGTTACCGCTTTTTTCAATGAGGATCTCACCCAAAGCACCCAGCATGATGACCGTGCCGAATGCGATGGCGGAGTCAAGTAATTGCAGCAGCTGTGCCATTATTTGCTCACCTTCCTTCCTTTATTGAAGCGAATGACATAGTTGACAAAGAACTCGCTGCCCAGGAGGAAGAACAGGATGATACCGGTGATCATCTCGGAGACTTCCTGGCTCAGATTGTAGGAGGAGGCGATGGCCTGCGCACCCTTCTGCAGGAAGACGATCAGGAACGAGAAAATAACCATTACGATGCTGTTAAACTGGGCAAGCCATGCCACGATGATTGCGGTGAAGCCGCGACCGCCGGCAGTAGCGGTGGAGATGGAGTGGGAAGCGCCGGACACGGCAACAAAGCCGGCCAGACCGCAGATCGCGCCGGAGAGGACGATGGTGCGGACATAAGCGCGATTGACACGGATACCGGCATAGCGTGCGGTGTTTTCAGAGTCACCGATGACGGCGATCTCATAGCCGTGCTTAGATTTGTTCATGTAAAGATACATGATCAGGGTGATGATCAGAACGATGACAACATTCCAGCCATAGTCGCCGTTGTAACCGTCAGAGAACATGTTGGGCAGCCAACCGGCCTTCGTCTGGGAGTTGATGATACCGACGGAGTTGGAGCCGAAGGGATTTTCCCAAAGAGAGACGAAGAATGCGGTGAGCTGAATGGCGATGTAGTTCATCATCAGGGTGAACAGAGTTTCGTTGGTGTTCCATCTGGCCTTGAACAGACCCGGGAAGAAGCCCCAGATACCGCCGGCAATCAGACTGGCAATCACCATCACGAGAAGAAGGATGGGAGTAGGCAGATCCTTGAGATAGATCATGCAGGCTGCGGAAGCAATACCGCCGACCAGGATCTGACCTTCTGCACCGATGTTCCAGAAGCGCATCTTAAAGGCGGGCGCAAGACCGACAGCGATACAAAGCATGGTCATGGTATCACGAATGGTGACCCAAGCCTTTTTGGAGGTGCCCAAAGCGCCCTTCGCCATGGTGGCGTAGACCTGGAAGGGGTTCAAACCGGAAACGGCCATGATAACAAAGCCGCAGACCACCAGGCTCAACAGGAATGCGATCAGACGAATGCCCCAGGATTTCCATGCAGGCAGTGCTTCTGCACGCTTGGACATCAAAATAAGGGGCTCATGAACCTTTTTCTTTTCCATTATTCGGCACCCTCCTTTCTGTGCTGGGTCATCAGCAGACCGACTTCTTCCTTCGTGATGTTGCGGGCGTCAACGACGCCGGAGACCTGACCGCCGCACAGAACGACCAGACGGTCACACAGCTCCAGCAGAACGTCAAGGTCTTCGCCGACGTATACAACAGCGACACCCTTCATCTTCTGCTCGGTCAGCAGGTTGTAAATGGTGTAGGATGTATTGATATCCAGACCGCGAACAGCATAGGCCGTCATAAGGACGGACGGAGACTGCGCGATCTCGCGGCCGACAAGCACTTTCTGCACGTTACCGCCGGACATACGACGGACGGGGAATTCGGTGCTGGGTGCGACAACCTCAAGTTCTTTCCAGATGCGGTTTGCCAGAGCCTCAGGATCCTTGCGGTTGACAAACAGACCCTTGCCGCTCCGCCAGGAACGAAGCATCATATTGCCGGTCATACCCATCGTGCCGACCAGACCCATGCCAAGACGATCCTCCGGGACGAAGGACATAGCGATACCGTTCTTGCGGATGCTCATGGGATCAAGGCCGACCAGCTCTTTGGGAGTGTTGACGGGAGTGCCGTCCTCATTTGTGGCGGTATAGTCCACATCGGGCTCCAGATAGGTGATCTTGCCGCTGGCAACGGGGTAGAGACCTGCGATGGATTCCAGCAGCTCCTTCTGACCGCTGCCGGCGACACCGGCGATACCCAGAACCTCACCGGCGTTGACGGTAAAGGTCACATCGTCCAGACGCTTGACACCAAGCTCGTCGTAAGCGGTCAGATTTTCGATGACCAGACGGGGCTTGACGTTGACCGGCTCGGGACGGTCAATGTTCAGCGATACACTGCGGCCGACCATCATATCTGTCAGGGACTGCTGGTTGGCATCCTTAGTGGCAACATCGCCGATGTACTCACCCTTACGCAGGATGGCAACACGGTCGGAAACCTCCAGAACCTCGTGAAGCTTGTGGGTGATGATGATGAGGGACTTGCCGTCCTTCTGCATGTTGCGCATGATAGCAAAAAGCTTTGTCGTCTCTTGCGGCGTCAGAACAGCAGTCGGCTCATCCAGAATCAGAATGTCGGCGCCGCGGTAGAGTACCTTAACGATTTCGACGGTCTGCTTCTGAGAAACGGACATATCGTAAATCTTCTGATCCGGCTTAATGTCGAAGCCGTACTTTTCGCAAATTTCAGCGACCTTTTTGTTGACATCCTTGATGTCGAACTTTCCCTCGCCCTCCAGACCGAGAACGATGTTCTCAGCGGCGGTAAAGACGTCGACCAGCTTGAAGTGCTGGTGGATCATACCGATGTGGTTATCGAATGCGTCTTTCGGGGATGCGATGGTAACCGGTTTGCCGTGAACGTAGATCTGACCTTCATCCGGATAGTAGATGCCGGAGAGCATGTTCATCAGCGTGGTCTTTCCGCTGCCGTTTTCGCCCAGCAGTGACAGGATCTCACCTTCGTGCAGCTCCATATTGATGGCATTGTTTGCCACCACTTTACCGAAGCGCTTGGTGATGTTTTCCATTTTGATGGCGTTTTGCACTTCCAAAGCTGTCATCCTTTCTTTGTAGAGGGTGGAAATGGAAAGAAGAGTCCCTCTTTTCTAACGAAATGATTTTAACATATCTTTTTAACAATGTAAATCATTATTATCAAAAAAATTTACATGAAGCCTGAAAAAATGTTTGGAATAGACAAAATTCAATGAGAAGTTCGGTAAAAAATAAAGAGGGCAGACCGTTTTCCGGTCTGCCCTCTTTATTTTTAATGCTTTTGTATGATTCGATGTAGCTTAGTTCAGCTCGGTGATGCCGTCGATACGCAGAGCGAAGGAAGGAGCGGAGATGTACTCGGACTCATGGTAGTAA
>JAUMWI010000018.1 GCA_030529725.1 Eubacteriales bacterium | reverse complement strand
GCGCGCAGATCACCGCGTCCTACGGCCGCGCAATGCTTGCCTATTATCCGCTGTGCCTTGTATATGTGCTGATCGCATTTCCGCTTTATGCGCGTTTTGGCGGCGGCAGCGAGGGTGTGCGTGTCATGCGACGCCATATTCTTCGCCCTGCGGTCACGGCACTGGGCACCTGCTCGTCCGTGGCAACGATCCCCACAAACCTGAAAGCTGCGCAAGACAGCGGCGTGCCGCATGATATTGCCGATCTTGTGGTTCCGCTGGGTGCAACCATGCACATGGACGGCTCGTGCTTCAGCTGTGTGCTGAAGATCTCTTTCCTCTTCGGCGTATTCGGAATCCCGCTCGCCGGTTTCGGAACATATGCCAAGATCCTGCTTGTGGCTGTCTTCAGCTCTGTGGCAATGTCGGGAATTCCCGGCGGCGGCTATATCGGGGAGTATATCATCTGCTCGCTTTTCTTCCCCGACCACATGGCAATCGCCTACCCCATCGCCGTAACGATCGGTAATCTTGTGGATCCTCCGGCAACGATGATCAACGCAGCCGGAGACTATGTGGTGACTTTCATCGTCTCGCGCTTTCTTGAGGGAAAAGACTGGCTCACGCGGTTGCAATCGATAAAGCAATAACGCTTTACAGCGGAGAAGCCCTTTGACTTCTCCGCTGTATTGATCTATTTTGTTTTGTTACTTCTGCTTTGCCGGCAGCTCACTAAAAAACGCTGCTCCCAAAATCAGGATTGCGCCGATGATGCCGCCGAAATCAAGCGTTTCCCCGAGAATGAGCGCAGAGAGCAGGATCGCCACCACAGGATCAATGTATCCGAAAATGGCAACCGTCTGCGCATCCAGCGCATCCATCGAGCCGAAGTACAGCGCGTATGCGATTCCGGTCTGCAAAACACCCGCAACGAGAAGAAGTCCGATCGTCTGAGGCGAAATCGACATGACACCAAGCTCCTGCGTCAGCAGCACGTACGGCAGTGTCACGACCGAGGCCATCACAAGCTGCGTGATCGTCTTATCATAGGTGGGAATATCGTGCAGCTTTTGATTTGTCATAATCACGCACGCATAGAGCGCCGCAGCACCAAGCCCGAATAAAATGCCGCGATCATCACTTGTTCCGCTCATTCCCTCGTCAAAAACGCCGGACACAAACACCATTCCCATCAGGGCGACTAAAACGCACAAGAGCTTGCGCCGTGTCAGCTTCTCCCCCAAAACGAGCGGAGAAAGCAGCATGACGAAAACCGGAGCCATGTAATAGCAAAGCGTGGCAATGGCAACGCTTGTATAGTTGTACGCTTCAAAAAGCAGCACCCAATTCAATCCGATCGCCGCGCCGGAGAGAACAAGCAGCTTCCCGTTAGCTTTGATCGCATCCTTTGACAGATGCTTCTTCCGCAGCAGCAGGAGCAGCAGCAAAAATGCCGCGCCGACAAAACCGCGCACGCAGGCGATCACACTCGACGCAAGCGGAATCGCGCGGCGGATCAGACCGATCGTGCCGAATAGGGTTGTTGCCGCAGCAAGCATCAGTTTCGAGTTTCGCTCCATATTCCACCGTCCTCACGGATAAGGATACACCAACAAAGCCGCCCCCATCGGAGCGGCTTTGCACGTTTTTCTTCAGCCGATACCGCCAAGCTTCGCGCCGAGGATCAAAGCAACCAGCGCAAGCACACAGTATCCGTATTTGCCGAGTACGTAAAATACTTTGTTCGTCGGCTTTTTCGCGCCGCAGTTGACAGCTTCCAGTGCCGTTTCCTTCTTCAGCACCCAGAAGAACATGATACCGGCAAGCATTGCGCCGAGCGGGCAGATGTAGATGGACACCACATCCATCCACTGACTCGTCCAGGGCTGAATGATCAGGGAGATAAATGCACCGATCACACCGATCACCGCGACGGCAGGAATGCGCTTCATGTGCAGCTTCTCCTGCATAAAGGCAACCGGGGCCTCGTAGAGATTGACAATGGAGCTGAAGCCGGCGAACAGCACACAGATAAAGAAAATCATACCGACGATCCGGCCGCCTGCCATGCCATTGAAGACATTGACAAGATAGACGAACATCAGTCCCGGGCCGCCTTTGGAAAGCTCCGCGCCGCCGACCGCCATCGCAGGGATAATCACAAACGCCGCAAGCAGCGCCGCAAGCGTATCGAAAATCGCCACATTACGCGCAGAGAGCGGAATATCCTCGTCCTTTTTGAGGTAGGAGCCGTAAATCACAGAACCGTTGCCCGCAACGGAAAGGGAGAAAAATGCCTGGCCGAATGCAAAGACCCAGACAATCGGATCGGCAAGCCCGGCAGGATTGAGCGTAAAGATGTACCGATAACCTGCGCCGGAGCCCGGAAGCGTCGCAATATAAACGCACAGGCACAGAAACAGTCCGAACAAAAGCGGCATCATGATCTTGTTGACACGCTCAATACCGCCGCTGACACCCAGTGCCATGATCACCAGCGCGCAGGCAAGACCGATCACCTGCCATACGCCGTTACCCAGTGTAAAGAGTCCCTGGGAGAACATCATTCCGACCGCCTCACCAAGCCTCTGCGCCTCCGGCGCCGTTGCACCGAATGCGCCGCCGATGCTGCCCATGTCGGTGCCGAGTGCATACAGTCCGCCGCTGATGCCCATGAAACAATACTTGAAGATCCAGCCCATAACGACCGTATAGCCGATGGCAAGCATCATCGAGCCGATCACGGGAATCGCGCCGATCAGTTCACCGGATCTGCGGTTTCCACGCTGCTCAGTGCATTTGCCGAAGGCATCAACAGGGCCTGCGCCTGCCCAGCGGCCAAGTGCAAATTCTTCCATTACACCGGTGGAGGCAATCAGAACAACAAAGATGATGTACGGGATCAGAAATGTCATTCCGCCGTATGCAGACACCAGAACAGGAAAACGCCAGATGTTTCCCATGCCGACTGCCGAGCCGATGCAGGCAAGGATAAAGCCTGCTCTGTTTTTAAAGTTGTCGCGTTTCATTTCATTCATGGTAAAGCCCTCCTGTTTGCAGCGGTGAAAGGGGCAAATAAAACAAAAAATCGCCTTATCCCACACATGGGACAAGACGAATCCTGCGATACCACCCAATTTGACGCTCAAGGCGCCCACTCTCTTTCACACACGCTTGATATGTGCCGTCCGGATAACGGGTACGGTCCCCGTCGTTGCTACTTGCCGTATCGGCGTTCGCTTCGCCCTCGCAAGGCCATTCCCACCGTTCCGTACTGCAGCGCTTCCACCGTCCGCTGTTCGCTAAAAGCCGGTTGACAGAGGTACTTCTCTTGCTCATCGGTTTTATGGTGTCATTATAGCAAGAAAAAACCGTTTGTCAACACTTTTTTACTTTTACACTATAAATTGTTAATGTAAAAAATGCCCAAAATTTTGCAGCAATTTGACTTGACACAGACGTAAAAATTTCTTATAATAGCCATTGCTGTGAATCGGGGAGTAGCGCAGTTGGTAGCGCGCTTGGTTCGGGACCAAGAGGCCGTGAGTTCGAGTCTCATCTCTCCGACCAGAAAAAAGCCTGTAATCGCAATGATTACAGGCTTTTTTATTTTTTACAGAAAACGCAAAAGGCCAAATGTCTAACACTTTGTCTAACAGAAATCGCGCTAACCATTGATACAGCTACGAGTGCGCGATGCCATTTCTTCCTTTCTTTTCGTTTCCAGGTGTCCGTAGATGTTTGCCGTTACGCCGATATCTGAATGTCCCATCCACTCCTGCACGTTCTTTTAGGTGTAGCCGGCTTTGCTTTGAGGACATGACTCGATTTGGCTTGTATCGTATAAGGAAATTACAATCAAGGATATTCACTCCTTGGCGAACATGGCTGCGCCGATCATGCCGGCGGTGTTGCCTAAGGTACAGCAGACGATGCGTGGGTGCTTTGCGGTGTAGGCCGCGCCGTATTCCTGCTGCTGTACTTCCGCTCGCAGCGGTACCAACAGATTCTCCCCCTGATTGGCTACGCCGCCGGAGAGAGCAATGACTTCCGGGAAGAAGATGTTGACGATGTTGGCAATGCCAATGGAGAGATAGTGGACATAGGTTTTGACCACCTCATCCCCTACGGCGTCGCCCATCTGTTGTGCAGTAAAAGTCGTGCGGCCATCCACGCCGCCAAGTTCGGCGGCAATCTGGTGCATAGCACTTTCCGGGTGTTTTTCCATGGCCTCGTGCGTCATGCGAATGAGCGCCGTTGCCGAAGCGTAGGCCTCAAAGCAACCCCTGCGCCCGCAGGCGCATTCCTCGCCGTCAGCTATGATCACCATGTGACCCAATTCGCTTGCCGCACCGGTATAGCCGGTCAGCAACTTGCCATCAATGACCACGCCACCGCCAACACCGGTACCCAAGGTGACCACCACGGCGCTCTCTGCGCCTTTGACAGCACCAACTACCACTTCTGCTAACGCGGCAGCATTAGCATCGTTGACAAGACAAACATCGTAACCTGTCAGCTCTTTTAGTGCTGTGCGCACATCGTAGTCCACCCAACCTATGTTGCAGGCGTAGACCACTGTGCCGGCCTTATCATCTACCGTACCGGGGCAACCCATGCCAACGCCATCTATGGTCACGCCTTCTGCAAGATTGCGGATCATGTTGGCAATGTTCTCCGTCACCGCCTCCACGCCCTGCTCGGCGTAGGTGGGGCAAGTATTCTGTTTGATAATTTCGCCATTCTCATTGACCAGCGCGCCCTTGATGTTGGTGCCTCCCAAGTCAATACCGATGTAATGCTTCATCTTTACCACTCCAGGTTTTTACCGGTCTCCTTGCTGAACACATGTGCCACGTTGCCGCCGAAGGTCAGATTCACCTCACTGCCCATGGGGAAACTGGCAGCCGCACCGTTGGTAGGTACGATCACGATCACGTCCTTACCCTCTGCCGTGATATGCAGGTGGATGCTGGAGCCCATCAGCTCGCTCACGTCTACTGTACCACGAATACCGTTTTCACACAAGGTCAAATGGTCGGGACGGACACCAAGGGTAATCTCCTGCTCCGCCACATTGTTGGCGTTCAGGCGAGATTGCTTATCCTCGCTCAGTTCCACGCTGATACCGCCCACTTCCACGGCGTACTTGTCATTGTTCTTAACAAGCTTAGCATCGAACAGGTTCATCTGCGGGGTGCCGATGAATCCTGCCACAAACAGATTAGCGGGATGGTCGAACACCTCCTGCGGTGTGCCGATCTGCTGGATGAAGCCATCACGCATGATGACGATACGGTCACCCAAGGTCATAGCCTCGGTCTGATCGTGGGTAACATAGACAAAGGTAGTATCAATACGCTGACGCAGCTTGATGATCTCCGCGCGCATCTGATTACGCAGCTTGGCATCCAGATTGGAAAGCGGCTCATCCATCAAGAACACGGACGGGTCACGCACGATAGCGCGGCCAATGGCCACACGCTGACGCTGACCGCCGGAGAGTGCCTTAGGCTTACGGTCCAGATATTCGGTGATGTCCAGAATCTCAGCCGCCTCGCGCACTTTCTGATCGATAACATCTTTGGGAGTCTTCTTCAGCTTCAAAGAGAAAGCCATGTTGTCATAGACCGTCATGTGGGGATACAATGCGTAGTTCTGGAACACCATGGCGATGTCGCGGTCCTTCGGCTCCACATCGTTCATCAGCTTGTCGCCGATCCACAGTTCACCTGCGGTGATCTCCTCAAGACCTGCGATCATGCGCAGGGTGGTGGACTTACCGCAGCCGGAAGGGCCCACCAGAACGATGAATTCCTTGTCCGCGATTTCCAGATTGAATTCCTGTACGGCTACAACACCTTCGTCGGTAATCTGCAGATTGGTCTTCTTGACCTCCTCGCCCTTCTTGGCTTTCTTTTTCTTTTCGGTGTTGGGATAGACTTTCTTCAGGTTTTTCAGGATAACTTTTGCCATAATTTTCGACTGTAACTGCTCTGCCTCCGCAAGGAGCAGCCTCACGACCACCTATCAAGGTGCGTCGCTTTACGACAGGTCTCCACACTGCCGCACCGCCAGTCGCAGCGGATGTATTCCTCCTTTTCGTTGACCGATCGCTACCAATAAGTGGAGTGGTAACGATCGGCGGGAATGATTCAGCAAAAATAGTTTTTTACAGCGTTATAGTTAAGTTTTCCGGTATCGCCAAGCAGCAGATCCGCCTCGTGGAGCGTTGCGGCATCACCGATACCAACCGCTTTCATGCCTGCGGCATGAATGGCCTTAATGCCCGCCTCCGCATCTTCGATACCGATGCAGTCCTCGGGCGATAGACCCAAGCCCTCTGCCGCCAACAGGAAGATGTCCGGCGCAGGCTTGGAGCGTGCCACGGCAGCATCGGCAATGAAATCAATACTCTGCGTCAAGTCCAGCGCATTCATGATAGTACGTGCGTTTTTGGACGCAGAGGCAAGGCCCAACTTCATGCCGTCTGCCCGGGCATCACGCAGGAAATCACGGATACCGGGCAGCACATGGTCGGGTGTCAAGTTCTTTAGCAGTGCTACATACTGACGGTTTTTCCGCTCGGCAAGCGCGGCTTTTTCCTCGGTGCTATACCGCTCTGCCACACCTCCGTGACGCAAAATCAGCTCCAGCGAATCCATACGGCCCACACCTTTCAGACATTCGTTGAAATGTCTGTCGATGGAAATGCCGATCTCACTGGCCAGCTGTTTCCACGCCTGATAATGATACTCGGCGGTTTCGGTGATGACTCCGTCAAGATCGAGTAGGATTCCTTTGATCATACGCTCTCCTCCGCAACAGAATGCTCCGCCGATAGGGCCACCATTCTGTCATAGAACCGAAAAGCGATAGGATTACCGTCTATGAGCCGAACTGTGCACCCATCATGGGTGGCGTGAATTTCCAGAAGACTCCCCTGCAAATGGATGCGGAAACGGTAGCCGCGCCACACCTTTGGCACAAAAGGTGCAAATGACAGTCCCCGTTCCGTCACCTCCATGCCGGCAAAGCCATTGACGATCATCATGTAACTACCGCCCATATTGGCGGTATGGATACCGTCACCGGTGTTGCCGTGGGTGTTCCGGAGGTCACTGCTCAGACTCTCGCCGAAGTAATCCCACGCCTTGTCATAGAGCCCCAGCTTGGAGGCCACAATGCTGAAAATGCATCGGGAGAGCGACGAATCATGGGTAGTGATCTTTTCGTAGTAGGCAAAGGTGCGGCGCATGGTTTCCCTGTCCTCGCCTCCGTCAAAGAGGAGATATGCCAGAATGGTATCCGCTTGTTTGCACACCTGATGGCGATAGAGGGTCAGCGGATGATAGTGGAGAAGCAAGGGATAGTGATCCACCGGCGTGGCAGCCATATCCCACAGGGGCTTCTGCAGGAAAGCGTCGTCCTGAGCGTGAATGCCCAACGTCTCGTCATAGGGCAGATACATTCTCTCGGCCGCCTTGCAGAAACCATCGATCTCCGCCTCTGTCACATGCAGCTTTGCAGCGATATCCCCCCACGCCTTGCCGCATAGCTCCGGCAGACGAGCTGCCCAGCGCAGGTTATATCGGGCACAGGAATTGGTGTAGTAGTTGTTATTGACGATGCAGGAATACTCATCCGGCCCGGTCACGCCATGAATCATGAAGTGATCACCATTCCAGTTGCCTACATCCAACCACAGGCGTGCCGTTTCCAGCAAAATCTCTGCGCCTTCCTCTACCAGATAGTCTTTATCAAAGGTAGCCAGATAATAGCGGACCACAGCACAAGCAATGTCGCCGTTGATATGATACTGGGCAGTACCTGCCGGGAAGAATCCAGAGCATTCCCGCCCGGAAATGGTGCGCCAAGGATAGAGAGCACCTTTGCTATGTCCAAGAACCTTCGCGTTTTCACGGGCAAGTGGCAGTATCTCATAGCGATAGCGCAGCAGCTTCCGGGCAAGTGCCGGATTCGTGTAGGTCAGGAACGGCAGGACATAGATTTCGGTATCCCAGAAATAATGCCCTTCATACCCTTCACCGGAAAGGCCTTTAGAGGCCACATAAGAAAGGCCGTCACTGCCGCAGGACTGCAAAAGCTGGTACTGGTTGAATGCCATAGCGAGATCACTTTCATCATCAGCATCAATCTCCATTTCAGCATTACGCCAGAAATTTGCCAGATACTGCCGCTGTTCGGCATACAGTTGGGAAAGCTCCACGCAATCATTGGCCACTAACTTCTTTGCCGCAGCAAGGGGATCCTCCGCATGGCGGGAGTCCACCGCGATGGTGTACTTCACAAAACGGAGACTTTCACCCTTACGAAGTGTGGCCGCATATCGGGCGATATAGCTGTGGCTTCGGGCATCATAGGAGATATCGGCGCTGCCGGGGAATACATGCCGGACGGCTGTACATACGGTAAGGCCGCTTTTTATGGTATGGCTGAGAAGATAGGTATCCTCTCCGATCTGACTATGTCCTGCCGCCTGCAGCAGGACACCGCTGTCAGAGGCAAGACGCGGATCCTTGGGGTTGGCATAATTCTTCACCAATCCCTTATGGTAGGATGTCACCTCTACCTTGCCGCCGTTCTCAGGGCAGATGTCGCATTCAATGACAAAGAGATGCTGCCGCTGAAAGCTGGCCATGCGGCGGTAGGTAACCGTCAGAGTCCGGCCCTGCTCTGAACGCCAGCGCATGATACGCTCGGTAATGCCTGCTTCCATGTCCAAAGTGCGTTCGCAGTGGAGTACTGTCCCGCAGAAAGGATTATACGCCTCGTTATCCACCGTGATGCCAATGGTCTGGGTGTCTGCCACATTGAGCATCGTGTCTTTTTCTTCGATCAACCCGCACAGGCTCTCGGACTGCTTGCAGGGGATCACATCATAAAAACCGTTGAGGTAGGTGCCGCGCATGGTATCATATTCGGTCGGAACACCCTCTTCCCATGTACCGCGAACACCGATATAACCGTTGGCATTGTGAAACAGAGTTTCCTGCAGTCGCAGCGTTTTTTCGTCCAACGGGAAATTTTTCAGTCGAAATAGTTTGTTCAATGTTTTGTTCCTTTCGGAATCAACCCTTCACGGCACCGGCTGCAACGCCCTTGACAATATATTTCTGGGCGCACAGATAGAAGATAATCACAGGGATAATCGTCAGCATCAGTGCCGCCATAGCCAGATTCCACTCAATGGTATATTGTCCGAAGAACATCTGCGTACCAATGGGA
This sequence comes from Eubacteriales bacterium, assembly GCA_030529725.1. GTDB lineage: Bacteria > Bacillota > Clostridia > Oscillospirales > Oscillospiraceae > Hominicoprocola. The sequence goes on along the minus strand of JAUMWI010000018.1, from coordinate 21,466 downwards.
ATGGTTTGGTTGATCTTGCTCTTCAGTGTCAGACTGGGCAGCAGGTAGTCATTCCAGATCCAGATTACATCCAAAATAGACAAGGTCACCAGCACCGGCTTCATGGTGGGGAACACAATGTGCCAGAAAAGCTGCCAGGTGTTACACCCGTCAATCGTGGCCGCCTCTTCCAAAGACTTGGGCAAGCTGCCTTTCACAAAGCCATAGCACAGAAAGATACCCATTCCGGCGCCAAAGCCCAGGTACATGAAAATCAGGCCGCCCAGCGTATCTTTCATCTGCAATCCCGTGGCTTTAGTGATGCTGTTCATCTCCTGCATCAAGGGCATCATCAGCGTTTGGAAGGGAATCAGCATCGTGAGGATCAGCACGGCGTAGATGACACGGCTGACTTTACCGTTGGAACGGGCAATCATCCAGCCTGCCATAGAGCAGAATACGATTAACAGCGCTACACTGACCACAGTCAGGATGAGGGAGTTCTTGAATGCGCCCAAAAAATCCAAACGGTTCATGGCATCCAGATAATAGCGCAGTGAAAAAGTTTCCGGCAAAGCCATGGCGTTTGCATACATCTCCTCACGGGACTTAAAGGAGTTGGTAAAGATAATATAGATGGGGCTGAGCCACACCAGAGAGCATATGACCAACAACGCAGAGGATGCGATTTTTCTCGGCTTATTCATCAGATCTCGACCTCCTTACTGCTGGTAACACGCACCTGGATAAATGTAATGATGGCCACGATGAAGAAGAACACGATGGCCTTGGCCTGCCCGAGGCCGAAATTGCTCTGGGAGAAAATCTCGTTATAGATATTCAGAGAGATCATTTCTGTGGAATTGGCAGGACCTCCGCCTGTCAAAGACACATTCACATCATAGATCTTGAAGCAATTGGAGAGTGTCAGGAACAAGCAGATGGTAATGGAGGGCATCAGCAGCGGGAGTTTAATATGCAGGAATTCCTGCCAACCGGTAGCGCCATCCACTCTGCCGGCCTCCAGCACATCGGTAGAGATGGCCTCTAAGCCGGAAATATAAATGACCATCATATAGCCGGCCATCTGCCAGGTGGTTACGACAATCATGGCTAAAAATGCGTATTTGGGATTGCTAAGCCAGTTAAAAAACAAGGACTCATTGCCGGTATTGGCAGCCAGCAGAGTCATACCCTGCCCCAGCACATATTTCCAGACATAGCCCAAAATCAGTCCGCCGATCAGGTAAGGCATAAAGAGCATGGCACGCCCCGGACTACGGAATTTGATTTCGGAAGTTACCCAGACCGAAAAGGCAATGGCGATGACATTGACCAGCACCACAGTAATGAGGGTAAAGAGGGCTGTGCGCCCCATGGATGTCATAAAGCGGCCATCATGAAAGATGTCTGCAAAGTTTTGCAATCCCACAAATACTTTGGGGGTCTTGGACATACCATTCCATTGTACGAAGGAAAATCCAATGCCCCGGAAAAACGGAACGATGACTGTCAGGAGAAAGGGGATCAGAATCGGTGCAACGAAAAGGACATACCAGCTCCTTTTCAGTTTCATGCAATCAGCTCCTTTGATTAGTTGAAAAAAGTAGAAAAAGACCGCCGTCAGAAAAGCGGCGGTCTTTTCAGACAAATTAGCCGACGAAAGCAGCGTTGATAGCTTCCAGGTACTCAGCAGTGGACATATCAGTAGTGAAGAACTGCTCGGTGATTGGAGCCAGCTTCACATCGATGATGCCGGCAGGCCACTCAGTATTGAAGGTCCAAGGCAGGACATTACCGGTAGCGCAAGCCTCAGCTACAGCGGCGCTCAGAGGATCCATGTTATCGGATGTCATACCAGCCACCACGGGGATGAAGCCAAACTGGTTCATCAGGTAGTCCACGCCGGTCTCAGATGTGTACAGCCAGTTCAGGAAGTCCATGGCCAGAGCCTGCTCCTCTTCGGAGGCATCAGCATTCACGCACCACACGGAGGGGATACCCACGCAGATCTTGGAGTTGCCGTTGATGGGCAGGCCGGTAATACCCATATCGAAATTCACATCGTAATCAGCGAACATACCATAGGCCCAGTTGCCCTGATGGATCATAGCGGTCTTGCCGGTGGCAAAGTCGCCGCAGTTGTTATCATAAGTCACCTCAACGGGATTGACCTGATATTCGCGGATAGCGGCCAGCAGATTGGCGTACTGCTGGAACTCGGGAACATCAGCCAGCTTCACTTCGCCGGAGAACACCTTCTGGCAGAAATCCTTGGGATCGCTCTGCAGTGCAAAGGGGAAGTTGAACATATGGCCAGCCAGGAAATAGCTCTCCTGAGACAGACCCAGAGTGGTCAGTTCCTTTCCGTTTTCTTTCATCATGGCAATCAAAGCATCCATATCGGTCAATGCAGCGGGGTCAACCAAATCGGCATTGTAAACCAGGCCGAAGCCCTCAGCGGTCATGGGGATGCCCACAGTCTTGCCATCACGGGAAGCGACCAGCGTAGAGTCGATATCGCCAATGAAGGACAGACCGGACAGGTCAGCCAGATAATCCTTAACCTCGGTGATCTCGGCATCGGAGTTCAGGGTGAACACCACAGGGCCGGACTCGCTGGACAGGCTGGTCTTCAAGTTGGTGTAATAATCGTCACCGGCCTGAGCCCAGACTTCCACTTCCACGCCGGTCTCAGCGGTGTAAGCAGCAGCCATTGCCTGCAGCTGCTCAGCGATTTCTGCCTTCTGCTGGAAAATGGTGATCTTGTTGGCAGACCCTTCCTCGGTAGGAGCTGTCTTGCCGCAGGCTACCAAACTCAGAGCCATCACCAATGCAAGAACAAGAGCTAAAAACTTTTTCATGGTTTCTTCCTCCTTGAAAATATATTGAAGGTTGTACCTCCGATATAAATCATACTCCCTCCTATTCCCTTTGTATACGGGGCGCAAGTAATTTCTCCCATCACAATAAATTGTTGGAATTCGTCTTGTACAAACGGCATAACATTTCAGTATTTTTATGTAAAATTCAAGTTAATTTACTAACGCCATTACATTTCTATTCCTTGCTTCACTTGGAAAAATGCGGCAATACAGACTCGCGCATATGCACAGAAGCCGCAATCTTGAAAGTGGAATAGTCCTCACTTCCATGCAACAGTGCCAGTAACTGCTGTGCCGCCAAATAGCCACGTTCATAATTGGGAATATCCACAGTAGTCAAGCCCAGTTCAGAAGCAAGATTGGTACCGTCAAAGCCCGTGACAGCAATATCCCGAGGCACGTGAATTCCGCGCTCGCGAAACGCACGCATAGCGCCAATGGCCATATGGTCGTTGGCACACACAAGTACTTGTGGCATATCCTCTGACAGCATCAAAAGCTTTGCCGCCTTGTACCCACTATGCTCGCGGAAATCTCCCAGCAGATAGTTCTTGCGATTAAACGGAATGTTGTGTTTCTCCAGAACATGGCGAAAGGCCAAGTATCTTTCCCTTGTATCGGTGGTATCCAATCCCGCCAGAAACGCAAAGGTTCGATATCCGCGAGACACCAGTTCCTCCATCATTTCCCGCATGGGGGCATAGTTGTTAACCACAAGGCTTTTAATAAAAGGATGATCCAGTTCTCGATCCATGGCCAAAATGGGGTAGTCCTTATCCGCCGCATTTTCCAACAGCTCATCTGTGCAGTGCATATCAAGCATGATACAGCCGCTGGTAATCTTTCGGGACATGAACCGTTCGCACGAGCGCGATGTGCTGATGATCAGGTCATAGTCATTGGCATAAACGCAATCACTGATCCCCTGAATGATTTTCAGATAAAACTGCCGGTCAAAATCACTGAAATTAAACAGGATCGTGCGGTTTCCCTGTACGGTGCGACGGCGGCGGTTGTCGTCTGTATAGTCCATCTCTTGACACAGTGCCAGAATGCGCTGACGGGTAGCTTCACCCACATTTTTACGTCCATTGAGCGCATTGGAAACAGTAGCCGGTGATACCCCGGCGGCCTCAGCAATTTGCTTAATATTCAAATGAACATCTCCCCACAGCTTAGTAAACATGGTAGTAAACATAGTATAGTAAATAATACCTTTTGTGGCAAGTGGTTTAGTGAATTCATTTTCCCTTTCCACCTCAAATTCCATCTATTTTGCTGAAAACTACCCATCCCGGATGAATGCTCCTGTACCCACTCAAGGAGAAGGCGTGGGATGTCCTATAGCTCGTAGAAGCCCAAACAACGACGGTCCCCCCCCCCTTCTGCTTTCAGGTGGATGCCATCGGCTGTTGTACTTCTCGCTTTTGTGTCATGTTGTCCCTCCTCTCTAAAATTATTTGGATATGCGAAAACGGACATACTGATCCATGATTGGCTCAATATGTCCGTCTTCGGTACTACTTAAAACATCGCTATCTTGGGCAAATTACAATAGTGGCGTTGTCTATCACAAGTCTAATAATTTGTGTCAATTTTTAAAAAACAGTTTTTTCTGCGATACCAATGGCTTTACGATATTGGGCCATGTAAAGCTCCATATTTCAAGGATAATTGGAGATCATTCGTGCCCAGATAACATGACTTAACACGTTGGAATATCTCTTCGGGACCAAGAGGCCGTGAGTTCGAGTCTCATCTCTCCGACCAGCGAAAAAGTCTTGTAATCTCAATGATTACAAGACTTTTTCTTTTTGTCGGGTTTGCGCAAACGCAAAAGATATCTCACGGCATTGTGATCTTCGCTGCGGATTTTCTCACTCCAGCATTGCTTCCAGTTGATCCTTTGAGCGATATCCCTTAGCGGAAGCAGCTACCTCCCCGTGCTTAAACAGCATCACCGTCGGGACACTGAAGATCTTGAACTTTGCTGCAAGTTCTCTCTGCTCGCCGACATCGACCTTGCCGACTTTAAGTTCCGTTCCATGTTCCAGGGCAATTTGCTCTATGATCGGCGAGAGCGATTTGCACGGTCCGCACCAGGTTGCAAAGAAATCGACCAAAACAGGTATCTCTGAGCAGAGCACCTCTTTGTCAAAGTTTTCATCGGTAAGATGCTGCACCCTCTGTTGATCGGACTTCGACATCTTTCCGGCCTCCCATCATTTTTGTATTTAAAAAGCGTATCAGGGCAAAACCCCGGCAGACGCAGCGACTGCACTTTGACAAGTCGATTTGTGTCTGCTATACTCAGGTATATTCATTGATACGATCTTTTCCTGTTTATTTTTCTCTGCTACACTATTATTATTCCAATCATTTTTTTGCAGCGAAATGCTGCCTGATGTCGGGAGGAACCGCAATGGAACAAAAAACTTATCAGGCTTATGTGGATATTCTCCGTGAGGAGCTGATGCCTGCGATGGGCTGCACGGAACCGATTGCCGTTGCCTACGCCGGTGCTTTGGCAAAAAAAGCATTGGGCACGATGCCTGAAAAAGTTGAGCTGATCGTCAGCGGCAACATTATCAAAAATGTCAAAAGCGTTATCGTGCCGCACACCGCCGGCCGCAAAGGTCTGCGTACTGCGGTAGCTGTCGGCATCTGCTGCGGCGACGCGGAAAAGGAGCTGGAAGTCCTCTCCGATGTAACGGCAGAAGAACTCAAGGAGATGGACGAGTTTCTCCGTACCGCGGAATTCGTTTTTGAAAAGTCCGATGCCAACTGTCCCTTTGACATTCAGGTCCGTCTTTCCGCCGGAGAAGGCTCCTCCTACGTCCGCATTATCGGCCATCACACCAATGTGGTGCGTATCGAGAAAAACGGAGAGATTCTGCTGGACAAGCCTTTTTCCGATGATGTGGTACAGGCACCTGAAAACCGCATTTTTCTCACGGTGGAGCAGATCGTTACCTTTGCCGATGAGGTAAATCTTGACGACGTACGGGATATTCTCAAGCGTCAGATCGACTACAACATGAAAATTGCCGAAACCGGTCTGCGTGAAACCTACGGGGCAAGCATCGGCAAGATCCTGCTGCAATCCTACGGAAACAGCGTGCAGAACCGCGCCAAAGCCTGGGCGGCAGCCGGCTCCGATGCACGAATGAACGGCTGTGAGCTGCCGGTCGTCATCAATTCCGGCAGCGGAAATCAGGGCATGACCGCCTCCATTCCGGTCATCATCTACGCGAGGGAGTGCAACGTATCGGAGGATTTGATGTATCGCGCTCTGGTCGTTTCCAACCTTGTGACGATCCACCTCAAGACGGGAATCGGCAGTCTTTCTGCCTACTGCGGCGCCACCAGCGCAGGAGCAGGTGCCGGGGCAGGTATCTGCTATCTCTACGGCGGACGCTACAGCGAGATCGCACACACCATTGTCAACGCACTTGCCATCAATTCCGGCATGATCTGCGACGGCGCCAAATCGAGCTGCGCGGCGAAGATTGCCTCCTCCGTGGAGGCCGGTCTGATGGGTTGGCAAATGAATGCCCACGACAGCCAGTTTTATGGCGGCGATGGCATCGTGGTCAAGGGTGTTGAAAATACCATCTGCGCCGTCAGTACGCTTGCCCGCGAGGGGATGCGCGCCACCGACGATGAGATCATTCATCTGATGATGGAGAATTCGTAACTCATCGATGCTGCCCTTCTTGGGAGGGTTCCACTTTCACGCGCTGCGTCTCCCCGATCTTTGTAAAATTTATTGAAAAATTACGCCGCCGCACTACCCTGCGAAGTGTATGCGGCAAGCGGAATTTAATATCATCTTTCAGGAGGAAACAAAAATGGCTAACAAGTATGCAGGCACAAAAACCGAAAAGAACCTTTGGGAAGCTTTCGCAGGAGAATCTCAGGCAAGAAATAAATACACCTATTTTGCATCCGTCGCCAAGAAGGCAGGCTACGAGCAGATTGCAGCACTGTTCCTTCAGACCGCAGAAAACGAAAAGGAACACGCAAAGCTCTGGTTCAAGGAACTTGGCGAGCTGGGCGACACCGCTGAAAATCTGCTGCATGCGGCAGAAGGCGAGAACGCCGAATGGACCGATATGTACGAAAGAATGGCTCGTGAAGCGGAAGAAGAAGGCTTCCAGACGCTTGCCAACCGCTTCCGCGCCGTGGCAGCCATCGAAAAGTCCCACGAGGAACGCTATCGCGCTCTGCTCAACAACGTGGAAACGCAGCAGGTCTTTGAAAAGTCCGGCGTCCAGGTTTGGGAGTGCCGCAACTGCGGTCACATCGTGGTCGGCACCAAGGCACCCGCTGTCTGCCCTGTCTGTGCCCATCCCCAGAGCTACTTTGAGATCCGCAAGGAAAACTATTGATCACCTCTGCATCAACAAAGCGGTGCTCCTCCATTAGGGGCACCGCTTGTGATTGTTTTTATACTCAACCACACGGTCAAAAACGGACGGCAGGATGATCGAAGATAGGATCTGACCGTATCGGAAGGTCATTCGGGAAAGCCGGAAAAAACATAGTTTACGGAGACAAGTCATGGGCAACGATTTCTTTTTGTCAAAAGAGGATTATGAGGAGCCGCGCTGCCTTCTCAATATGGATAAAACCGATATTACGCCAATTCCATGCAGTCGTGTGATTGAGAAGCTTGACGAACACCTTGGACGCAACGATTATTCTGCGGCTGAGCGGCATTTGACCTACTGGCTCGAGGAAGCGAACGCCGGAAACGATATGCGCGGCAAGTTGACGGTTCTCAATGAGCAGATCGGTCTCTACCGAAAACTCAAGAAAGAACCGGAGGGGATCCGCGCCATATCGGCTGCTCTTGCGCTTGCCAATCAGCTCGGTTTGGAGAAGACCGTTACATTCGGCACGACGCTCATTAACGCCGCAACCGGATACCGCTCTTTCGGAAAAGCCGAGAAAGCACTGCCGCTCTATCAAAATGCGCAGGCGATCTATGAATCCGCTCTCACCCCGGACGATAGCCGCCTCGGAGGACTCTACAACAACATGGCGCTTACCCTCACGGATCTGGAGGCATATCAAAAGGCAGAAGAACTGTTCGGTAAAGCGCTTAGCATTATGGAAAAGCAGGAACACGGCGAGGCGGAAATGGCAATCACCTATCTGAATTTGGCCGATCTTGTTTCGGCAGAATTCGGATTAGAGGCCGGGGAAAAACGCATTGAATCCTATCTTCAAAGGGCAGAGGAACTGCTCAACACCGAAAGTCTCCCGAAGGACGGCTATTATGCATTTGTCTGCGAAAAATGTGCGCCTGTTTTCGGTTACTATGGGTACTTTCTCACAGAACAGGAACTTACGCAGCGAGCGAGGGAAATCTATGAACGGACTTGAACTTTCACACGGTTACTACGAAACATACGGCAAAGCGATGCTGGAAAATGACTTTGCCGATGTGCTGCCCTATCTTGCCGTCGGCTTTGTCGGAAGCGGTTCGGAGCACTACGGATTCGATGACGAAGTTTCGAGAGATCACGATTATGAACCCGGATTCTGCATTTTTCTGCCCGGTGAAGATGTCGTTGACCGCGCAAGGGCGTTTCAGCTCGAGCGCGCCTACGCCAAATTGCCGAAGGAATACTGCGGTGTGAAGCGTCTGCCGATTTCCCCGGTAGGCGGAAACCGGAACGGTGTGATCCGAACTGCCGATTTTTACACGGCAGCTGTCGGCTCACCCGACGGATCTCTATCCGTGCAGGAGTGGATTCACATTCCGGATTATGCCCTGGCAGAGGCCGTCAACGGTGAGGTTTTCTTTGACCATTACGGTGAATTTTCCAAAATCCGGGAAGGATTGATGGAGATGCCGAACGACATTAAGCTCAAACGGATTGCCGGAAACCTGCTCATTATGGCACAATCCGGCCAATATAATTTTGTCCGCTGCCTGCAGCACGGCGAGCCGGAGGCAGCGCAGCTTGCCTGCGTTGAATTTGTAAATTCTGCGATGAAGGTACTCTTCCTTTTAAATGGGAGGTATATGCCCTACTATAAGTGGAGTTTTCGCGCTCTGCAGCAAATTGACAGTGTCTCCGGACTTGTGCGCAAGCTTTCTTTCCTGCTGTTCGCAGATCACCACGATCCTGCGCTTGCCGAGCAGAAATGCAGCGTAATAGAAGAAATCGCTTCCCGGATCATTACAGAGCTGCAAGCAAGGAACCTGACCAATGCAATTTGCGGCGATCTCGAAAAGCACGCCTACTCGCTCAATGACATGATCCGCGACAGCACCGTACGAAATCTGCACATACTGGCATCAATCACATAGCGTCTGTTTCTTTTTAGGCAGTGCAGACAGACAGTACGACAAAGCAGGTCTCCGAGCAATCGGAAACCTGCTTTTTTCTGCTTAATATGTCTCGTTTAGTTCAGCGCCGCCTTGAGTGCGTCCACGCGGTCAGTCTTTTCCCACGCAACACCGAGGTCCTCGCGTCCCATGTGACCGTAAGCGGCGAGCTGACGGTAGATGGGGGCACGCAATCCGAGATCGCGGATGATGGCGGTGGGGCGCAAATCGAACACCTTATTCACCGCTTCTTCCAGCTTCTCGTCACTGACCTTGCCGGTACCGAAGGTCTCAACCAGTACGCTCACGGGCTTGGCAACGCCGATGGCATAGGCAAGCTCGACCTGGCACTTGTCGGCAAGTCCCGCGGCGACAATGTTCTTGGCAACGTAACGCGCGGCGTAGGCAGCACTGCGGTCGACCTTCGTGGGATCCTTGCCGGAGAAAGCTCCGCCGCCGTGGGGAGCACTGCCGCCATAGGTATCGACAATGATCTTACGGCCGGTAAGGCCAGAGTCACCCTGCGGGCCGCCAATGACAAAGCGGCCGGTGGGATTGACATAGAACTTGGTATCGGCATCGAGCAGATTTGCGGGAATGGTGGGCTTAATGACCAGCTCGATCATGTCGTTTCGGATCTGTTCAAGCGTTGCTTCGGGCGCGTGCTGCGTGGAAAGCACCACGGTGTCAACACGCACGGGCTTCCAGTTTTCATCGTATTCGACAGTGACCTGTGTCTTGCCGTCGGGACGGAGATAGTCGACCTTTCCCTCCTTGCGCACGCTTGTCAGCTTCTTTGCCATCTTCTGGGCAAGAGAAATGGGCAGCGGCATCAGCTCCGGTGTCTCGTTGCAGGCATAGCCGAACATCATGCCCTGATCGCCGGCGCCGTTATCCAGATCGCTTGCGCCGCTTTCCTTGTTCTCAAGGGAGTTGTCCACGCCCATGGCAATATCGCCGGACTGCTCATCTATACTGAGGATCACACCGCAGGTGTCGCAGTCGAAGCCGTACTTGGCGCGGTCATAGCCGATGTCGCGGATCACATCGCGCGCGATCTTCGCAATATCCACATAGCAGGAGGTCGTGATCTCGCCCATCACATGAATAAGGCCGGTGGTGACCGTCGTTTCGCAGGCAACGCGGCCGTTGGGGTCCTTTTCCATAATGGCGTCGAGCACGGCATCGGAAATTTGGTCGCAAATTTTGTCGGGATGACCTTCGGTCACGGATTCAGAGGTAAATAAACGCTTTGCCATAGTTTTTTCTTTCCTTTCTTTTTCGCGGAAAAACAAAAAATACTCTGTCGAACCGACAGAGTAAGAGAATCTTGTTCTTCCTCATCTTTCGATTCGTTCGTCGGATTTGGCACCTTGCCTTGCGGCAGGTTGTCGTGGTATCATCGGGCCGTTCCCTCCACCACTCTTGATGAAGTATTCACTTGTGGCTTTCGCCGAAAGGTATTTTAGCATAATGCCGAGGTTTGTCAATAGAAAACTATCACAAATGTACAATTTTCAGAAATAATTTTGTTAAAATAAAAAGAGTTTAAAGATTAGTAATGACTTTTGCAAAAACCTATGTCATAATAATTCATCATGTTATCGGAGGGCTCCACTTTGAACAAGCTCAATCGTGCCATTGATCGGTTTTGCATTTTGCATCCGAATTTTGGCATTCCCAATTTAATGCTCTATATCGTCATCGGCAATGTCGGCGTATATCTTCTGACACGTTTCTCCCCCGCCGGCGTCGGCGTTCTGAACCTCCTCGCTTTTCATCTCAGCGGTGTGATGCACGGTCAGGTATGGCGTCTTGTTACCTTTGTATTTGTCCCGAATGTGGGCGGTGCATTTTCGCTTCTTATCTCCTGCTATTTCTATTACTGGATCGGCAGCGTACTGGAGCGGCAGTGGGGCACGGCCAAGTTCACGATCTATTATGTCAGCGGCATGCTTTTGTCCATACTCGGCACCACAATCGTGAGCCTTGCCTACGGCAACCTGCTCATTCCCCTTTACGGCACCTATTATATCAACCTTGCCATGTTCTTCGCTTTTGCCGTGCTGTATCCGGAAACGCAAGTGCTTCTGTTTTTCATCATCCCCATTCGCATGAAGATCCTGGCAATTATCGATGCCTGCCTTTTTGCATTCGACATTTTCTACAGCCTTACCGCAAGAAACATTGCAGGAGCAGTCCTTCCGATCATTGCGCTGATGAATTTTGCCATCTTCTTCTGGCCTGAGGTCTGCTCCTTCCTCAAGAGGGAACGCCGCCAGACCAAGCAGGCTTCCCATTTCCACAACACAGTGCGTGCGCAGCAGCGTCAGGAGCAGACGACACAGCAATCACAGGGCTTCCACCGCAAATGCTGCGTCTGCGGCCGCACCGATGCAAGCAATCCCGAGCTGGAGTTCCGCTACTGCTCAAAGTGTACAGGCTACCACTGCTTCTGCTCTGAGCATCTTTTTTCCCACGTCCACTTTACCGATGAACAGCCATAAGGAGGTCACATCAACATGGAACTGAACAAACAGCAAGCGATCGCCCTCTTGGAGGAATTCAACAAGGGTGAGTTTCACCTCAAGCACGGTCATATTGTCGGTGATGTGATGCGCTGGTATGCCAACGAACTCGGCTACGGCGACGAGGCTGATTTCTGGGAAATCGTGGGACTTCTGCACGATCTCGATTTTGAGCTGTACCCCGATGAGCACTGCATCAAGAGTCAGGAGATCATGCGCTCTCGCGGCCTTGACGAGCGTCTGATCCGCGCAACCGCCAGTCACGGCTACGGACTCCATTTCGACGGTCTTCCCGAACCGCAGCATGAGATGGAAAAAGTCCTTTTTGCAACCGATGAGCTTACCGGTCTGATCGGTGCCGTGGCCGTCATGCGTCCGAGTAAAAGCTGCGACGATCTTGAGCTCAAGTCCGTCAAGAAGAAGTATAAGGATAAGAAATTTGCCGCCGGCTGCTCCCGTGATGTCATTGAACAGGGTGCCGCCATGCTCGGCTGGGAGCTTGATCAGCTCATTGACATGACGATTCAAGCCATGCGCGCAAGTGAGAACGTAGACTGATTTTCCGCACATTTTCCCCTTCCGCAACTATCGTTCCGAGAGGAGATTCCTATGATAAATAATATTCCTACCTTCAACGGCAAGCTGAGAAATCATCGTCTTGATGTTCCGGAGTGCATCAAGCGCTGCTCCGGCATCACGGTCTTCGGTCGAAACATGAAGTCCTTTGTTTTTTCCACCGATGCCGCGACCATCTGCAACATCAACGCCGATGGTGTCATTGCCGTTTATCCGTTTACACCCCAGCCGCGTATCGTGCAGGCTACCATTACCGTCTCCGATATGCCGGTATTTGTCGGCGTCGGCGGCGGCTTTACCTCCGGCGACCGCAGCGTGCAGCAAGCGGTCGAGGCCGAGAATCAGGGCTGCTTCGGCGTGCTGCTCAATGCTCCTGTTCCTCCTGAGGTCATTGGTCTTATCAAAGAACATGTGGATATTCCCGTGGTCTGCACCATTGTTTCCATTGCGCAGGATATTGACGAGCGCATTGCCGCCGGTGCGGATATTCTCAATGTCTCCGCCGCGTCCAAGACGCCGGAGGTCGTTGCTGCAATCCGGAAAAAGTACCCGGATATTGCCATTATCGCAACCGGCGGCCCGACGGAGGAGAGCATCAACGCCACCATTGATGCCGGTGCCAACGCCATTACCTATACACCGCCTTCCAACGGCGAGCTGCTCAAGGGCATCATGCAGTCCCACAGACACAGATACGACAATACATAAAATTCCAAAGACAGTGTCAGATACAGTCTGAAAGCAAGAAAGCCTTGGTGCTGCTGCGGTAAAAAACCGCAAAATGCAGCCACCAGGGCTTTTTCTTTTGTGTAATTCTTCGATTCGCTGCTGAGATTTCCCCGCTCGGCTACAGCATTTTGGTCTTGAGCTCTGCAAGGCGGTCAAGCGCCTCACAGAGTGTTTCGTCCTTCTTGGCAAAGTGCACACGCACGATGTCGGTAACATTTTCTTTAAAGAAGGACGTTCCGGGTACGCAGGCAACGCCGACCTTTCTTGCCATCTCTTCACAGAATTCAACATCCGACTGTCCCTTCTTCATGTAGGCGCCGATGTTGGCAAGCACGAAATAAGCACCCTGCGGATCCGTGAAGGGAATGCCGATGTCTCTGAGACCATCCGTGAAGATTTTTTTCATATGCGCGTAGTGCGCGGCAAACTCCTCATAATAGCTCTGGGGCATATCAAGTCCCGCACAGGCCGCCTCCATCAGCGGAGACGGTGCGCCGACCGTGTTAAAGTCATGATACTGCTTGATGCGGTCCATGATAGGCTGCGGTGCGATCGCATAACCAAGACGCCAGCCCGTAATGGAGTATGTCTTGGAAAGGCTCGAACAGGAGACCGTGCGCTCCCACATGCCGGGCAGACTGTTCATGTAGGTGTGATGATACCCGTCATAGATGATATGTTCGTAGACTTCGTCCATAATGGCGTAAACGTCATATTTGATGCACAGATCCGCAATCAGCTTCAGCTCATCGCGGCTGAACACCTTGCCGCTCGGATTGGACGGATTGCAGATGAGGATCGCCTTGGCACCCTGACGGAACGCATCTTCAAGCACTTCGGGATCAAAACCGAAGGTCGGCGGCGTCAGCGGAACAAAAACAGGTTCACAGCCTGCCATCACCGACTGTGCATAGTAGTTTTCAAAGCAGGGAGAAAACATGATGATTTTGTCGCCGGGATTGGTCAGGGTAAAAATAGTATCTACCATCGCTTCGGTAGAGCCGATCGTGATGACCATCTCTGTCTCCGGATCTAACGTCCTGCCCATGAAGTGTCCCGCCTTGCGGGCAAGCGCCTGGCGGAAATTGGGCGCGCCCATCGTGATAGGATACTGATGCGGGCCGAGCTTACTGATCTCCGCAAGGCGGTCGGTGATTGCCTTAGGTGGGTCAAAATCAGGATACCCCTGTGCCAGATTGATGGCATTGCTTTCGATTGCAATGCGCGTCATACGGCGAATGACGGACTCCGAAAAATACTGATTTCTTCTGCTCAATTCCTGCATGGAATCAATCTCCTTCTGTGTGCCGGAGAAATTCATTCTCTGTTCCGGCTGTATTTTACCAAATGCTTTCGAAATGTGTGAACTGTGCGCCGTTTTCCGTCAGGACGAAGGGAAACTCGATGGTCGAATACCCGGAAATGTCCCATTCATACTCGCCCGTTTGCTCGTTGAGTATCGGGCCATTTTCATCGTAATCCTCCACCGTGGCGATCACCTTGCCGCTACCGTCCGCGTTAATCTCGACCGCATAGGTCGCATCGCCGCGAGAGATATCGCTGCCGCGCTCACAGCCAATGCCATAGAGCACACCGTCAATGTCGCGGTAGTGTGCAACACCGCTCTCGAACGGAGCAAGCAGCTCATCGACGATTGCAGTGTCAAATCGCGTGAGCAGCAGCGCACGCAGATCATCCATCGTGTTCAGGTCGCGGTAATCCACACGGTAGTAAGTGTACTCACCCATCTCGACACTGTCTTCACAGTCAAGCGGCATCGTGGTCATGTCAAAATAGCGCCACAACTCTTGTGCCTCGTAGAAATCAGCAAGGGCATAGTCCTCTGTTTTCAGGCAGAGCAGTCGTTCGCCGCGATCGTTGAGTAAGTTTGCGACCCTGCCGTAGGGGATAACAAAGGTCGGGCTGCCCGCCGCGTGCGGACCCATCGTGTATTCTTCAAAGATGAAATACACACCACTCTCGTTGAAGCACTCATCGGCATGGAGCAGCTCACGCACATAAACCTCATAGTCCTCGTAGAGTTCTTCGGCAAGATCTTCGGTCTGAATTTGATATAGAATCTCATCAGACACCGTGCGCCGAAATTCCTCCTCATCATCCACCAAATCAACATAAGTAACCATTTCGCCGGTCGAAAGGTCGAAGTTATAGGTGTTGTAACCGTTATTGGGGTGCGCGCCGCCGAGATAATCATAGAACTGCATACAGATACTCACCAGTGATTCCGTCTGGTATACAGTGAAAGTCTGCTCCTCCACATACTGTTCGTACCAGGGTTGTTCGCCCCTGAGTGCGCCGGCATAATTCTCCTTCGCCCAGTCATACATCTCCTGAACAAAGATTCTCTTGGAGCCAAGCTGCCCATCCATTTCGGCGTTGAAGGCCGTCAGAACACTCAGTGCCTTGCTCAGCGCTTCGCTCGGCTGAGAGGCTGCAAGGTCTTCGCTCACCTCCGTACCGTCAGGAAGGAACGCGTGCAGACGCGGCATATCGAAAGAGCAGGAGGCAATTACCGTGCCGTCCTCATATGTGCAGGAATCCGTATAGGTTTCCGTCTGCACTTCGTAGGTGACGGTTGTCCCCTGTTCAGTATCTGCCCGATCCTCCGCAGCTCCCCCTTTCTCTCCGCCGCAGGCAGTAAGGGAAAGCAGCATCGTCAGCACAAGAAAGATGCCTACATGTCGTTTCATCATAATCCTCCTCATAAAATCACGGGATTTGTCGTCCACTCACTTCCGCCGACCGCTTGCGTCAGATCGGGGTAAGCAAGCGTATAGAGGTCTGTCGCACGGGCTTCTATGGCAAACAGATGCTGCGCAGCTTCGGAAAGGAGGCGAACATCGGCACTTTTCGTCAGGATCGGCAGCGTTGCCGTCTTTTTCATCTGCTTCAAAAGCATCCTGCCGCGCTCATTGCACGCAAGCACGCGCAGATAGGAAATCTCCTTTTTTGTTTCATCCGGTGTGATCCCAAGATACATCCGCAGCACCATGCGCCGCAGACGCGCATAGGCGTACCGTTTGGTTTTGGCGGAGGTAAGCAGATCCTCCCTGCTCACAGCGGTGCGTCCTGCATCATACAGACGGTGGTACAGTCCTTCATTTCCCTCATCGTATCGCGCCATCTCGTCCTCGCTCATGGAGCGCAGTCTTGCAAGCATCGCACGCTCAGCGGCGCGCATCGTCACGGGGGCACGTCCTGCCGCACGCTCCTGCGCATAGAGTTGCGCCATATCACCCGTCAGATAATCGTCGGACTGCTGATTTGCCGTCAGCTTCTCACGAATGTACGATGCCGAGGCAAAACCGTTTTCCGCACCAGCATCATGCCCGACTCCCATACGCGCAAGCGCCAGCGGCACGATGTTCTTCCCTTGAAGTGCCTTGCAGTACTCCACGCCCAGAATATCGTTCGGGCCGCGAAGGATCTCCGCGTCATCTCCCAGCATTTTCTCTGCTGCAAGCTCCCGCGCGGCTGCAAAGGAGATTCCCTTGTCAAGCTCCGAATGGAGCGCATTTGCAAAATCGTCACTCGTCAGAAACTTCGCTAAATGCTGCATTTTCTCTATCTTTGCACACTCGCTGCAAAAGCAGAGCGTATCAACGAGACCCGTACCCGAGAGCACGTCCACACCGCCGTGGGCGAAGCACTCGGCGGACGCCGTGGCCCAGGGTGTCGGCAGCTCCAACACCAGATCTGCGCCGCCGCGCACGGCAGCTTCCGCACGGACATGCTTGCGTAGGATCGCAAAATCACCGCGCTGAACAAAGTTTCCGCTCATCGCGCACACGATGGCGGTATCCTCCCCCAGGGTGCGCCGAATCTCCGCGATCTGCCAGGCATGGCCTGCGTGAAAGGGATTGTATTCACAAATAATACCCGCAGTTTTCATGAAAATCCTCTCAAATCGGTGACAATTCGGTTACATTCTGTAAAAATCAGTTGTCATTGGAAAATTTTTTGCTATAATAAGTTTGTATGTGCATCCCATTGGGATATTATCATTTTTATCTTATATGAATTCGGGGCATATTGCAAGTGCGTCCCATGAAAAAGGAGTTTACTATGAACGTATTGGTCATCAACGCAGGCTCTTCCTCTCTTAAGTATCAGCTGCTCAACCCCGCCACCGGTGAGCTGCTCGCCAAGGGTCTCTGCGAGCGCATCGGCATTGACGGTCGTTTTACCTATAAGCCGCAGCTTGCCGGTAAGGAAACCATCAAGGAAGCTGAAGTTGCCATGCCTACCCATTCCGAGGCAATTCAGACCGTTCTCGACGCCCTGGTAGATGCCAAGAACGGTGTGGTCGCTTCCATGAAGGAGATCGACGCTGTCGGTCACCGCGTTGTTCACGGCGGTGAGAAGTTTGCCAAGAGCGTTGTCATCACCGACGAAGTCATGAAGGCGATCGAAGAGTGCAATCCCCTCGCTCCGCTTCACAATCCTGCCAACATCATCGGCATCAAGGCCTGCCAGAAGCTGATGCCCGGTGTTCCCATGGTTGCCGTGTTCGACACCGCTTTCCATCAGACCATGCCCCCTGTCGCTTACACCTATGCTCTGCCCTATGAGTACTATGAAAACGACAAGGTTCGCCGCTACGGCTTCCACGGCACTTCCCACAAGTATGTTTCTCAGCGCGCTGCCGATATGCTCGGCAAGCCCGTCTCCGAGCTCAAGCTCATCTCCTGCCACCTCGGCAACGGCTCCTCCGTCACCGCAATCGACGGCGGTAAGAGCATTGACACCTCCATGGGCTTTACTCCGCTCGCCGGTCTCCCCATGGGCACCCGCAGCGGCGACCTCGATGCCGGTATTCTCGAGTATCTGATGAACAAGTACGGCTACTCCATCGGCGAAATGCTGAACATTCTCAACAAGAAATCCGGTATGGAAGGCGTCTCCGGCGTTTCCTCCGACTTCCGTGATCTTGAGATCGAGGCAGGAAAGGGCAATGTGCGCTGCGCCCTCGCCCGTGAGAAGTTCGCCTACGAGGTCAAGAAGCTTATCGGCGCGTATGCAGCCATCATGGGCGGCGTGGATGCCATCATCTTCACCGCCGGTGTCGGCGAAAACGACGGTCTGGAGCGCATGGCGATTGCCTCCGGTCTTGAGTTCATGGGCGTGAAGATGGACGAGGATGCCAACCGTGTGCGCGGCGAAGAGCGCGTTATTTCTGCGGTCGATTCCAAGGTCAAGGTTCTTCTGATCCCCACCAACGAAGAGCTGATGATCGCTATGGACACCGCCTCCCTCGTCGGTTAAGTTCTTTCCGGGAAAACTAAAATGGAACGGCCATCAAGCCGTTCCATTTTTATTTTTTGCAAGCAGCGCCGCACCGGTCATTCCGGCACGGTATCCAAGCGTACAGGAAACGATCTTCGGGTGCTTTGCGGTATAAGCTGCACCGTATTCCATCCTTGACACTTCCTCGCGCAGCGGCGCAAGCAGATGTTCCCCCTGCTCGGCAACGCCGCCGGAGAGTGCGATCACCTCAGGGAAAAAGATATTGACGAGATTGGCAACACCGAGGGCAAGGAAGCGGATATACTGTTTCACCACCGCGTCGCCTGCGGCATCCCCCGCTTTCTGCGCCTCGAACGCAACGCGCCCGTCCACACCGTCGTATCGTTTGGCAAGCTCGTGCATGCTGCTGTCCGGATGCTGTGCCATGGCTTTCTCCGTCATGCGGGTAAGCGCCGCTCCTGAAGCATACGTTTCAAAGCAGCCTCTGCGCCCGCAGGAGCATCGTTCTCCGTTTTCCGCAATTACCATATGACCCAGTTCGCTGGCTGCACCGGTGTATCCTGTGAGCAGCTTTCCGTCTATGACAACGCCGCCGCCGACGCCGGTGCCGAGCGTGAGGATCACCGCGCTGTGCGCCCCCTTCGCCGCGCCGGCGAGCACTTCACCGAGTGCCGCGGCATTGGCATCGTTGACAAGCTCCACCGCAAATCCCGTGCGCTCCCTCAGCTTTTCCCGCAGCGGATAATGTACCCAATTCAGGTTGTTGGCATAGACCACCTCACCCGATGCGTTGTCCACCGTACCGGGGCAGCCGATGCCGACACCGCCGATTCTCTCTCCTGCCGCAAGCGTGCAGATCAGCTCACCGATCGCGTTGGCAACACTGTCCGCGCCGCGCTCGGCGTGTGTCGGGCGTGATGCCTCCCTGATGATCTCTCCTTCTTCCGTGATCACCGCACCCTTGAGGTTGGTACCGCCAAGGTCAATGCCTAAATAATTCATTATCGTCTCCTGTTCAAAGCGTTGCTCAGTCTTCACAGCCGATCGGCAGGCTGACCCGGAACGTCACCGTACCGTCGCCGTTTTCAGCCGTTATACTGCCCTTGTGAAGCTGTGTGACCTGTTTGGCAATGGCAAGTCCGATACCGTTTCCCTCGGCAGCATGGGACTTGTCCGCCTGGTAGAACTTATTGAAGATCCTCTCCCGATCCTCAGCGGAGATCTCATTACCGCTGTTTGTGATGCTGACCGTCACATCGCGCTGCATCTGCACGATCCTCACCGTCACAGTGCCGCCCGCAGGGGAAAACTTGACGGCATTATCCAGCAGATTGATCCACACCTGCTTGAGAAGCTCCTCATTTGCCCGAACATCATATTCACCGAACTCCAAATCAAAGTCCAATTCCTTGCGCGTCCACTTATTTTCCAGCAGCAGCACGCAGGAGCGGATCTGCTCGGAAAGATTATAGCGCGTGACATCTGCAAGGATCTTCTGGTTTTCCACCTTCGTGAGATCAAGGACGTTGGTCGCCATCGCAGCCAGTCGGAGTGACTCCTCCTCGATGACATCGATGTACTCCTCCTTTTGCTGCTCGGTCAGGTTTCCGCGCTTTAATACTCTGGCGAAGCCGGCAATAGAAACGATCGGCGTTTTGAACTCATGAGAAAAGTTATTGATAAAATCCGCGCGCAGCATTTCCGTGTTGCCCAGTTCCTCCGCCATCTTGTTAAAGCTCTCCGCCGCCTCCGCAAAGGAAGGATGGCTTCCAAGCGGCTTTCCGAAATGCAGACGTGCGTTAAAGTCTCCGGCGGCAAGGCGGTTCATCTGCGTGATCATCCGTGTGATCGGTTTGAGCGGCAGCTTCATCACAAATATGGAAATAACCGTCCCGACCACCGTGCTGATAAAGGCCATAAACAGCAGAAGATACGCTGTCTCCAGCTTCTCCACACCGCTTCCCGGCAGCAGATGAAAATAGGCAAGAATATACACCGTGATTCCCGCCACAAGAACGGAAACGAGCAGGATGCCGAAGATAGCTGCAGAAAACAGCAGGGGAAGTGCAAAGCGATTTTGATGCCCGTTCTGATTTCTCATACCTTTTTTACCGCCTTGTATCCAAGTCCGCGTACCGATTCAATGGAAAACTCCTCCCAAAGCTCAAACCGCTTGCGAAGCCGTCCGATATGGACCGTCACGGTCTCCCAGCCAGTGTCACTTTCCGCTCCCCAGATCTCGTCCATAAGCTGAATACGGGTAAAAATCTTCCCGGGGTAGGACAAAAGCTTATAAAGAAGCATAAACTCTTTTTGCGGCAGCTCCATCACCTCACCGTTTTTGGTAACGGTAAGTGCGTCATAGTCAAGCACCACATCGCCCACGGTGATCCTGCGCTCACTGACGATCTGCGCACGCCGGAGCAGCGCCTTGATGCGCAGCAGCATCTCCACCTCGTCGATCGGCTTGGTCATATAGTCATCTATCCCCACCAGAAACCCCTTCCGGCGATCACTCGGAAGCTGCTTGGCGGACACCATCAGAATGGGTAGATTGTTGTTGTTCTGGCGCAGCAGCTCGGTAAGCTCATAACCGTCCATTTTCGGCATCATAATGTCCAGCACGACAAGGTCGATATGCTCATGATCTATGACTTGAAGCGCATCTGCACCATTTTCCGCCGTGTAAACAACATACTTTCCCTCTTCCAGAACGGTCTTGAGCAAAAGTCTTGTATTCTTGTCATCATCTGCAATCAGAATATGGAACAAAGAGATCCACCTCGCTTTCGCTTTTTCTATTTTACGTCATCTTACGGTGTTTTCGCAAGTGCAGATTGCAGAATATGTCCGATCCGTGCCGCATTTTGCTTGTCAGGCAGTTTCGTTTCAGTTTAGATTTCTCCGCTATACTGGAAAATAATATCAGCTTTATGCAGACGAGGTAATCAAACCCATGGGTAAGAAAATACTAATTGCAAGTGACAGCACAACGGATCTCGGTGCAGACCTGATTGCGCGTTACGGTGTCAGGATCGTTCCGCTTGGCGTTAATCTCGGCGGCAAACACTATACCGACGGCGTGGACATTGATCCCGAGAAAATATATGCGCATTACGAACAGACCGGAGAGCTTCCGAAAACCGCCGCGGTCAACA
>JAUMWI010000017.1 GCA_030529725.1 Eubacteriales bacterium | reverse complement strand
GCGGCCTTCATGCCGGTGATGTCCTCAGGAGAGGTCTCCAGACGGACGAGAACGACCTTCTCGCCGCGTGCCTTCCACTCAACAGCGTCGTCAGCGGTGAAGACGATCTTACCGCAGGCAGCGCCCGGGGAAGCGCCCAGACCCTTGCCGATGGGGTTGGCCTTGGCGAGAGCGGCAGCGTCGAACTGGGGATGGAGCAGCGTGTCGAGGTTGCGCGGCTCAATCATGGAGACGGCCTTCTTCTCATCGATCATGCCCTCGTCCACGAGGTCGCAGGCGATCTTGAGAGCAGCCTGAGCGGTGCGCTTACCGGAGCGGCACTGGAGCATGTAGAGCTTGCCGTTCTCAACAGTGAACTCCATGTCCTGCATATCGCGGTAGTGGTTTTCGAGAATGTCGCAGACCTTGACAAATTCGTCATAAGCCTGGGGGAACTTGTTGGCCATTTCGGCAATGGGCATCGGAGTACGGACGCCGGCAACAACGTCTTCGCCCTGTGCGTTGAACAGGAACTCGCCCATGAGCTTCTTCTCGCCGGTGGCGGGGTCACGGGTGAAGGCAACGCCGGTACCGGAGTTGTCGTTCAGATTGCCGAACACCATCGGCATGACGTTGACGGCAGTGCCCCAGGAATAGGGGATGTCGTTGTCGCGGCGGTAGACGTTGGCACGGGGGTTGTCCCAGGAGCGGAACACCGCACGGATGGCTTCGTAAAGCTGGACCTTCGGGTCGGAGGGGAAGTCCTCGCCGAGCTGCTTCTTGTACTCGGCCTTGAACTGCTCGGCAAGCTCCTTGAGGTCGGCAGCGGTCAGATCCACGTCAAACTGGACACCGCGCTTTTCCTTCATCGCGTCAATGAGCTGCTCGAAATACTTCTTGCCGACTTCCATAACGACGTCGGAGAACATCTGGATAAAGCGGCGATAGGAGTCGTAAACGAAACGCTCGAACTTTGGGTCGGAGTTGCCGGCGATCATTGCCTTGACAACGTCGTCGTTGAGACCGAGGTTGAGAATGGTGTCCATCATGCCGGGCATGGAAGCGCGGGCACCGGAGCGGACGGAAACGAGCAGGGGGTTGGTGAGATCGCCGAACTTCTTGCCGTTCATCTCTTCCATCTTGGCCACATACTGCATGATTTCAGCCATGATCTCATCGTTGATCTTCTGGCCGTCTTCATAGTACTGCGTGCAGGCTTCGGTCGTGATGGTAAAGCCCTGGGGGACGGGAAGACCGATGTTGGTCATCTCAGCAAGGTTCGCACCCTTGCCGCCCAGAAGTTCGCGCATCGTGGCGTTGCCTTCCGAGAACAGGTAAACATACTTTTTGCTCATGTTTTTCCTCCAAAATTAAATTATCTTCATTTGGTTTTGCAATCAAAACAAATAACAAGCGCATTTATTATAGACGGATTTTACCTGACTTTCAATAAATTCTTTGTAAAATACGGAAATTTTTTCAGTTTTTCCCAATCGTGCAGGGATTTTTGCTCCGTTTTCCCGCTTTTTTTGCGGCGGCACGAACTTTTCTTGCGCTCAGGACGCTTTTGCGGTATAATATTTTATTAAGAATTCTGTTGTTACACTCTGTCCGATCAAGGAGCACTTATGGACCTCACCGCCTTTGCACAAACGAATACGGCGCAGCGTCTGCACGAAGCTGCCGCACGCGGTGCGCTTTCCCATGCGCTGATCTTCAGCGGAAGCGGTGAGCGCGTGATGGCCGCACGCTATGCTGCCGCCGCGATGGAATGCACCTGCGGTGCGGACAGGCCGTGCCTTTCGTGCAACGCCTGCCGCAAGGTGATGCAGGATATTCACCCGGACGTCATCTTTGTGCGCGATCCGGAGCATGTCGAGATTTCTGTGGACACGGTGCGTCAAGCGCGTGCGGACGCCTTCATCCGCCCCAATGAGGGAACGCGCAAGATCTACATTTTTGAGGACTGCTCGCTCCTGACGGAGAAAGATCAGAACGTGCTGCTCAAAACCGTCGAGGAAGGCCCCGACTACGCCGCGTTCTTCTTCTGCGCGGAAAATTCCGCCATGCTGCTGCAAACGATCCGCTCGCGCTGCGTGGAGGTCAAGACCGCGCCGGCGCAGCAGGCCGAGGATGCTGACCTTGCTCTCCCGCTTGCACTTGCCCGTTTGATCGCGGACGGCTCTCCCAGCAAACGCGCCGCCTTCTTCGCTTCTCTTGAGCGCGACAAGCTCAAACGCGATGCACTCGGCACGCTTTTTGAGCAGACGCGGCTTCTGTTTTCAGCCGCGCTTGTCTCCCTTTACGGACTTCCGGCGGCGGAAAACGAGCGTGAGATTGCCGCGCTCATCAGCAAAAGCTTGACAAAAACGCAAATTCTCGGCACAATAGATTTGTTGCAGACCTATCGCAATCACTGCACATACAATGTCGGCACAGGCGCCGTGCTCGGCGGCTTTGCCGTTGAATTGGAGGAACTCTTTTGACTGAAGTAATCGGTGTCCGCTTTCGCGGCGGCTGTAAAGAATACTATTTTGATCCGCACGGCATTGCCGTGGCGGTGAATCAATTCGTGATCGTCGAGACTGCACAGGGCGCGGAGTATGCCCAGTGCGTCTCCGGCAATCATGAGGTAGAGGACAACGCGGTCGTTCAGCCGCTGCGCCCTCTCATTCGCGTGGCAACGGAAAACGACCGCCGCACCTTTGAATACAACAAATCCCGGGAAAAGGACGCCTTTGCCGTCTGCCAGAAGAAAATTGCCGAGCATCAGCTCGACATGAAGCTTGTGCGCGTGGAGTGCAATTTTGACGGCAGCAAGATTATTTTCTTCTTCACCTCCGAGGGCCGCGTGGACTTCCGCGAGCTGGTGCGCGATCTTGCATCCGTTTTCCGCGCCCGGATCGAACTGCGCCAGATCGGTGTGCGCGACGAGGCAAAGATGCTCGGCGGCCTCGGCATCTGCGGCAGGCCCTTCTGCTGCGCCCAGTTTTTGGATGACTTTATTCCCGTGTCTATTAAAATGGCAAAGACACAGAACCTCAGCCTCAACCCGACGAAAATTTCCGGCACCTGCGGCAGACTCATGTGCTGTCTCAAGTATGAGCAGGACGCCTACGAGGACGCGGTGCGCCGCTGCCCGAAGGCGGAATCCTTTGTCGCAACGCCGGACGGGCTCGGCAACGTGAGCAACGTCGACATCCTGCGCGAGCAGGTGGTCGTCAAGCTGGACAATCAGCCGGAAGCGCCCAAGCGCTACCGCAACAGTGAGATCAACGTCCTGCGCAACGGCAAGGGCAGCCGCGAGGGGATCGTCATTCCCAAGGAACTGCCGGAGCGCTATCGCGAGAGTGTGGAAGAAACTGTCGAGCTTCCCGTGCTCCCCGTCATTACGCAGATGGAGGAAACGGAAGAGAGCATCCCCGCTCCGGAAGTTGCCGAAAAGCGCCGCTCCCGCGGTCGCCGCGGCGGTCGGAACCATCGAGGCGGACGCGCCCACAAGGACGTCGAAGCAGTCTCCGCCGGAAAGCCCGAGCAGAAACCGGCAGCGGAGGGCGGCGAAAGAAAGACCAGCCACAAGAGCGCCGGTGAAAAGGTCTCCGTCCAGAAGGTCACCGTCCACGCAGCAGATGCCCCAAGTGAGAGCAGCATCGTGGAAAAGCGCCGCCGTCCGCATCATCGCCGCGGCGGACGCAACCGCCATCATGGCGGCGAAGCACCGAAAAAAGAAGAATAAGCAAATTAATCAAATAAAGTGCCGCATCGCGGCACTTTATTTTTGTCTCAAACCGTAGTATACTGCTGGTAAATGATTTTTTTGTGAGGTCACTATGGCTAAATTTGATCATGTCCTGCTTGCCAGCGATTTTGACAATACGCTCGTCTACACACAGGGCGCGTTGGAGCGCGGCGAGGACATTCCCCCGATGAGTGTGCGAAACCGCGAGGCGCTGGACTATTTTCTTGCAAACGGAGGGCTGTTTGCCGTCTCCACAGGGCGTGCGCTGCCTGCGTTCGCGCCCTACGTCCGCGATCTTCCCTGCAACGCCCCCTGCGTCATTGCCAACGGCGCGGCGCTCTACGATTTCGGCAAAAATGAGTATATTTACACCGCCTTTTTCTCTGAGCGCATCTATGCGCAGGTCGATGAGCTGCTCATGCGTTTCCCCGATCTCACCTTCGAGGTCTATCACGATGACCGGCGCATTCACGCCATGCACCCCAATCAGTACGTCCTCAATCACGAGCATCTCACCCGCGCCAAAACACAGGAGGTGGCAGATTTCCGCGAGGTGGACCTGCCCATCATCAAGCTGCTGTTTGAAGATGAGCGCAGCGTCCTCGATGAAGTGTATGCATTTATTTGTTCGCGCCCGTGGGGAAGCGAATATGAACTGATCTTCTCGAGCGATCATCTGCTGGAGATGACCGTACACGGTGCGACCAAGGGCGGCATGGTGCTACGCCTTGCCGCCCTTTTGGGCGTTCCCCGGGAAAATATCTACTGCGTCGGTGACCACCTCAACGACATTCCCATGCTCGATGTTGCGGAGATCGGCTTTGCACCGGAAAACAGCGTGCCGGAGGTGCTTTCCTGCGGCGCGCAGATCGTCTGCCACTGCCGCGACGGTGCGATCGCCGACATCATCGACATTCTGGACAAGCGATACTGACAACCAAAAAAGCAGCCTCACGGCTGCTTTTTATTTGTCGATTTTTCGGAGCATCCCCGTAAATTCCTCCGGAAGCGGACAGGAAAGCTGCACAAGCTCCCCTGTGCGCGGATGGAGAAATTGCAGTCCCACCGCGTGCAGGCATTGCCCTGTCAGCCCCGGGACGCTCTTTTTGTTCCCGTACACCGTGTCGCCTAAAATCGGGTGGCCGATGTATGCCATGTGGACGCGGATCTGGTGCGTGCGCCCTGTCTCCAGACGGCATCGCACATGGGTATAGCCCGGATAGCGCGCGATGACCTCCCAGTGCGTCACGGCGTTTCGTCCGCCGGCAACGACCGCCATCTTTTTGCGGTCTGTCGGATGGCGCGCGATCGGTGCGTCGACGGTGCCGCGATCCTCGCGCAGATTGCCCGTGACAATGCATTCATAAGTCCTGCCGAGCGTATGGTCGGAGAGCTGCGCGGTGAGTGCCTGATGTGCCGCGTCGTTTTTCGCCGCAATGATCAGACCGCTGGTGTCGCGGTCAATGCGATGCACGATGCCCGGGCGCAGCGCACCGCCGATACCGGAGAGACTGTCGCCGCAGTGGTAAAGCAGCGCGTTGACGAGCGTACCGTCCGGATGTCCGGGTGCCGGGTGAACGACCAGTCCCGCCGGCTTGTTGACAACGATCACATCGCCGTCCTCATAGACGACGTCAAGCGGAATATCCTGCGCCACAGCGTCGATCGCTTCCGGCTCAGGGAGCGTTACTTCGACCGCTTCGCCGCCGGAGAGCTTGAGGCTTTTTCCGGCTGTCCTGCCGTTTACGGTGACCTGTCCGTCCGAAATAAGCTTTGCCGCCGCGGAGCGTGTCAGCCCGTTCAGCTCAGACGCAAGATAGGCGTCCAGGCGCATTCCCTTTTCCGATTCCGTTGACCTAAGAAGCGTCTTTTCCATTCTGTTTCTCCCAGTTTTTCGCGTCACTTTCCGCGTAATACTTGAGATAGTAGATCAGCGCCAGAATCGTGCCGACCACCACGAAGCAGTCTGCCACATTGAAAACAGGATAGCTCATGAACATCAGATCAAACATGTCGACCACATAGCCGCGTGCAGCGCGGTCGATGAGATTGCCGATGCCGCCGCCAACGACCATCGTCAGCGACCACTGGCCGAGCGGATGGCGCACGATCTTCACCAGCAGCCACACAAGCGCGCCCATGCCGATCGCCGTTGCTGCGATCAACAGCCATCGCGCACCCGAGAGACTCGACCACGCCGCGCCGTAATTATGCACGCGCCGCAGCTGAATGAGCGGCGGCAGAAAAGGTGCCGTTTCGCCCAGATCAAGCGAAAGCACCGCAAGCTTTGCCATTTGATCGGATGCCACAATGCCGAGCATGGAAAGAACGCAGCAAAGCGGCTTCGCCTTCCCTCTGCGGTAGAGCAGGAAATACAAAAGCAGCATCAGCGCGATGCACTCAAGCACGGGGCCAAGCACCGCACGCGTGAGATTGACCGTCGTAACAAAGATCGCGGTCGGGCCATCCGCGCCGCCGATCACTCCGATGGAAGCATCGTTCATGGCTGCACCCCCTCTGCCATGCGCACCACAACGATCACGCTTCCCTCTGTAATATCGTCCGGCGCGGCTTCCTCCGTTCCTGTTTCGGTGAGGAGTCCCTGCTGTGCCATTTCATGCAGCAGCTCGACCGGCACCAGATAGGAGCAGATCGTGTCGTTTGCCTCATAGACCTGATCGCCCATGCCGCGCTCAACGAGAAAAGTCTCCGCATCGTCCGAAAGGGCATAAAACACGGCATGCGTGCTGTCCTCGTCAGCCGCCTCGGTTTCCGGCGGCAAAGCTGCCGTCCCGCAGAGCATCATGCCCTCATCCTGCACGGAGGAATAAGCGTCCGTAAACTCCTCCGCAGGCTCCTGTGCAATCCCCATCTTCGCCTCATTGCACTCCGCCGTGCTGTCAGCCACGCCTCCCATGCGGGGAAGTATCGCTGCCGCCATGATCACCACAGCGGCACAGGCGGCAATGCCCATCCATTTTCTGCCGTGGGTGCGTTTTTTCGGCGCCGCCTGCTCGTGCAGACATTCCATCACACCCTCGGCAAAGCCTGCCGGCGCGTCATACTCCTCCATGCCGCCGAGAACAGCATGCATCGCCATCAGCTCGGCAAGGAGTTCGCGGCAGCCCTCGCAGACTTCCGCGTGTGCCAGGACCTCTGTTTTTTCCTCTTCACTCAGTTCTTCGTCAACAAAGGCAGAGAGCGCGAGCGCGTACTGATCACAGTGTTTCATGTTGCACTCATCTCCTCTCGGTTACAT
Organism: Eubacteriales bacterium; assembly: GCA_030529725.1. GTDB lineage: Bacteria > Bacillota > Clostridia > Oscillospirales > Oscillospiraceae > Hominicoprocola. The sequence goes on along the minus strand of JAUMWI010000017.1, from coordinate 24,270 downwards.
TCTGTTACTTTTGACGCGGCAATTTCAAAAAAGTTCCCGCTCGCCGTCAGATAATTTCGCAGTAGGATCCGTCCCCGACTGATGCGCGATTTGACCGTGCCAAGTTCAAGCTGCGTGACCTGCGCGATCTCGGCGTAGGACAGGCCCTGCACCTCGCGTAAAAGCAGGATCGCGCGGTAATCGTCAGGCAGGGCGCGCAGTCCGTCCTCAACAAGCCGCTGCGTCTCCCTGCGCTCAAGCTCCTGCTGCGGCAACGGACGAGTGTCCACCAGCTCCGGCGCCGTCTCCTCATCGTCAAGCGAAACGCTGCCGCCGCTTCGCTTATTGCGGCGCAGCAGGTCAATGCAGGCATTGGTCGCAAGGCGATAGAGCCACGTGGAAAAGCTCGACTCCTGCCGGAACGTGCCGATCGCGCGCCAGACCGCGAGGAACGCGTCCTGAGATGCCTCCTGCGCGTCCTCCTCATTGCCGCACATCCGTCGGCAGAGCGTATAAACTTTTTTCTCATAGAGACGAACCAGCGCTTCGAACGCCGCCTCGTCCCGCTCCTGCACGCGCAGGATCAGATCTCTTTCTTCCATGGTGTTCTCCGTTATCTTAAATCACGCTTGATGCCCTTTGCCACGCGGTAAACGTCCTCCAGCGTGTTCATTTGCACAATTTGTTCCTTGTAGTAATTAGCGTGGCTCACGCCCTTTAAGTACCAGCACATATGGTGCCGCGCCTCCAGCACCGCCACGCGCTCGCCGCGGTACTGCGCGGAAAGTTCGATCTGCCGCACGGCAACGTCAATCCGCTCGGAAAGCGGCGGCAGAACCGGGATCGGATCCCCTGCAAGTGCCGCCTTCGCCTGCTGAAAAATCCACGGATTCCCGAAGCTCCCGCGCCCGATCATCGCCATGTCCGCGCCGGTAAACTTCAGGATGCGGACGGCATCCTCCGCGCAGAATACATCACCGTTGGCGATCACGGGGATCTTGACCGCCTCCTTCACCTCGCGGATGGTGTTCCAGTCCGCCTGTCCGCCGTACATCTGCATGCGCGTGCGTCCATGCACCGCCACCGCACTCACGCCGACGGATTCAAGCATTTTGGCAAGCTCGACCGCGTTGATGCTGCCTTTGTCCCAGCCGCGGCGCATCTTGACCGTCACCGGAACGGGTACGGCTTTCACGACCGCCTCCGCGATACGCGCCGCCTTTTCGATGTCGCGCATCAGCGCAGAGCCGTCGCCGTTATTGACGATCTTCCCCATCGGGCAGCCCATATTGATGTCGATAATGTCCGCGCCGGAGATCTCCAGCGCGATCGCCGCGCCCTCGGCCATAGAGGATTCCTCGCTGCCGAAGATCTGCGCCGCTGTGGGATGCTCGCCGGGAAACGGCTTTAACAGCAGCTTGCTCTTTTCGCCCTGATAACACAGCGCCTTTGCGCTCACCAGCTCCGTCACGGTATAGCCCGCGCCCAGCTCCGAGCAGATCTGCCGGAACGCTGCATCGGTCACGCCTGCCATCGGCGCAAGCGCAAGCTCTGACTCGATCTGTACTCTGCCGATGTTCATGGCGTCACCTCCCCGTTTGTGTCGACAAATTCAGATTTTATATTATAGCACAGGTTTGATCAAAGCAAAAGCCCCAAAATTTTGAGCAAAAGGAAGAGGCACCCGCAGGTGCCTCTTCCTTTTGTGTATTTTTCTCAGGCCAGTGCTGCCGTGATGATCGCCATGGAATAGCTCGCACGGAATTTCATTCCGTCGAGCAGGCGTAACTAAAAAACAAATTCTTTGCTGCGCTCCGAATTACGGCGCACAGCGCCGCGCCTGCGGCGTGAGGTCTATTCCATGGCAGCAAAAAAGGGAGGTATCCTCAGATACCTCCCCTTGTGCTTTTTTCTCAGGCCAGTGCTGCCGTGATGATCGCCATGGAATAGACCTCCTGCGCATTGCAGCCGCGGGAAAGGTCGTTGATGGGGGCGTTCAGGCCGAGCAGGATGGGGCCGAAAGCGTCAAAGTTACCGAGACGCTGGGCGATCTTGTAGCCGATGTTGCCGGCGTTGATGTCGGGGAAGATAAAGGTATTGGCATGACCGCCGACACCCTCGTCGAGATGCTTGGTGCGCGCGACGACCGGAGAAGATGCGGCATCGAACTGCATTTCGCCGTCCACCGGAACGTCCGGCATGGCAGCCTTTGCCTTTTCGCAGGCATTACGCATCTTGTCGACCGTTTCGCCCTTGCCGCTGCCCTTGGTGGAGTAGCTCAGGAAGGCGACCTTCGGGTCAATGCCGAAGATCCTGCCGCACTTGACGGTCTCGGTGGCAATTTCGACAAGCTCATCCTCGTTCGGGTCGATGTTGATGGCGCAGTCTGCCATGGCGAGCACTTCGTTGGCACCGGATGCGGCAGGACGAACCATAATGAAGCAGGAGGAAACGATCTTGTTGCCGGGCTTGGTCTTGATGAGCTGGAGCGCCGGACGAACGGTGTCAGCGGTAGAATAGGTCGCGCCGCCGAGCAGACAGTCCGCCTTGCCCATCTTGACGAGCATCGTGCCGAAGTAGTTGCCCTTTTTGAGCATGGCGCGGCATTCGTCAGCGGTCATCTTGCCCTTGCGCAACTCGACCATCTTTTCCACCATCGCGTCCATCTCGGGATAGTTCTCTGGGTCGACGATCTCGGCACCGCGAATGTTGAAGCCGGCCTTTTCAGCAGCGGCGTAAACTTCCTTCTCGTTGCCGACAAGAATCGGCTTGAGGAATGTACCGGAAAGGAGACGAGCGCTCGCTTCCAGAATGCGGGGATCGGTACCTTCGGTGAAAACGATAGTCTTCGGCGCCTTCTTCAGGTTCTCGATCAGTTTGCCAAACATAGTGATTTTCCTCCGTGATCCGTATGTGCCGGTTTCCGGCACAGAAATTTACCGGTATAGTATACACCTCTTCGCTGTGTGACTCAAGAGATATAATCAGAAAAATTTACAATTTTTTCAGGCTTTTTCCGTGCACTTGTGGTACACTACGGCAAAAAGACTTGACGAAAAACGAAAAAACCGTTATGATGTATTTCGTTACAATTTGTAACTTTTTTGCTTTTCACTCTCAAAGGAGTTTTTTATGGCACAGGGTAAACGTTCCCAAAAAGTGAATCGTTCCCCGCGTTTTTCTTTCGTGGGCAAGGCCTTGAACGCTGTTCCCGTCCGGCTCAGGTCACTCTGCTCGGCACTGGGCGGTCTGAAGGCCGTTCCCGGCATTCTTGTGCGCCGCCTGCAGCGCATCCCGTCCCGGTTCCGCTCTATTTTGAAGGAATCACGCGAGAGAAATTTCCCGGAATCAAACCGAATTCTGATCCAGCTTCTTCTGCTGCTCGGCGGTCTTGTTCCGATGTGGGCATCGCTGCTTCACGAAAAGCTGCACACACTGCGCCGGGCGCACAACCGCGTTGCAGGAAAGCGCGAGGCACGCTGGCATTTCCACCTGAAAAAGATTAAGCCGCTTTATTTCGCGGGGGGCGCCGTTGCGCTTGCCGCCATCGCGGTCTTCTTCTCGTTCTATACGCTCGGCACCACGGTTTCCTACAACGGGACAGACATTGATACGGTCAGCAGCCGCCGCGTTGCCAAGCGTGCCGCGGAGAATATCGAGGCCATCACCGTCGAGACGCTGGGCGAGCACTGCTTCACCGCCGAGGACAGTTCTCTTCATTACAGCGCAGCATTTGTCCGCCGCAGTGAGATGACGGACAAATCACAGCTCGAGCAGGATCTTGCCGACGAGGTCGGACTGGTCACCTACGGTTATTCCCTCTATATCAACGATGAGCTGATCGGTTCCACCGAGTACGAAGGCGCGCTGGACGACCTTCTGGAGCAGCTCAAGCAGATCTACGTCTCCGAGGACACCCTTTCTGTCGACTTTGTGGAAAATGTCCGTATCGCAGAGGGCTACGTCCCCACCGAGAGTGTCATGAACCTCGGCCACCTTGCCGAGATCCTCAACAGCACCAAGGAAGGTGAGATCACCTACACCGTTGTCAAGGGTGACACCTGGGGCAAAATCGCCAACGAAAACGGCATGTCCTCCGCGGAGCTGGAAAAGATCAACACCGGCTATGACATCAACCGTATTCACATCGGTGACGTGATCACCATCAGCAACGCCGTTCCCTATCTGACCGTTGTGGTGACCGAGCGTCAGAATTATATCGACTCCATCGATTACGATATCACCTACGAGGACGATGCCAATCTCTATCAGGGCGACTACCGCGTGATCACCAAGGGCGTTTACGGCTCGGCTGACGTGGTTGCCGACGTCACCTATGTCAACGGCGTGGAAACCGAGCGCAGTATCCTCTCCTCCGTCACGCTGTCCGCTCCGGTCACGGAGCATCGTGCCAAGGGCACCAAGCCGCGTCCCACCTGGATGCCGACCGGTAATTTCCGCTGGCCGACCTCCGGACGCATCACCTCGTATTTCGGCTACCGCAACACCGGTATCCGCGGTGCGTCCTCCAACCACAAGGGCATCGACATTGCCGTATCCTACGGCACGCCGATCTACGCAGCCGACGGCGGCACCGTCACCTTCTCCGGCTACAAGGGTGCGATGGGCTATGTCGTTATCATTGACCACGGCAACGGCTACTGCACCTATTATGAGCACAACAGCTCTCTGCTTGTCTCTTCCGGCAGCCATGTCTACAAGGGCCAGCAGATCGCCAAGGCAGGCCGCAGCGGCGTTGCCAGCGGTGTTCACTGCCACTTCGGCATCACCTGGAACGGCAGCTATGTCAATCCGCTGAAGTATCTGCAATAACGATTTCCACGCTATTAAAAAAGAGAGAACCGTTCACATCACGGTTCTCTCTTTTTTCAGCGAATTTTTTCGATCAGGCAGCAAGCAAGAAATACGCTCAGATCGCAGACCACCACCGTTGCACCCACAGGAGTCGAAAGCAGGTACGATGCGCTCAGTCCCGCGCAGAAGCACACGACGGACAGTGCGCCGGCACAGAGAACGACCGCGCGGAAGCTCTTGAAAAGACGCATGGCGGAAAGCGCGGGAAAAATAATAAGACTGGAAATGAGCATCGCGCCCATCATGCGCATTCCCAGCACGACCGTAAGCGCCGTAAGGATGGAAATGAGCGTCTTGTACGCATCGGCGCGCACGCCGGTCGCGCGCGAAAATCGCTCGTCGAAGGTCACGGCAAAAATCTTGTGGTAACACAGGACGAACAAAATCAGCACGGCAAGCGTGAGCGTTACGCTCAGCACCACGTCTGAGCGCGACATGGCAAGAATGCTGCCGAACATATAGCTGTCCACATCGGTCGTCATACCGGTGGTAAGCGAGGTGACCAGAATGCCGATCGACAGCGCACTTGCCGAGAAAACGGCAATGAGCGCGTCAGCACTCACGCGGCTCTTCTCCGCCACACGCAGCAGGAAAAACGCCGCAAGCACCACCACCGGAATGGAAAACCACAGCGGCGAAAAACCGCAGGCGACCGCGACGGCCAACGCGCCGAACGAGACGTGCGACAAGCCATCCCCGATCATGGAATAACGCTTGAGTACCAGCGGCACACCCAGGAGACTTGCGCACAGCGACACAAGGATCCCCACCGCGAAGGCACGCAGAATAAAGGGATAGGCAAACATCGAAATCAGCAGCTTCACCGTCCGTCACCTCCGAACCGTTTTCCTTCGCTCGATCGCAGATACTCCGCGACCGAACCGCAGAACCAGCCGCTTCGGCCGATATGCAGCACGGTTTTCGCCTCCTGCATCGCCGCGGTCAGATCATGCGTGACCATAACAATGGCCATGTTTTCTTTTTCGTTGAGGTAGCGCAGGATCTTATAAAGCTCCTGCGTTGCCGCAGGATCAAGTCCCGTGACCGGCTCGTCGAGGATCAGCAGGCTTTCCGCCGCGCACAGAGCGCGCGCGAGCAGCACGCGCTGCTGCTGACCGCCGGAAAGATCGCGGTAGCAGTGCCTGCGCAGCTCCAGTACGCCGAGTTTTCCCATGTTCATCAGTGCATCTGCCTTCTCCGCACGGGAATAGAGCATACAGAGTCCGCGGCGGTTGAGGAAGCCGGAAAGCACGATCTCCTCCACCGTGGCAGGGAAGTTCCTCTGCGCCTCCGTCTGCTGAGGAAGATAGCCAATCTTGCCCTCGCGCTGCGCAGGGCATTCAATCTCACCGGAAAGCGGCCGGATCAGGCCCAGCATACTGCGCAGAAGGGTCGATTTTCCGCTGCCGTTCTCGCCAACTACGCAAATGTAATCGCCGCGCCGGACTTTAAAATTCAGGTGCTCCAGAAGCGGCTTGTGCTCATAGCCCAGCGCGGCATCCCGGCAGGAAAACAAAATTTCGTTGTTGTCCATCTTACAAAAGTCCTTCTCTCAGTGTTTCGAGGTTGCGCTCCATCAGTGACACATAGGTTTCCCCTGCTTCAAAGTCCGCGCGGGACACCGTCTGCATCGAATACAGCACTCCGACCTCCGCGCCGGTGCTCTCCGCGACCACCTCGGCGATCTTCCGGCTGCTTAAGTCCACGGTATACACCACGGGGATGTTCTCCTGCTCCACCTTGTCGATGAGGAACTTGAGCGTGGCAAGGGACGGTTCCGTGTCGGTGGAGCAGCCGTGGAACGCGGCACGATAGTGCAGGTCGTACTCCTCACAGAAATACAAAAACGGGAATCGGTCGGCAAAAATGAGCAGATCGCGCTTCGCTTCCTCTCTCAGCGCACGGAACTCCCCGTCCAGCGCGGCAAGCTCCGTGCAGCAGCGTTCGCAGTTCGCACGGTATGCCTCCGCGTTCTTTTCATCCTGCGCACACATCGCCTCACACACCGCACGGCACAGCACGATCGCATTTTGCGGTGACGTCCAGATATGCTCATCGTATTCGATCTCGTCGCTGTCTTCATGCTCGTGCTCATGCTCATGCACCTGCATGCCCTCGACAATCTCCTCTTCGTGCGCGTCCACGCAGTCCATCATGCACAGGGCGGTGCCGATATTCTCACCGGAGGAATCCAGCATTTCCTCCACCCATAGTTCGCCCTCGCCGCCGTTGTAGACAAACACATCGGCGCTTGCAATCGTCAATGCATCACGCGGTGTCGGCTCAAAGGAATGTGCCTCTCGTCCGGGTGAGAGCAGCAGTGTGACCTCCGCCCGATCTCCGGCGATCTGCCGCGCAAAGTCGTAGTACGGAAACAGCGTACACACAACGCTCATTTTGCCGTCGTCCGCCGTATGCTCCGCTCTCGCAGCGCAGCCGGTGAGCAGCAGCACACACAGCAGGGTCGGTAACAGACGCTTCATGCATGTGCCTCCTGACAGGTGCTGCACACACCGTAGAGCATCGTGCGGCGCGGATTGATGGCAAAGTGGTGCTCCTGCTCCAGATGTCGGTAGAGCGGAGAGAGCTGCTCGCAGTCGATGTGCGTGATCCTGCCGCACTTCTCGCACTTGAGCAGGAAGCAGTCTCCATCGCCGTCATGCTCGCAGTACTGATAGTACGCACCCTCCTCGGTAACGACCTTGTGAATGTGTCCCTGCTTCTCCAGCTTTTCGAGCTGGCGGTACACCGTGGCAACGCCGACCGTCTCGCCGCGAGAACGCAGCTGTTCCAAAAGGACATTCACACTTACGCACTCGTCGTGGTGCAGCGCGATACACGCAAGCACTGCTTTTTGCTGTTTGGTAATATAGGTGGCCATACGCGCCTCCTTAATCTGATAATGAAAATCATTTTCAAATTATAACTGTTTTTTTCTCTCTGTCAAGTATTTGCACGGAACTTTCCTGTCTTTTTTTCGCCTAATATGGTATAGTAATGAAAAACTATTGCCGTTATACGGGAGGTTTCGCCTATGAAACGTTTTGTTTTCCTTTTTGTCGCCTGCCTGCTCGCGCTCAGTCTTGCCGCGTGCGGCGCAGACACAACGCCGACTGCGCCCGATGATTCTTCCGCCGACGCGCCGGAGGGACTGACGCTCGACGCGCTCCGCGTGGAATTTGTCATCGGCGAGCGCGATACAGATGCACTGATGGCGCTGCAAAAGGAGCTTCCGCCGCTGCTGATCGACGCGCTCGCGCAGTGGGGCTGCACGGTGGGAAAGATCAGCGTCACCTTCGGCGCGTCTGCCGAGGCGACGGTGCAGGCACTGCAAAACGGCAGCATTGATGTGGCGTTTTTGCCGAGCGAGGTCTACGCCGCCTGCGGCAATGCACTGCGCGTTGCCGCGGCACAGATTCCCGCGCCCGAAATGCAGCTTGAGACGGTTTTCCTTTTGCTTACGGAGAGCGATGTATCCCGCGCCATAAAGGAAAAAGACTATGCCGCCACCTATGTGAATGCCCATGCCGGGGAGCTTGTCTGGCTGCTGCCAACAGGGGACGAGGCTGCCGCACGGTGCGCGAACCAATGGCTCACATACACCTGTAATCTGTCTCTCGAGGATGTAATTGTCCGATATTATGCGGACGCTGCCACACTCGCACCGAATGCCGGCGATATCCTCGTTCTGCGCGGTACGGACGGTGATATCACGGTGGATGACTGGATTATTGGCTCCTGCGCTCTTGAGGGGGAATGCGTCGCCGTCAATGCCGCAGATCGGATTACGGGAAGCGACGAGTTTGTGTTTGCGCTGAAAAGCGCACTGTTCTCGCTCTCGGGCGATAACCCGGAGGGGAACGCCGCGCTCGCCCACTACGCCACCGTTGGAAGCTATGTCGGCTACACCCCGACCTATGACGCGGCGTATGACGCCATGCGTTACGCGCTCGGCTATCTTGACCAAGTACCGTAAAATGCGATGAGCAAAAACGAGGACGCTGACCTTTGGTCAACGTCCTCGTTTGTTTTTACAGCAGCATCTGGATGCCGTTGTCCTCGATGCCGATTTCGATGTACGGCGCGCCGGGCGCATATTCGCCGTCAAGCGTCCAGGGAATATTCTCCTGCGTCTCGGCAACGACCTTTTTCACATGGCGGAAGATCAGCCCCTCTGAGCTTTCATAGTTCTGATACACCAGTGCACGGATCAGCGCCTGCATGGCAAGCGGCGACTTCGGCACCGGCACGAGCAGCAGCTCAAATTCACCGTCGTTGAGCGACACCTCGCTCTTGGGCAGCTTCATCAGCCCCGCGATCGAGGTCGAGTTGCTCACCGCACCAAACAGGTACTCCCCATCGATCACTTCATCGTCCGCCGTAATTTTCATGCGGTAGGGGTGCAGCGTGTCAAGATCCTTGGCTCCCTCGAGCATATAGGCAAAGTGGCCGAACATATTTTTGATGTCCTGCGGCACCGTATAAGAGGTTCGTGTGAACGCGCCGAACGACGCAACATAAATAAAATTCCGGCTGCCGAATACACCCACGTCCAGATCGCGCACCTCCATGCGCATGGCACTCTGCGCTGCCACCGCAAGGTCGGAGGAAATATTCAGGCTTGCGGCAAAATCGTTCGTGCTGCCGCCGGGCAGATAGCTCACCGGCGGACGCTTTTCCTTGGGAATGCGCATCAGGCCGTTGACCGTTTCGTTGAGCGTGCCATCGCCGCCGTGGCAGACCACAAGGTCAAAATCTGCACCAAGCTCAGAGGCATAGCGCGTGGCATCGCCGCGGCGCTTGGTCTGCTTGACGCAAACAAGATACCCCGCCTCTGAGTAAATGGACACCGCATCAAACAGCGGCGCGTGCGACTTTGTCTTTCCTGCGCGCGGATTGACGATAAAGAGCAACTTCTTGGACATATTCGTTTTCCCTTCTCCGCTGCGTGCCGGCGTTTCCCCAGCACAGTCAGCAGGTATCTGAAAAGCTTTACATTTTTATCATAGCACGAAAAACGCACGGTTGCAATTCCCGGTAAAAAATAGTATGCTGTATCTGTAAAAATTTACATTCCGACAAGGGAGGTCACCCGATGAAAAACAAAACCTATCTGCGCTGGGGCCTGACCATTACGCTCTCTGCCTGCGCTATCCTCTTGTTTTACAACACCTTCTTTCAGGACGGCGTGCTGCTCCTGTTTATGAAAAAGCTCCTGTACATTTTGAAACCTGTGATCTACGGTCTTGCGCTTGCCTATCTTCTTGCCCCCATCGTCAACTTTTTTGACCGTCATCTTTCCTCGTGCGGCAAGAAAAACGCGCATGCCGGACTTGTGCGCAGCGGTAGTATTCTGCTGACCTGGCTTCTCGTGGCGCTTTTGATCTATGTCCTGATGAACATTCTGATTCCCGAGCTGGTTTCCAGCGTCAGGACACTTGCCGCCAACTTTGAGAATTATTACAACACCGTCTACTCCTGGGCGTTGCGCATGATGGACGATTACCCCGATGCCTCCCAGTGGGTGCTTGACCGCGCCGGCGAGTATTACAAAGAGCTTGATAAGCTGATCAAGTCCATTATCCCGCAGGCGCAGCAGGCGGTTGCCGTGGTGACCGGCGGCATCTGGAGCGTTTTGATGTTCTTTAAGGATTTCCTTGTGGGCATCATCGTTTCGATCTACGTGCTCGCCATGAAGGAGACCTTCGCGCTGCACAGCCGTAAGCTGCTCTACAGTCTCACCTCGGAGACGCGCTATGCCGGTGTCCTGCGCGGCGTTGCCGCCGTTGACCGCATTTTCAGCGGTTTTGTGCGCGGCAAGCTGCTCGATTCCCTGATTATCGGCATCCTGTGCTTTATCGGCGCGTCGATCATGAAGCTTCCGTACGCGCCGCTCGTGAGTGTGATCGTGGGCGTGACCAACATCATTCCGTTCTTCGGCCCGTTCCTTGGCGCGATTCCCAGCGCATTTCTCATTCTTCTGGTCGATCCGCTGCAATGCCTCTATTTCATCATCTTTGTCCTTGTTCTCCAGCAGTTTGACGGCAACATTCTCGGCCCCAAGATCCTGGGTGATTCCACGGGACTTTCGAGCTTCTGGGTGATCGTGGCGATCCTCGTCGGCGGCGGCTTTGCCGGCATACTGGGCATGTTCCTCGGCGTTCCCGTTTTCGCCTGCATTTACAGCGGCGCAAAACACCTCGTGCAGCGCCGCCTTGTGAAGAAAGGTGCGCCCGATGCGCTGTTTGCCCCCAATGTTCCGCTCCCGATCGCTGAGGAGTCTTCTGCTGAAACGATTGAAAAATAATATTCTCCGTATACCAAGAGACGGTGCAGCAAACATTGGCTGCACCGTCTCTTAATTTGTTTCTCTTAATTTCCTTACAGGCCGAAGCCGCCAAGCCCCAGACCGCTCGTAAGGGCATTCATTTTGCCGTTCATGGCGTCCTCCGCCTGACGCAGCGCCTCATTGACTGCGGAAAGGATCAGATCCTGCAACATCTCCACATCCTCGGGATCGACTGCCTCGGGCTTGATGTTGATGGCAACGACCTCCTTTTTGCCGTTGACCGTTGCGCTCACCGCGCCGCCGCCGACGCTGGCAGAGAAGTTCTTCTCCTCGACCTCCTGCTGCGCCTTCTGCATATCCTCCTGCATCTTCATGATCTGCTGCTGCATCTGCTGCTGCTTCATCATCTGACCGGCGCCGTTGGAAAAGCCGCGGCGCGCACTGTAACCCTTTGCCATACCGTTTTTCTCCTTACTTAATTGTAAAATGATCGAATTTGCTGCCCATGCGCATGAGCTTTTCCATCGGGTCGGACTTCTCTCCGCCCTCCGGTTCACCCACCACGACACGCACCTTGATCTCTCTTCCGACAGCGCGGGAGGTCACTTCCTCCAAAACATCCGTCACCGCCTGCTGATCGAGCATATTCTTGTGAATCTCCTGCGCACAGTAGACCGTCAGCGTGTCGTTCTGAATTCTCCCCTTTGTCATGCCGATAAACGCACGCTTATCGGGCGCAAGGCGGTTTTTGTAGCTCTCCATCAGTTGGGCAAACACATCGCCGTCCTCGCCTGCCGCCGATTGCACCGGCTCCGCCGGTGCCGGAGACTCTTTTTCCTGTGCCGGCTCCTGCGCAGGCGGCTCGATCGGCTCACCGTAGGGCGGCGGGCCTTCTTCCTCCTGCGGCTCCTCCCACGGGACCTCGTCCTCTGCCGGCTTGGATGCGCTCATCGGCGCTGGAACGAGCTCCGGCTTTGCCGCAGGGCTTGCCGCGAATGCCGCGCCTGCCTTCATCTGCTCCTCCAGACGCGCAATGCGTGCGCTCAGCGCCGCAAGATCGCCGGAGAGCGTCTCGTCACAGAGCCTCAGAAGGCACAGTTCCGCGTCCGTGCGGCGGTTGACGGAGTATTGCAGTTCCGCCGTTGCTGTCTGCAAGACCGTGCTGATTTGAATGAACCGTGCGCTGCTGCCGAGTGCAAGCAGGTTTTTCATCGTACTGCTGTCGTACCCGCCGGAAAGCAGACTCGCCCCACCCTCAGGCGCAGCGGTCGTAATGAGCAGATCGCGCGAAAGTGTCGCAAGCTCGCCAAGCACCGCGCTGACGTCCTTTCCGCCGGCATAAAGTCTGTTCAAAAGCAGAAGTGCGGCCTTCGCGTCCCGATGCAGAATGAATTCCATCATCTGCGCGGTCTGCACATTTCCGGCAAGTCCGAGCGTTTCCAGCACCGCGTCGGTGCCGATCGCGCCGCCGTTTGCCGCGCACTGGTCGAGAAGTGAGAGCGCATCGCGCAGCGCACCGTCCGACAGCCGCGCCAGGAGCTCCGCGCCATCGGGCCTGAGGTCAATTCCCTCCGACTTTGCCACATACTCGATGCGCGCCACAATATCGCGTGGCAGGATGCGGCGGAAGGAAAACCGCTGGCAGCGCGAGAGGATCGTTGCCGGCACCTTGTGCAGCTCTGTGGTCGCCAGAATGAACATCAGGTGTTCCGGCGGCTCCTCCAGAATTTTGAGCAGCGCGTTGAAGGCCGGTGTTGAGAGCATATGAACCTCGTCCACGATATACACGCGCTTTTTCACCTGCGCCGGAGAATAGATCGCCTCATCGCGCAGCGCACGCACATGATCCACGCCGTTGTTGGATGCGGCGTCCATCTCCACCACGTCAAGGAAGCTGCCGCTCTCGATGCCGAGACAGCTCGGGCAGGCATTGCAGGGATTGCCGTTTACCGGATGCTCACAGTTGACCGCTTTGGCAAGGATCTTCGCGCAGGTCGTCTTGCCTGTGCCGCGTGTTCCGGTGAAAAGATAGGCGTGGGAAAGCCGCCCCTCAGCAACCTGCTTTTGCAGCGTCGAGGTGATGTGCTCCTGTCCCACCACATCCGAAAACGTCTTGGGTCGCCACTTGCGGTAAAGTGCCTGATACATCGCTCCGCCTCCCTTCGATAAAAAAACTCCTCCGTATACAGCCACGGAACCGGCGCCCTCACGGCACATGAATGGTCCCGCTTAATGCTGCTCGGTTCCCCGCCTGACATGGTTCGCAGGCATTCATTGCGCGAGACCGGTTCCGCAGCTGTATGCGGAGGAAGATAACAGAATTATTTTACTATACTGTTCGCCAATACGCAACAAAAATTTTCACAAATCCGAAAAATAGGACTTCACAAACCGAAAAAACTGTGGTATGATGCTTTGGCTGAAAAGATCATATTCGGGCTCGTAGCTCAGCTGGGAGAGCGTACGGTTCGCATCCGTAAGGTCGAGGGTTCGATCCCCTTCGAGTCCACCAAACAGGAAAAGACGCGCTTTGGCGCGTCTTTTTTGCTTCTGCGTCCCGTTCAGGCGTCTTGAACAAAAGTGCTGCAACATGCCGTTTCTTCTTTAATTTTTTAAGTGATTTTCCGAAACAAAATAGGAAAGCTGTTTACAACTATCATTTATTTGCGTAAAATACACGTTAGAATGCTAAAGCGCACGCGCTTTATAGATTTAGGAGGATTCAAACTATGATGACCGATATTGAAATCGCTCAGTCCTGTACTGCCAGACCCATTACCGAAATTGCCGCTTCCGCCGGTATTGATGCCAAGTATCTGACCGCCTACGGCAACGATAAGGCAAAGGTTGATTATAAGTTCCTCAACGAGTGCCCCAATCCCGACGGCAAGCTCATTCTTGTCACCGCCATCACCCCCACCCCCGCCGGTGAGGGCAAGACCACCACGTCCGTCGGTCTTGCCGACGGTCTGCGCAAGATCGGCAAGAAGTCCGCGGTCGCCCTGCGTGAGCCCTCTCTCGGCCCCGTGTTCGGCGTGAAGGGCGGCGCTGCCGGCGGCGGCTGGGCGCAGGTGATCCCCATGGAGGACATCAACCTCCACTTCACCGGCGACTTCAACGCCATCGGTATTGCCAACAACCTGCTTGCCGCTCTGCTCGACAACCACATTCAGCAGGGCAACGCGCTCGGCATCGACCCCAAGCAGATCGTCTGGAAGCGCGGTATGGATATGAACGACCGTCAGCTCCGCCACATCATCGACGGTCTCGGCGGCAAGGTCAACGGCGTGCCTCGCGAGGACGGCTTTGAGATCGTCGTCGCCACCGAGATCATGGCAGTTCTGTGCCTGTCCACCTCTTTGATGGACCTCAAGGCCCGTCTTGCCAAAATGATCGTTGCCTATACTTACGACGGAAAGCCCGTCACCGCTCACGACCTCAAGGCCGAGGGTGCCATGGCCGCCGTCTTGAAAGACGCCATCAAGCCCAACCTTGTCCAGACGCTCGAAGGCACGCCCGCCTTTATCCACGGCGGCCCGTTCGCCAACATCGCTCACGGCTGCAACTCCGTTATGGCCACGCGCATGGCGCGCAAGGTCGCGGACTACGTTGTGACTGAAGCCGGCTTCGCCGCTGACCTTGGTGCAGAAAAATTCTTCGACATCAAGTGCCGCCTGACCGGTCTGCGCCCCTCCGCCGTTGTCATCGTTGCCACCGTCCGTGCGCTGAAGTATCACGGCGGCGTTGCCAAGCCCGATCTGAACAACGAAAATCTTGAGGCGCTCGAAAAGGGTATGCCGAACCTCCTCCAGCACGTTGACAACATCAAAAACGTCTTTGGTCTTCCGTGCGTGGTCGCCATCAACGCCTTCCCGACCGACACCAAAGCCGAGCTCGATCTCGTGGAGAAAATGTGCAATGAAAAGGGCGTCAACGTCCGTCTGTCCGAGGTGTGGGCAAAGGGCGGCGAGGGCGGCAAGGCTCTTGCCGAGGAGGTCGTCCGTCTGTGCGAACAGCCCAACAGCTTCGATTTTGCCTATGGCGATGACCTGTCCATTGAAGAAAAGCTTGACACGATCTGCAAGCGCGTGTATCATGCTGACGGTGTTGTTTTGACGGCAAATGCCAAAAAGCAGGCGCAGCAGCTCACGGAGCTCGGCTTCGCCAATATGCCCATCTGCATGGCCAAAACGCAGTTCTCCTTCTCCGACAACCCCGCTTTGATCGGCGCTCCGCGCGGCTTCAAGGTCACGGTCAAGGAAATGAAGGTCAACGCCGGCGCCGGCTTCATTGTTGCCAAGACAGGCGACATCATGACCATGCCCGGTCTTCCCAAGGTCCCCGCTGCCGAGAAGATCGACATTGACGAAAACGGTAAGATCACCGGCCTGTTCTGATACCGTTTATCCACTCCACAGGGAGGATTTCCAATGAGAATTGTTGATATGAAAACTTCTGATGTCATCAATGCGGTGGCTTCGGATGCGCCCGCACCCGGCGGCGGCAGTGTTGCCGCCCTCGCCGGAGGCATCGGCGTGGCACTGACGATGATGGTCAACGGCTTCACCCTCAGCAAGCCCGGCTTTGAAGAAAGCCACGACATTATCCTTGACGGACTTGCCAAGGGCAGTGAGCTGAAGGATCGCTTTGTTGACATGATGAACCGCGACACGGAGGTGTTTGACCTGCTCATTGACGCCTACGCTCTGCCCAAGGAGACGGAAGCACAGAAGGCGGTGCGCCGCGGTGCGATCCAGGGCGCCCTGCATAACTGCACGGAGATCCCGCTCGTCATGATGCGCATCTGCTACGAGTCCATTGATCTTCTCGACACGCTGATCGGCAAAACCAACCCCAACCTCGTCAGCGACCTCGGCATCGCCGCCTATATGCTCAAGGCCGCGATGGAAAGCGCATGGCTCAACGTTCTCATCAACGTTGCCTCTCTCAAGGACAAGGCATACGCGCAGGAAAGTTATGACACCGGCAAAAAGATGCTCGACCACGCGATCCCCATTGTGGACGACTGCTGCGCAAGAGCGCAGAAGCTCATTGAAGAGAAAATTTGATTTTCGGCACAAAAAATGCTCCAAAGGAAAAGTCCTTCGGAGCATTTTTTTGTTGTTCTTTTTCGGGAAATCGTTTACGGGAGGGGAATATCTTTTGTATCAAAATAGGTTTTGAGTTCCACCGATGTTCTTGAATCGCCGTACGTCTTGACCGTAGAGAGCAGCTGGTCAAGCTCCTTTGTTCCTTTGACGGCAAAGCGCAGCAGCGCATTGTAAACGCCGATGACATGGTAGTGCTCGGTGATCGCCGGATTCTTCTCGCAAAATTCGCAGAATGCTGCGTACTTCTCCGGTTCGGGCGCAACAAAGATAAAGCCGGTCATGCTGCAATCGAGCAAGGTACGATCCACATTCACGCGGAAGCTGCGGATCACGCCGTCCTCCTCCATCTTGCGGATGCGCTCGGAAACGGCAGGCGGTGTCAAACCGACCTGTTCGCCGATGTTGCGCAGCGTGATGCGGCTGTCCTGCTGCAAAAGGTTCAGAATTTTATAATCGGTTCTGTCCATATCGATCTTCTCCCTGTTGCATCAGACAATGACGCCCTTCTTAATGACCGTCTTGGCAAGGTTGCTGCCCACACGGTAGCAGATATAGTCAAGATCGGGCGATTCCCAGATCACCAGGTCACCCTGCTTGCCCACCTCAACCGAGCCGACCTTGTCCGCCATATCGATTGCGGCGGCACCGTTGAGCGTCACGGCAGTGAGTACCTCCTCGGGCGTCAGCTTGTACTTGAGGCAGCCGAGGTTGATGACGAACTGCATATTCAGGCACGGGCAGGATCCGGGGTTAAAGTCCGTTGCCATAGCAACCGGCACGCCGGCATTGACCATATCTCGGGCAGGAGCAAACACAGCGCCGAGGTTGAAGCTCGTGGCAGGGAGCAGGCAGGCGATCACGCCGCCCTTTGCCATAGACGCAATGCCTTCCGGCGGGCAGACGATCAAATGCTCCGAGGAGATCGCACCGATCTCACCGGCAAGCACACTGCCGCCGATGGCTTCGATCTCATCGGCATGGATCTTGGGACGCAGACCGTACTTGAGTCCTGCCTCGAGGATCTTTCTGGACTCCTCCATGGTGAAGGTATCCGCCTCGCAGAAAACATCGCAGAATTTGGCAATCCCCTGCTCCTTGACCGCAGGCATCATTTCCTCGCACACAAGACGAATGTACTCCGCTCGATCGTTCTTATACTCCGCAGGAACAAGATGTGCGCCCATAAAGGTCGCCACCACGTCCATCGGGTGCTGCTCATCGAGATCCTTGATCACCTGCAGCGCCTTAAGCTCATGCTCGGTGGCAAGACCGTAGCCGCTCTTGGCCTCGACTGTGGTGGTGCCGAAGCCCATCATCTCATCAAGTGCCTTGGCTGCCTTGTCGCGCAGCTCCTCTTCTGTGGCGCTGCGGGTGGCATTGGTGGTGGACTGAATGCCGCCGCCGGCATTCTGGATCTCCAGATAGGTCGCACCGTGGAGCTTGAGCCCCAGCTCGTTCTGACGCCAGCCGCCGAAAATGAGATGCGTATGCGCATCGACAAGACCCGGCGTAACGAGCTTGCCGCCTGCGTCGATGACCTCCGCACCCTCGGCACACTCGCATTTTCCGGTGCCGACCTTGGCGATCATGCCGTCCTCGATGAGCACCCACGCGTCGCGCAGAATTTCGATCTCGCCCTGCGACTTTCCGCATTTGGCAGCGCTGCCCTTGGGCGTTGCAAGCATTCCGATGTTGGAAACAAGCACTTTCTTCATGTGTCTTTTCCTTTCATACACTTGTGGGAGAGGACAGTCGTCCTCTCCCTCAAAGCGATCGTTATTTTACTTCTTCATGCCCTTGACTGCCTCGGCAACGATAGTGTCGTCAGCAAGGTAAGGCATGGTGATATGATCCTGACCGACATACATCTTGTTGTACTCGGCAACCGTGGTCATGGCGTTTTCGTTGCGCGCCCAGCTGCGGCGGGCAACACCGACCATGGTATCCCAGGGCATGCTCATCTTCAGGATGGTGTCCACGCGCTCGGAGCCGTCAAGCACCATACCGAAGCCGCCGTTGATGGCGCGGCCGATACCGGTACCGCCGCCGTTGTGCAGGGCGATGTAGCTCATGCCGCGTGCTGCGTTGCCGGCATAGCACTGCGTTGCCATCTCGGCCATGATGTTGGAGCCGTCCTTGATATTGGAGGTTTCACGGAAGGGGGCATCGGTTCCGCCGGTATCGTGATGGTCACGACCAAGGATGACGGGGCCGATCTCGCCGTTGCGAACCATTTCGTTGAACTTCAGCGCAATATTCATGCGACCCATGGCATCCTGATAGAGAATACGGCACTGGGTGCCGACCACGAGCTTGTTCTTCTCCGCATCGCGAACCCAAACGTAGTTGTCGAAGTCCTGATAGCGGCGGTTGTGCTCCTTGATATATTCGGCAGCAGCCATGTCGGTCTTGTGCAGATCCTCCGGCTTGCGAGAAAGGCAGCACCAACGGAACGGGCCATAACCGAAGTCGAACAGGCAGGGACCGAGAATGTCTTCCACGTAGGACGGGAAGATGAAGCCGTCGAGGTCATTTTCGCCGTTCTTGCAGATGCTCTTCACGCCGGTATCGTAAACGGCCTTGAGGAAGCTGTTGCCGTAGTCAAAGAAGTAGGTACCGCGCTCAGAGAACTTGCAGATCATCTCATAGTGATGCTGCAGCGTCTTGTCAACGAGCTTGCGGAAGCCTTCGGGATCCTTGTCGAGCATTTCGGTGCGCTCTTCAAAGGTCAGGCCCTGCGGGCAGTAACCGCCGTCATAGGGGACGTGGCAGCTCGTCTGGTCGCTCATGAGGTCGACATGGACGTTGTGCTCATACAGGTACTCAAGCAGATCCACGATGTTGCCGCAGTAAGCGACAGCACAGGCCTTCTTTTCCTTCTGATGCTCGAGCGCGATCTTGACCGCCTCTTCCAGGCTGTCGGTGCGGTGAGACACCCAACCCTGCGTGTAACGGGTCTCGATACGGGAAGCATCGACCTCTGCAATGATGGAGGCGGCGCCGGCGATCTCGGCAGCCTTGCCCTGAGCGCCGCTCATGCCGCCAAGACCGGCAGAAATGAACAGACGACCGGCGAGGTCCTTGTCATTGGGAATGCCGAGCTTCAGACGACCGGCATTAAGCAGCGTATTGAATGTGCCGTGGACGATGCCCTGGGGGCCGATGTACATCCAGCCGCCGGCGGTCATCTGACCGTAGTTGGCAACGCCGAGTGCAGCAGCGCGGTTGAAGTTCTCCTGGTCATCGAAGGTGCCGACCATCAGGCCGTTGGAGATGATGACACGGGGAGCCATCTTGTGGGAATGGAACAGGCCGAGGGGGTGACCGGACATGACAACGAGCGTCTGCTCATCGGTCAGCTCTTCGAGGTACTTCTTGATCAGGCGGTACTGCATCCAGTTCTGGCAGACCTGTCCGGTCTCACCGTAGGTAACCAGCTCATAGGGATAGAGTGCAACATCAAAGTCGAGGTTGTTGTCGATCATGACCTGAATGGCGCGGCCCTCGATGCACTTGCCCTTGTACTCGTCAATGGGACGGCCGTAGAGCTTGCCCTCAGGACGGAAACGGTAACCGTAGATACGGCCGTGCTCTTCCAGCTCCTGGGCGAATTCCTTCGCCATCTGGGCGTGATGATCGGGGTGGATGTAGCGCAGTGCGTTCTTGATGGCAAGCGCCTTATCGGCCTCGGTCAGGTGGGATTCACGACGGGGAGCGCGACGATAGCAGGATTCCATCTTGGGATATTCGGGAAGCTCATAGTCCAGCTTGATGGTCATGGCTTCGCTTGCGAGATCGATCATGGATTTGTCCTCACTTTCTTCACTTTTTATTATTTTTCATTGGGAAAAACAAACAAAATCAACGAAACAAACGAAAGAAATCAATTAAAATCTTTTCGTTTTTTCCTCTACTGCTTGTATTATACCCGAATTTTGCTATAATGAAAAGCACTTATGTTGTATATTTGCCATACCTTTTTGATATAGTCTTGTGAACTCGTCTATGTGCAGGGAGGGTTTTTTGTGAAAATCAGACAACTGGAGTATTTTTGCGCGGTCGCGGAGGAAAAAAGCATCTCTGCCGCCGCCCGCAAGCTGCATGTCGCGCAGCCGCCGATCTCACGACAGATCGCGCTTCTGGAAAGTGAGCTGGGCACGGAGCTGTTCCGCCGCGGCAACAAGGGAATGCTGCTGACCGAGGCAGGCGAAAGCCTCTATCAGCAAAGTCTGCAGCTCATGGAGGGCATGAGGGGCATGGCGGACAGTATCCGCAGCATCGGCAGCGGCGTGTCGGGTGTCGTGCGCATCGGCATTCTGTATTCGACCGTTCCCTACGCCATGCGCTACATTAAAAGCTTTCACGAGGCCTATCCGCAGGTCGAGCTTTATATCCGTCTCGGCTCTCCGCAGGATCTGATCGCCGATCTCAACCGCGGCAGCCTCAACGCGCTGTTCCTGCGCTCATCCTCCGAGCCGAGCGGTCTGTACGAGCGCATCCTCGGGGAAGACAGCCTTGCACTCATTATGACGCGCGAGACTGACCCTGCGCCCGGACTTACCGATGTTCCCATCAAGCTGCTGCACGATGTGCCACTGTGTCTGCTGCGCAGCGATGACCTGTGGAGCTATGACGAGTATCTCCTGCGCGAGTGCCAGCGCAACGGCTTTGAGCCGCGCATCGTCTGCCACTGCTACGATACCCCCATGGCGATGCAGCTGGTACAGTCCGGCTTCGGCGTGAGCTTCCTGCCTCGCTCCATTGTGGAAACGCACCCGAATTCCGGCATTTACGCCAAAAGCGTGCGCGGTATCAGCGCAAAATCGTACTCTGTCCTCGCCTGGAATGATGACATTTACCGCGCCAAAAGCGTCAAGCTGTTCACCGAGGGAAAATTTGCGGACATTCAAACTTAAAAAAGCAAAGCGCAGGCTGAAAAACAGAAAACGAATCGCGTTTACTAACCTTTTTGCGTGCGCTATAATGGTACGTGGAATTGATTCGTTCTGAGAATTTTGACCATATACTAACTTAATTTTTTTAATCGGAGGAATCTTATCATGGCAAAGCTTATCGAATGTATCCCCAACTTCAGCTGCAGCAAGGAAAAGGACGAGAAGGCCTATCAGGCTCTCGTGGACGTTGCCAACAGCGTTCCCGGCTGCACTCTGTTCGACGCTCAGACCGACGGCAACCACAACCGCTGCGTCTTCACCCTCATCGGCTCCCCCGAAGCGATCGAAGAGGTTGCTTTCCAGCTGACCAAGAAGGCCGCCGAGGTCATCGACATGAACAAGCATCACGGTGAGCACAAGCGTATGGGCGCAACCGATGTCATCCCCTTCGTCCCCCAGATGGACGTGACCGTTGAGGAAGCTGTCGAGATGTCCAAGCGCGTTGCGGGGCGCATTTGGGATGAGCTTCAGATCCCCTCCTTCCTGTATGAGGATTCCGCCACCCGCCCCGAACGCCGCAACCTCGCCACCTGCCGCAAGGGCGAGTTCGAAGGCATGCCCGAAAAGCTGCTGCAGGAAGAGTGGGCTCCCGACTTCGGTGAGCGCAAGATCCACCCGACCGCCGGCATCACCGCCATCGGCGCCCGTATGCCGCTCGTCGCATTCAACTGCAACCTCGAAACCAGCGACGTTGAGATCGCCAAGAAGATCGCCAAGGTCATCCGCGGTTCCTCCGGCGGCTTCCGCAGCTGCAAGGCCATGGGCTTCATGCTCGAAGACCGCGGCATTGCTCAGGTTTCCATGAACATGGTCAACTATGAGGACACTCCGCTCTACGTCACCTACGAAATGGTCAAGGCTCTTGCCGAGCGTTACGGCACTCGCGTCATCGAGTGCGAGATCGTCGGCCTGACTCCTGCCAAGGCGCTCATCGACTGCGCCGAGTTCTATCTCAAGGCAAAGGACTTCGACTGCAAGAATCAGGTCATGGAATATCACCTCATCGACATGAACCACTAAAACAACATTCAGATAAGAGAGGATTCCGATTATGAAATTAGCTGATCTGACCGTTACCGGTTTTGCCGATATTGTTGCCTCTGACGCTCCCGCCCCCGGCGGCGGCTCCTGCGCCGCTCTCTACGGCTCCATCGGTGCCGCGCTGACCGCGATGGTCGGCGGTCTGACCCAGGGTCGCAAGAAGTATGCCGAGTTTGCCGAGCATGCTGCCGAGGTCGAGAAGAAGGGCAATGAACTTAAAGTCCGTCTGCTCGATGTCATGGATCGCGACACCGACGCATTCAACGTCGTCTCCGCCGCCTTCTCCCTGCCCAAGGACACCGATGAGCAGAAGGCTGCCCGCTCTGCCGCCATTCAGGACGGTCTCAAGGGCTGCACCAAGACGCCGATGGAAATGATGGAGCTGATCGACGAGACGCTCACGCTCGCCCATTCCCTGCTCGGCCGCTTCAACGACACCTCTGCCAGTGACCTCGGCGTTGCCTTCCTTTCTCTCAAGGCCGGCATCCAGGGCGCATGGCTCAACGTGCTCATCAACGTCGGCTCCCTGAAGGATCAGGAGTTTGCCGCCGAATACCGCGCCAAGGGCGAGGCTCTGCTTGCCCATGCACTTCCTCTTGCTGACGAGTGCTACAACGAGATCGTCAAGCTGATCGAGGGCTGATTTTAGGTTTTTATATTGCAAAACGCGAATGGCTTCGGTACAATTCTACCGAAGCCATTTGTTTGAAAGAAGGTCTTTTCATGAATATGACACTGCTCCGTCCCGAGGACTACATCACCACGCAGTGGTCCGGCGGCACGACCACGCAGCTCGCCATTGCCCCCTGCGGCGCAGTCTATGCCGAGCGTAACTTCCTCTGGCGGTTAAGCTCCGCAACGGTGGACTTGGACGAGTCCGATTTTACGGCACTGCCCGACTACAGGCGCTGGATCTCCACCCTGCGCGGAGACATGACGCTCACACACAACGGCGGCGAGGCACTTACGCTGCACCCCTATGACGTGCACGAATTCGACGGCGGCGACGATACCCACTCCTGGGGCAAGTGCAAGGATTTCAACCTCATGCTCCGCAAGGGCAAAGCGGACGGCAGCATCCGCACCATCCGCGTAGGCGGCGGTGCATTCTCCTTCCGCACTCCTGCGCAGGCACACAGCATGATGCTCCTTTACTGCGCTGAGGGGAATGCCGCTGTCCGCTGCGGCGGAAAGATGCTCGGTGTCGCCGCCGGAGAATCCGTTCTCATCGAGGATTCTGCCGGTGCGACTGCTACGATCGAATCGGCCGCTCCTGCCGTTTTTATGGCGGCGCAGGCATGGGAGAACTGAGCATGACCGCGGAAGAGGCCATTGCGCGCCTGCGTGAGCGCGCCTGGAGCAGCTGTCCCCCGGGACTTGAGCGCACACGCGCCCTTTTGTCGCTCCTCGGCAATCCGGAGCAGTCGCTCAAATTTATTCATATCACCGGCACGAATGGCAAAGGCTCGACCGCGGCGATCCTCGCTTCTGTCCTGCACGCCGCCGGCTACCGCACGGGACTGTTTACCTCGCCGCATCTCTATCGCTTTCACGAGCGGATGCAGGTCAACGGCGAAATGATCTCGGACGAAATGCTCGCTGCGCTGACGCAGCGCGTGCTGGAGGCCGCCGATGCGCTCACTGTGCATCCGACGGAGTTTGAGCTGATGACTGCACTCGGTATGCTCTATTTTGAAGCCATGCACTGTGACATCGTGGTGCTGGAGGTCGGCATGGGCGGCAGGCTTGACTCCACCAACGTTATTCCTGCACCAGAGGCCGCCGTCATCACCAACATCGGTCTCGAACACACTGCGATCCTCGGCGACACGCTGGAAAAAATCGCGCAGGAGAAGTCCGGCATTATCAAGTCCGGCTGCCGCGCGGTTCTCTATGCCCAGACACAGGGTGTCACGCAGGTCGTGGATGCCGCCTGCCGTACGGAACTGGTTCCGCTGACCATCACCGCACCTGAGACGTTGGAAAAGCTTGAAAGAAGGTTTCGCCATAAGTTTCAGGA
>JAUMWI010000069.1 GCA_030529725.1 Eubacteriales bacterium | reverse complement strand
TCCTATAAAATCTTTATATTATTTCATTGTCCTCTTGACGGGAAGCAGTTCATTTCGCCTGAACAGTCCGGGGTGATTTGCCACTCGCGCCCCTCTTGGGTTTGTCCCTGCGGCGCGCCGCTTATTTCAAAAACTCGGTCGGGTCGATGGGAGTACCGTCCTTGCTGACGGAAAAATGCAGGTGCGGCGCGCTGGACGATTCGATCAACGAGGTCGTGCCAACGGAGCCGATGACCTGCCCTGCGGAGATATACTGTCCCTCACCGACAGTAGGGACGCTTTGCAGGTTTGCGTAGGTGCTTTCATAGCCGCCATCGTGTGTGATGGTGACGCAGGTGCCGAGCAAATCGTCACTTTTTACAGCGGTGACAGTGCCGCTGCAGGCGGCAAGCACTGGCGTTCCGACGTTCGCGGCGATGTCAATGCCGTCGTGTGTGCGCCAGTCACCGAGTGTCTCGTTGTAGGCAAGCGTATCCACGGAAAATGCCGCAATGGTCTCGCCGGTGAGCGGAGAGACGATCAGGTGCGGCTCGACCGGCACAACGTCGGAAACGGGAATGTCAACAGGCGCGGGGATCTCCTCGATCTGCTGCACCGGCCGGACCGGCTCAGGCGGATCAACCTCCGGCATGACCGGCGTTGTCTCGTCAGGAATGGTAATGGGAGCTGCGGCAGAGACTTGCGTGTCCGCCGATGTGTTGTTTTTGGGGAGCAGTGTCCAATAGCCCGCGACGGCGAGTGCCGTCACACACAGAAACAGGGCTATGTAGAAGCCCGTTCCGCCGAAGAAATGCCGCGCACGGCGGCCGTTTGTTCCACTCATGTTCCGTCCTTTCCGCCGCGAAAATGCGGCAAACAAGATAAAAAGCTCTGACGGTATTGTGTACCGTCAGAGCTTTTTCTAAACATGAGGAATAAAATTATTTGATGATCAGCGTCTGTCCGTCCATCTCCTCGGGTTTTTCAAGGCCCATCACATCGAGAATGGTGGGAGCAATGTCGGCAAGTCTGCCCTCGCGCAGCTCGGTGCCGGCACCGCAGATTAGGAACGGTACGACATTGGTGGTGTGTGCTGTCATGGGGCTCTTGCCGTCAGCTTGCAGCATCTGCTCGGCGTTGCCGTGGTCTGCGGTGATCATGGCGATGCCGCCCATTTTGAGCGTTGCCTCAACGACCTTGCCAACGCACGCATCAACGGTTTCGACCGCCTTGACCGCGGCATCAAATACACCCGTATGGCCGACCATATCACAGTTGGCAAAGTTGAGAATGATGACATCGTAATTGCCGGATTCGATGCGCTCGACGCACTTCTCAGTGACTTCGTGGGCGCTCATCTCAGGCTGGAGATCATAGGTGGCAACCTTCGGGGAGGCCACAAGTACGCGATCCTCGCCGGGGAACTGCTCTTCAATGCCGCCGTTAAAGAAGAAGGTGACATGAGCGTATTTTTCGGTTTCGGCAATGCGCAGCTGCGTCATACCCATCTTGCCCAGATACTCGCCGAGACCGTTGCTCACGCGGATGCGCGGGAAGGCAACGGAAACATTGGGCATCGTCGCGTCGTACTCGGTGTTGCAGACATAGGTGACGGGGAAGAACTCGCGCTTAAAGCCGTCAAATTCGGGATCGACGAACGCACGGGTGATCTCGCGTGCGCGGTCGGGACGGTAGTTAAAGAAGATAATGGAGTCGTGATCGGAGATCATGCCGTCTTTATCGCAGATGATCGGCTCGACAAACTCATCGGTCACGCCGTTTTTATAGCTTTCTTCAATGGCGGCAACGGGGTCGGGATTCTGCACGCCCTCACCGTAGACCAGCGCATCATACGCGGTTTCCAGACGATCCCAGCGCTTGTCGCGGTCCATTGCGTAAAAACGTCCCATCACGGTCGCGATCTTGCCAACGCCGAGTTCTTTGCATTTTGCGACAGTCTGTGCGACAAAGTCCTTGCCGGAGGTAGGAG
>JAUMWI010000056.1 GCA_030529725.1 Eubacteriales bacterium | reverse complement strand
GGTGAGCGCAGTGAGCCGCCGACAGAGTACATGACGCAGTATTCCTTTGGAGAAGCGACCCTTGCGAGCCTGCAAAATTTTTTCAGATAAATGCAGGAGAAGTGCCTGTCTGTCCCCGTATTGTCCCCTTTTGGGGATTATAGTGTATCCTATGGCGGGGTATGCTATCCGCAATGATTGCATCGAAAAATCACAGAAAGGGACTTGACATGCTGTACACAGGCACAATTACTGCAAGCAAGCAAGCAAGCGTAGCGAACCTACGCTCTTTTGTCAATCCCTTTTTCCAATATATTAAAGCATAATCAGGACACAGATTTCATTGAGTCACTATATCCATGGAGACTGTGTCCTTTTTTGCGTGAAGGAGGAATAAGACTTGTTTGAATATAAACTGATGGATGATTACGACAGCTCGTATAAAGTCAAAAAGCGTGATGTTGCCTGTTATTCCAAGTCCCGTATGAAAAAGGCCTTCCCGGACGGGAATTTCAAGGTCATTGGCGAAACAATCCTGGATAATAAAAAAGAAAAAATCGATGCCATAAAGCTGGGTGGAAAGGACTTCACTGTTTCCAAGGAAGACAGCCACAGCAGCCTCCTGTTCCGTACGGTCGGCTATGTGAATAACGGCAAGGGTGAGTATATCGCATTACTGCGGCGGAACTTCCTGCTTTTATGGATATTGCTCGGTATACTGGCACTTTCAGCTGTTCTGATTTTCTTTCTGCCGAAAAATGGCAATAGCGGCATTCTGCCGCCGGACTATGGGCTGGTGACGGAAGACCCGAACGCTGTGGAAGAAAAAGACGAAAAAGACCTTCCCGACCATGTGATCATCAAGCTGCCATCCGGTGATGTTGAATTTGATATGGAATCCGATACCGGACTGAAACCCGGTGAAACGGGAAACGCGAAAATCATCCTGAACGTTGGCGGAACGGAATATGTGATCTTTGAGGATAAAATCACCGCGAACAGTGACGGCACACTGCCGGCAACGATGCTGGATTTCACGAAAATCCATGTCGAGCTGAAAGGCGGCGTATACGAAGGATTCCTTGTCATAACCGCACCGGACGGAACAGAAACAAAGATCCCCATCCGCATTATCATCCGGAACTCATACGGTGGTTCAGTCACAATCGGATATTCCGACAAAGTCTCCGTAAGCCGTTCGACGGGAGCCATCAGTATGTATTACTCCCACGGTCAGGACGCAAGCCACGACTGTGTCCTTCAGCTTATCTTAGATAACGGAGGAAAGGAGTACCTGCTCAGCCAGAGCGGAGCCCTTCATGCGGGACAGAACCTTTCTTCTATGAAGCTTCTGGACGATATGGCGAGAAAGCTGACGTCAGGCGTTTATCACGGAAAGATCCGCATCAATTTCTATAACGGCGAAACGGCACTTACAGATCTGAATACGGATATCGAGGTCAGTATCACGGTTCAATAAACTCGTTCAAACATCCAGGGCAGGTGGGATTTTGATAAATAACCGATTACATAAAAATGTAATAAGGAGGAAAATTTACATGAAAAAATTAGTATGCATACTTTTAACGCTGGTCATGGTCATGTCCCTCAGCATTACTGCGTTTGCAGAGGATGGCTATCAGGATGTCGAATCTCTGACGGAGAATAACACCCAGGATATTACCATCACGAACACGATCCGCACGGGCGAAGGAGGCATGACATCAAAAAAATATCATGTCGGAATAGAGTGGAATGTATGCTTGGAGGGAGAGATCACTATTGATCGGTTTGCCGAATATGAGTGGAATCCCTCAAGCTTAAAATACGAACTGAGTGGCGAAGCTACTTACGATCTCAACAGTGAGAGTGACGGCACTACTAATGTCAATATCAAAGTCACCAACTACTCGAATGCAGACATCGGCTATATGATCACCTGGACAACGGACGCACAGTGTGCGCAGTACAATGGCGTTGAAGAAGGCAACGCTGATCCCAACGGCGTCTGCCAGGCAAATAAGAGGATCGAGCGGGCAGACGATGAATATCGGCAAAATTTTGGTGTAGGTGAACTTTATCAAATTAACCCTAATGTAGATGGCTTCGACGGCTTTGAAGGTGAAGCGCAGTACGACGAGTATTTAGGCGTTGTGACTTTCCATCCGACAAGCAACCTCGATCAGCTGTACAGTAAGAGTACCATCACCCTCGGAAAATACACCGTAACCATCGGAAATCCTCCCGACGTCGGTGGAAAATGATCTGACGATCAGACCCGTTCATGATTAATCCACTCTCCCGACCTGCCTTCGGGAGGGGATCATCAGAAAAAATACCGCAGTTGCTGTTATAGCTTCTGCGGTATATTTTTTGACTTTGCAGCTACGGAACTCATTCTTTTTTGTAAAATCCGCATTCGTACCCATCGGCTTGGAGCTGGATGCCATTGCGGCAAAGCAGACTCCGGGCGACGGTGATAGGATCACTATCAAGCTGACGGTCGAGCCGAAGCCGTATACCGGAACGGCTGAACAGATTGAGATCAAAAACGAAGCAGGAAACGGCAAAAACGTCGAATTTCTGGATATGAGTCTGTGGCGACTGGTCAACGACGGAACGCCCGACGACGGCAAGATCGAAAAGACCGGACACGATTGGACTTATTCCGCCAGCGGAAATGTCATCACCGCAACTTGTCGAAACAACGCCGCGCATACGGCGACCCTGACGCTGACAGCTGCTTCACCGACCTATACCAATATTGCGGTAGAAGCTTCTTTTGAAGATACATCTGCATGGACGAGTTTCGGACTTGAGCTTCCCACCATCACCTATACTGCAAAGACCGGCAGTTCGCTGACGGATGGTAAAGCGGCTAACGCCGGCAGCTATACCGCAAAGGCAAGCGTTACGGTCGGCGGGCAGACCTATACTGCGACGCAGGATTTTGAGATTTCCAAGGCAACCTTGCCCGCAGGACTCGCGGTTTCTGTGACTGGTTGGACTTACGGCGAGAACGACAACACGCCTTCTGTTACCGATAATGTCGGCAACGGTGCGGTGTCTTACACCTACAAGGTCAAGGGTGCAGACGACAGTACCTACACCAAAACAAAGCCTGTCGATGCAGGCAGCTACACCGTGAGAGCTTCCATTGCTGAAACGACCAACTATGAAGCGGCAACGGTAGAGGCTGATTTCACCATCGACAAGGTGGATATGGTGGTCGGAACGAATCTCCTTGCTCCGTCTGTGCCGGTCTCCGGGCTTGTGTATGATGGAAGTGCGAAAGAACTTCTGTGCGCTGGTCAGACATGGGATGAAAAAGACGGCGCTCCGTTTGGCACCTTCTACTACTCCGTAGACGGAGAAAGCTGGTCAACCGATCTGCCGACTGCAATCAGTGCGGGAGAATACAACCCCGTATGGTATTTTGTCGGCGACAAGAACCACAACAATATCGGTTCGGCGGAAGCCCCGATCAGTCAGCTCTATCCCATTGAGATTTCAAGAGGCGACCAGACAGCCGCAACCGTCGTAATGGATGGTTATACCTATGGCGGTACGTTGCCACCCCCCTCAATCAGCATTACCCCGTCTGAAAATGCGACTGTGACGTACTATTATTCTGCGACGAACACTACTACAGGCGGCACGGAATGGAAGGACATGACCGCGACAACGCTGAATGCCGGTACATATTATCTGTACGCCGTGATTGCTGCAACGGACAATTACAGCAGCCAAACTACGGCGGCAGTAGCCTTCACCGTAGCCAAGGCCGATCAAACCGCATCCTTTGCCGGAGAAGGCTATTCGCTGGATGAAAATCTGTTTATCATCATTAGCGACGGCTACGAAGTCAGCGCCACATCCGGTGATTTTGCAAGTATCATTGAAAACGGAACGCAGTTGACGGATGGCACGACTTATTATATCCGTAAGGTGGGCGACGCAAACCATAATCCGTCCCCCGAAACTGCATTCATAGCTCATATCGTGCGCTGCACATACACCGATACGATCAGACTTGTTGAAAATGGCACCTACGGAATGAAGCTAAACTGCTGTGACAAGGGCGAGTTCACATTTGTACAGGTCGAAGGCGGTTGGAGCATTCAGAACGCTGACGGCAAGTACCTCACCATGAAGGACGGTAAGCTGGTTCTCAACGATGAGGCGTTTGCATGGACTTACAAGAACGGCTCGTTTAGCGCCTCTGTCAAGACCGAGCAGAAGTCCGGCGGTTATTGGTGGGGTTGGATTTACATCCCCGGATGCGGCAGCAAGACCGTCACCACGACCTATTACCTCAGCACCGTGACGGACGGCGCGAATCTCTCCACCTGCTGTGTCTGCGCAGAGCTGTACACGACAGTTTCCGGCGACCATGATTTCGGCTGTTGGATCGACTGCAAGGACGGCGCAAACCATAAGCGCCAGTGCAAGCACTGCGGCGAGTGGGAAACCGAAGCACACGACTATGATGAAACTACCCACAAGTGCGTCTGCGGCGCGTATAATCCTTCTTGTGCCGTTATGGATGTGACTGCAACCTATGCCACCAAGACGCAGAAGCAGTTCTCCGGCTTCCTGTTCTGGGGAACATGGAAGAATGTGACCACCTACACTGCAACGGTCAAGGTGAATGCGGAAGGTATGAAAGTCACGAAGGTCGAAGTTGCAGCAAGTGAAAACGGTTATTGGACAAAGGGCAACACGTTCACTTCCAATTCCGAAATTGAGCAGTTCTTTGTGCGTGTCACTACCAGTGACGGCGAAAAGCACCTGTTCAGAGTTGCGGACGGAATCGGCCATCCGGCTAACTGATAAGCGAATAATGTAAATATCATTGCAAAGCGATAGCTTTTGGGCGGTGGGGGCATATGCCCTCACCGCCTTTTCTCTACCTATCCCATCGACAAAAAAGGATACATATCTATGGAAAACAGGAAAAGGCGACTATGTTTGCAAAACAGAATATCGCCCTTTGATGAACGCGCCCGATTTGAGACGAAAACCGCCTCGGATCGGGCGTTTTTCGTTTCTGTGTAAAAAAAGTTGCATTACGCCTTTTCCTGTAGATTTTTGGAATACGGTGTCAATCTTGGGATCCTGGTCGATGCCGAAGACAATCCGCAGATGAAACTGTACGCCCTCGGTGCGCTGGAGCTCTATGACGCTCTGTATAACATCAAAACCGTCTCCATGACCATCTTTCAGCCGAGGCGGGAGAACGTCAGTATCTGGACAGAGAAAGCGCTTCTCGGACGGCAAAATCATGTTGGCATATAAGCGCTTCCTCGGTTACAAAAAAGGCACTGACGGGATTCCCGAAATCGTTGAGGAGGAAGCAAAGACGGTCCGTGAAATATATGACCTGTTTCTTTCCGGCTTAACGCCTGCGGGCATCGCCAAGCAGCTTACATCTGATAATGTTCCGACACCGGGAGGCGGTGAAGTATGGCGTGCATCAACAATCCTGAGTATCCTTCAAAATGAGAAGTACAAAGGTTCCGCGTTGCTTCAAAAGAAGTTCACGACAGATTTCTTGACGAAGAAGCAGAAAATCAATGAGGGCGAAGTCCCGCAGTACTACATTGAAAACAGTCATCCCGCAATCATCGACCCGCAGATTTGGGAACTGACACAGATTGAAATAGATCGGCGAAGAGCAATCGGGAAAGCATATTCCGGGAATAGCGTATTTTCGGCAAGGCTTGTCTGTGGTGAATGCGGTAGCCTTTTCACCAAGCGTGCGTGGCAAAACAAAGGAAACGGCACGAAGGTCGTATGGTTCTGTAAGCACAAGTATAAAAACGGAAAGTCTTGCGATATGCCTTTGATTTCGGAGGAAACGATTCAGGCGCGGTTCGTGGATGCCATCAACGAAATCATTGACGGTCGTGAGACAGTACTGGAAAGCTGCAGAAAGATTTATGATGAGCTTATGGATACCGCGGCATTGGATAAAGAAATCGAAGAGCATCTGAAAGAGTGCAAAATCATTTCCGAA
This sequence comes from Eubacteriales bacterium, assembly GCA_030529725.1. Lineage (GTDB taxonomy): Bacteria > Bacillota > Clostridia > Oscillospirales > Oscillospiraceae > Hominicoprocola. Next base: position 672 of record JAUMWI010000056.1, on the reverse strand, counting down.
CTCATCAAGCGGCTGATCGGTGAAAACGCAGCGGTCCCGATGAATCAAGACGAATACCTTCGCAGTTATTCAGCATATGAGTCAAGGTTTAACGCCGAAACTGCAAAGGTTGAAGAACTGAAAGCATTACGCGAATCGAGGCTGAAACGAGCCGAAACACTCAGTGCGTTTATGTTTGAGGTTCATGAGCAGGACAGGTTTGTCGAGACGTTTAACAAGAAATTATGGCTTGCCACGGTGGATACGGTGATAGTCAGCCGCGATGGAAAACTAACTTACAAATTCAAGAATGGAAAGGAGATCACAAAATGAGGGTCTGCCCGATTTGTAAGAGCGAGTATGAGGAATATCCGGCATTGTCGCGAAAAGATAACCGAACTGAGATCTGTCCCGATTGCGGTATAGCAGAGGATCTTGAAGCCTTCGGTATGACAAAGCCGGAAGCAATGGAGAAGGTCATGGAAATCAAGGAAACAATGAAACAATGAAAAAGAGCAAATAATAATATCCCGGGTCGAAGAAAAACGGCTCGGGATATTTTCTGTATGATATAAAAGGAATCGTTAAATTTCGCGCGGCAAATCCCGTGGTTTGAGTTTTCTCGATGTTGTATGGCATCTGAAAGACGCTTATCCGCCTCGCAAATAGAAGAAAAAGCCTAAAATACCGTCC
>JAUMWI010000016.1 GCA_030529725.1 Eubacteriales bacterium | reverse complement strand
AATCAAGCGGTAAGAGCTAATGCCCTTATCCTTCATTGTTTGAAACAACGGCTCATAGCTGATCATTTTACCCACTCCTCATACTTACTGGAACAAGTATGTGTCATGGGTTCGAAAATAAATATCTGCGATAATTCGCAGATACGAAAGGCCGCCCTTTTCGGGCGGTCTCTCGTGTTCAGCTTTCCTCTGCCAACCGCCAGCGAAGTCCGCTGTATCGTCGCGTCTGACGATCATTTTCCGCCATTTTTCCAATCGTCACATCATCGCCGACAAGGATCAGCAGCTCGCGTGAGCGCGTGATCGCGGTGTAGAGCACACCGCGCACCTGCAAGCCCGGTGCACACGGCATTGACACAAAAATGACAGCGCGATATTCGCTGCCCTGCGATTTATGTACCGTGACAGCGTAGGCAAGCTCCAGCTCCGAGAGCATATCCACCGTATAGACCGCCACGCGCTCATCAAATGCAATGGTGAGAAGTTCGCCGCTCGGATCAATTTGCAGAATGGTACCCACATCTCCGTTAAAAATGCCGCTGCCCGCCGTTCCGTCCTGCTTCTCCCACACGACATCGTAGTCATTGCGCGTCTGCATCACGCGGTCCCCCTCGCGGAACACAAGCTCGCCCCATGCACGCTCGCGTTTATCGGGAGACTTGGGATTGAGCGCGGATTGCAATGCGCGGTTCAGTTCCGCCGTCCCTGTGGGGCCCTTGCGCGTGGGGGAAAGAACCTGAATCTCCGCCGAGGGAATGTTCATTTTTTCGGGCAGCCGCGTTTTGCACAGCTCCACCACGGTATCGAGCAGCCGGGGCGCTTCCCGGCGGGGCAGGAAGAAAAAGTCGCCGGATGCGCTGTTTTGCAGCTCCGGCATATTGCCAGCGTTGACAGCGTGCGCGTTGCGCACGATCATCGACTCCTCCGCCTGACGGAAAATCTCCGTCAGCGCGACCGTTGCGATCCTCCCTGAGCGAATGAGGTCTCCGAACACATTGCCGGCACCGACACTCGGCAGCTGATCGGGGTCGCCCACCATCACAAGGCGGCAGCCCGGCTTGAGTGCCGCCAAAAACGCGCGCATGAGCGCAAGGTCGACCATGGACATCTCGTCCACAACGACCGCATCTGCTTCGAGCGGCTCTTTTTCGTTCTTTTTAAACGTCACCTCACCGGTATGTTCGTTCCAGCTCATACCAAGCAGACGGTGGATCGTCTGCGCCTCTTTGCCGCAGACCTCGCCCATGCGCTTGGCAGCGCGTCCGGTCGGCGCAGCAAGCACCACGTCGAGTCCCATGCGTGCAAACAACTCCACGATCGCGCAGACGCTCGTGGTCTTGCCGGTACCGGGGCCGCCTGTGAGCAGCAGCAATTCCTCCTCGGCGGCAAGCTCAACAGCTCTGCGCTGGAGCGGTGCATACTTGATCCCCTGCTCTTTTTCCATTTCATCAATGGCTTTTTTCGCGCCCTTGAGCTTGTCCGGTTTGTCGGCAAGCATCGCGCAAAGACGCATACGGACGTAAGTTTCTGCTTCGTAGCAGCGCGCAAGGTAGCACGCCTGGACATTTGCCACCTGCTGCTGCACGATTTTGCCGCGATCCAGAAGGTCGTCCAGCGACTTTTCCGCCGCGTCCGTATCGACATCGAGCAGCTGCGCCGTGGCGGCAAGCAGCTTTTCGCGCGGCAGAAACACATGACCGCCGCTCTCCTCGTTGTGGGCAAGCTCAAACATAAGCCCCGCTTCCGTGCGTAAGCTCGCATCGCCGGAAAAGCCCATAGACAGCGCAATTTCGTCACACGCGGAAAACTCCACACCGAACGGCTCGCCGGAGAGCAGATACGGGTTTCCGCGCAGCATCGCCATCGCATCTGCGCCGAAGCGTCGGTAAAGCGGCACCGAAAGCGTCACCGGCAGGTCGTAGTGCGACAAAAAGTCCATCAGTCTCCGCAGTCCCATCTGCTCGCGGAACGCCTGCCCGATCTCGCGGGCACGCTTATCTGTGATCCCCTTGATCGCGGTAAGCTTCTCCGGTTCGGCCTCCATAATATCAAGCGTCTCCGCGCCAAAGCGATTCACCAGCTTTTCCGCCGTCGCCGGTCCGATGCCGCGAATGACGCCGGAGGCAAGATAATTCAAAATCTCTGTCTCATCGGTCGGCATACGCCGCTCCACCTGGACAGCCTGAAACTGATCGCCATATTGCGGATGGGAAACAAACGTACCCGTCGCTGCAAGTCCCTCACCGGGTGCAGCGCAGGGAATACAGCCAACAACGGTCAAAATCTCCCCGTCCTCGGTTTCCATGCGCAGCACGGTATAGCCGTTTTCCTCATTCTGGAAAACAACAGCCAGCACCGTACCCATAACGGTCGTTTGTTCTCCCATGCTTCTCTCCTATCTGATCTCTACTCTAAAATCTGCAACAATTCCTCTTTCCGGCAGGTGATCACATCATAATCGCCGCGGCAAAGAACCTCTGCCACGCGCTGCGCCTCACCGTCGAGTCCGCAGTCCAGGATCACAATACGCGCAAATCCGCCCTCTTCATAGCGTGAGCGAAGGAGCGCACGCACGGTATGCTCCAAATTTTCCGCCGCACCGCACGCAGGAATGACCGCCACGGTCTCCATCGTGCCGCGCCGCCGCGGATACAGGATCGCGCCCGCGATCACCCAGATCACCGCCGTCAGTCCGATCGCCGACAGCGCCGCGATCACACCGTCCTGCAAAAGCTCCATAAAACTGCCCCCTTTCGGGGTATCCTATGAAATACGGCGCCAATTTGTTAATGTAGCACTTTTTTGAGGTATTGTCCTGTGTAGCTTTCCTCCACCTCGGCAACCTCCTCGGGCGTTCCGGCTGCAACAAGCGTGCCGCCGCCGCTGCCTCCCTCGGGGCCGAGGTCGACAAGATAGTCCGCAGATTTGATGACATCCAGGTTGTGCTCAATGACAAGCACGGTGTTGCCGGTATCGACCAGCCGCTGCAAAACCTCCAAAAGCTTTCGTACATCGTCCGTGTGCAGGCCCGTAGTCGGTTCATCGAGAATATAGATCGTCCTGCCGGTCGCACGCTTACTCAGTTCGGTGGCGAGCTTGACGCGCTGCGCCTCACCGCCGGAAAGCGTGGTGGACGACTGACCGAGGCGGATATAGCCGAGGCCGACATCCTGCAGCGTCTGCAGGCGTCCGGCAAGCTTGGGAAGATCGCGGAAAATTTCCAGCGCCTCGTCCACCGTCATTTCCAGCACATCGGAAATGTTTTTGCCCTTATAATGCACCTCAAGCGTCTCGCGGTTGTAGCGCTTACCCTTACACACCTCGCAGGGAACGTAAATATCCGGCAAAAAGTGCATCTCGATCTTGAGCTGACCGTCACCCGAGCAGGCCTCGCACCGTCCGCCGCGCACATTGAAGCTGAAGCGGCCGGAGCTGTAGCCGCGCGTCTTCGCGTCCGGCGTAGAGGCAAACAAATCGCGGATATCGTTGAAAAGGCCGGTATAGGTTGCGGGATTGGAGCGCGGCGTGCGGCCGATGGGCGTCTGATCGATACAGATGACCTTGTCGAGATGCTCTTCACCCTCGAGCTGGCGGTGCCGCCCCGCATGGACCTTCATGCGGTTCAGGTCTGCGCCGAGCCTCTTGAAGATGATTTCATTGACCAGACTCGATTTGCCGCTGCCGGACACGCCGGTAACGCAGGTAAATGTACCGAGCGGAATGGAAACATCGATGTTTTTGAGGTTGTTCTCCTGCGCCCCGCGCACGGTGAGATAGTTTCCGCTGCCCTTGCGGCGCTCCTTCGGCACAGTGATCTTTTTTTTGCCGGAAAGGTACTGTCCTGTGAGCGATTGATCGTTCGCCATGACCTCCTCCGGCGTTCCTGCCGCGACGACCTCGCCGCCATGGATGCCTGCGCCGGGGCCAATGTCAATAATATAGTCAGACGCACGCATGGTGTCTTCATCATGCTCCACAACGATGAGCGTATTGCCGAGATCCCGCAGATGCTTGAGCGTGGCAAGAAGCTTGTCGTTGTCGCGCTGATGCAGTCCGATGCTCGGCTCGTCCAAAATATAGAGCACCCCCATAAGGCTCGAGCCGATCTGCGTGGCAAGACGGATTCGCTGCGCCTCACCGCCGGAGAGCGATGCACTGGCGCGCGAAAGCGTCAGGTATTCAAGACCTACCGAGCGCAAAAAGCCAAGACGGGACTTGATTTCCTTCAAGATACGCTCACCGATCAGCATTTGCTGGCTTGTAAGCGTCGGCTCCAGTTTTTCCACAAAGTCGAGCGCATCGATGACGGATTTTTCCGTGTAGTCCGAAATACTGATGCCGCCGACGGTGACGGCAAGGGACTCCTTGCGCAGCCGCTTCCCCCGACAATCGGGGCAGGGGCACTCGCTCATCACTTCCTCCAGCTCGTCACGCACGCCGTCGCTCTGCGTTTCGCGGTAGCGGCGCTCGAGATTGGGGACAACGCCCTCAAACGCCTGATACAGTACGCCCTTTCCGCGCGGCTGATCATAGGTAAGCTCCAGCTTTTCACCCTTCGTGCCGTAGAGGATAATATCCACCACCTCGGGGGAAAGCGTTTCAAACGGATCGCGCAGAGAAAAGTGATACTTCTTTGACAGCGCTTCAAAATACATACGGGAAATGCCGTCACCGCGCACATTCGACCAGCCCGACGCGCAGATCGCGCCGTCAAGAACGGAAATGCTCTTATTCGGAATGACCATGTCGGGATCGACCTTGAGCTGTGCGCCGAGGCCCGTGCAGGTCGGGCACGCGCCGAACGGATTGTTGAACGAGAACATGCGCGGAGACAGCTCCTCAATGGAGATCCCGCAATCCTCGCAGGCATAATTCTGCGAAAAGAGAATATCGCGCTCCTCCTGCAGAATGTTCACCAGTACCAGTCCGCCCGAAAGTGCCGCCGCCGTCTCGCACGAGTCGGTCAGGCGGTGGATAATGTCACTGCGCAGAATGAGGCGGTCAATGACGACCTCGATGTTGTGCTTGAGATTCTTGTCGAGTTTGATTTCCTCCGACAAGTCGTACATACTGCCGTCCACGCGCACGCGAACATAGCCGGACTTGCGCGCATCATCAAAAATCTTGGCGTATTCGCCCTTGCGCCCGCGAATGACGGGTGCCATGATCTGTACGCGCGTCCCCTCGGGAAGCTCCATGAGCGCCTCGATGATCTGGTCGATAGACTGCTGCTTGATCTCTTTTCCGCACTTGGGGCAGTGGGGTGTGCCGATCCGCGCCCATAGAAGACGCAGGTAGTCGTAGATCTCCGTCACCGTGCCGACAGTTGAGCGTGGGTTCTGGGAAGTCGTTTTCTGGTCGATGGAGATGGCAGGGGATAGCCCCTCGATATAATCGACATCGGGCTTTTCCTTTTGCCCGAGGAACATCCGCGCGTAGGAGGAAAGGCTTTCCACATAGCGGCGCTGCCCCTCGGCGTAGATGGTATCAAACGCAAGGCTCGACTTGCCGCTGCCGGAAAGACCCGTCACGACAGTCAGCGCATCACGCGGAATTTCGACGTCGATGTTTTTGAGATTATTTTCTCTTGCACCTTTGACAAAAATTTTACTTGGCATGGTATTCTCCTGTGTTGATAAGCTGGCAGCTGCACCGTCAGTATGGCAAAATCATTTTATTATGTCAACTGCAAATCTGTTTTGCCAGCCGTATTGCGCCGGCACGCAGCAGCTCAATATTATTCCCGTCAAACGCGCAATCCTTTCCGGTATGGATCTTATCCATATAATACCCGAACAGACGGTTCTTCTTCAGCGCACATACACCGACGCCGCGCACGAAGCGTCGCTGGTCGGAGGGGTAGAAGCCAAAAGAGCGCACCACCTCTACGGATTTTCCCTCCTGCGGCGCAAACGCCTTCTCCAGAAGCGCAAGCGTTTCGTCCTCTTTTTTGAGTGCTTTGTTCGGGAAAAGCTGAATGCTGTCGCCGTCGCTGACGCAGTCGAAATTGATGAGCAGCTTGTTCGTTCTGACTTCTTTGTGCTGCTTTGCAAAGCTTCCCGAGCCGAAAAGTCCCTTTTCCTCGTTGTCGAAAAAGACCACGCAGACTCTCTCGCGCAGCTCCTCCGGCATCGTCAGCAGAATTTCCACAAGCGTCACAACGCCGCTGGTGTTATCGTTCGCGGTATGCTTGTTCGCCTTTCCATCGTACACCCACCAGATGCAGAACAAAAGCACCGCGTCATAAATCGCCATCATCGCTCCCTGAGACGCATCAAGCAGCACGAGCGCCGCGATTTCCACTAAGGCCGCAAGCAAAAACATCGGTGCTACCAGTACAAACTGATACAGCAGATACCACAGCAGGTTCCGCGGCGTAACAAAGTTCGGGAGCGGCAGCACCGCGCAGGTGTCATAATGCGCGGTAAAGATCACATCGGCGCGCTCCGGGTCGCCGACCACGATGTTATAGCTTTTGACCAGTCCTTTTGTGAGCCGGATCTCCGGTTCATAGCCGTTTTCGCGCAGGAGTGGGCAAAGCCATGCCCAAAACGCTTCTTTCTGCTTTTTGCTCTTCCGGACCTGGAATTGTTCTAAAATAATCTTTGCTGTCTCTGTCATAGTGTCTCTCCCTGTTTTACACAACAACGTCCGCTGCTTGCGCGCCGACAAGCTCCATCAGCGCGTCGGGCGCAAGCTCGACCTGCGCGCCGATCTTTCCTGCGCTGACGCAGATCGTGTCGAACAGAATCACCGTTTCGTGGAACACCGTGGGAAATTGCTTCTTCATCCCCACGGGGGAGCAGCCGCCGTGGACATAACCGGTGAGCGGCAGCAGCTCTTTTTGTGGCAGCATGGCAACAGACTTTTCGCACACAGCCTTCGCCGCCTTTTTGAGGTCGAGATTCTCCGCCACAGGAATGTCAAATACATAATAGCCGCCGCTTGCACCCTTCACGACAAGCGTTTTGAACACCTGCTCCACGCTCTGACCGAGCATTTTGGCAACCGACACACCGTCGATCGCGCCATCGGTGGGGTAAGTGTGCGCGGTGTAGGGGATATTTTTCTGCTCCAGCACGCGCATCACGTTGGTTTTTTCATCGTTCTTCTTTGCCATTTTCATCCTCCTTCGCCAGCAGCACCACGCCGCCGAGCACGCACAAGATACCGAGCAGCGTCCAAACGCCCGGCGTTTCGTCATAAAACACGATCCCCGTGATTGCGGCAACCACCGGTTCGACGTTGGCAATGATCGCCGCCTTGCCGCTCTCCACGCCCTCAAGTCCCTTGGTGTAGAAGAGGTACGGCAGCACCGTGGCAATGAGCACCAGCCCCACCGTGCCGAGAAGGCCTCGCGGCGTGGTAAAGGCAGGCAGGACGGCAGGATAATCCAGAAACAGCAGTGAGCCAAGTCCCGCAAAGGCGAATGTCCAATAGATCATGGTGTAGCTGTCGTAGTGTTTGAGGCCGTAATGGGCGAAAATCGTATAGCTCGCGTAGCACAGCGCCGAGCCGATACCGAGCAAAATACCGGAAAGAGAACCGCTCTGCTCGCCGCCGACAAGTCCGCTCACAAGCGCACAGCCAACGAGCGCAAGCAGCAGCGCCGCAATTTTGCGGCGCGTGAGCGGCGTTTTCCACAGCACTGCCGAGGCAAGCACCACAAATGACGGCGCAAGATACAGAAGGATCCCCGCCACCGCCAGCGAGCAGCGGATCTGACAGTTGAAATAGGTCACCGCCATGCCCAGTACGCTGATGATGCCGCTGCCGAAAAACAACGGCAGATGCTTTTTCTGAATATGAAATACCTCGCTGTGAAACAGTGCAAAAGCCAGTGTCAGCAGGACAAAGCTCGGGAAATTGCGAAGAAACACGCGGTTCCACACGCTCACATTGACTGTACCGAGCAGGCGGTTGAAAATGCCGATAAACCCCCAGCACGCCGCGCCGAAAATAACATAACCGTAGGAAAGATACTTTTTCATCGTTTTTCTCTTCTTATCTCAGAATACAGATAGAGGCAATAATACAGCCGAGTCCCGCAAATACCGCCGCACTCATCGGCTCTCCGAAAACAAAGATGCCGACCAGCGCCGCCACCGCCGGTTCAAGCGCGACGATCATCTGTGCGCGACTGGCTTCGACATGCTCCATACCCTTGGTGTAGAGCAGCGCCGGCAGAAGCGAGCCGAAAAAGACCAGTCCCACGGCATTGAGCGCAACCGATGCGCTGCTCCAAAGCAGCGCGATCTCATCTGGATGAATCAGAAACGGCGCTGCCGCCGCCGCAAACAGATACGACCACATGGTCACTCCGTTGGCGCCGTTTCGCCTGAGCAGGTAATGGCTGAAAATGCTGTAAAGTCCGTAAGTAATACCGGAACCGAGTCCATAAAGCAGTCCGAGGAGTGTACAGCTCTGTTCGCCGCCGAAGAAGCCTGAGACCAGCGCACAGCCGAGCATCGTAAGAAAAAGGGCGAACGATTTGCTTTTCGTCAGCGGCTCTTTGAGGATCAGCACGCTTAAAATCACGACCACCGCCGGCGCCGTGTAAAGCAGGATCCCTGCCACCGCCAACGAACACTCCGTCTGGCAGTACATATAGAAATACGCCGAGCCAAGCGTACTCAAAACGCCGTTTCCAAAGTGCAGCGGAATATCCTTTTTGGTGATACGGAACGCATCGCGGTCCGTCAGCGCGAAAAAGCACGCCAAAAACAGTGCCGAACCGACACAGCGCAGTGCGGCAATGTTGTCCGCTCCGATCCCCGCCGCACTCAAATGCCGCGTAAACAGCCCGATAAATCCCCACGACACGCCGGCAGCGATCAGCTCAAGATAAGCAACCGTTTTTTTGCTCATTTTTTCTCTTCTTTTCTCAGTTCTATGATACGGTCACGCAAAATCGCGGCATACTCGAATTCAAGCATTTTGCTTGCCTCCTGCATCTCCTTTTCGAGCTTGCGGATCTGTTCGTCGCGCTCGCGTTCGGAAAGCTTTCTCTGTCCGCGGCGGCGTGCCGATTCCTCTTCCTTCCTGGAGATCTCCAGCACCTCGCGAATATCCTTTTTGATGGTTTTCGGCACGATACCGTGCGCCTTATTATAAGCATCCTGAAGGGAACGCCTGCGCTCCGTTTCGTCCATGGCGCGGCGCATGGAGGGCGTGACCGTGTCGGCATAGAGGACGACCAGACCGTCGGCATTGCGTGCAGCGCGGCCGATAGTCTGCACAAGCGATGTCTCTGAGCGAAGGAATCCCTCCTTATCCGCGTCCAAAATGGCAACCATAGACACCTCGGGCAGGTCAAGACCTTCGCGCAGGAGGTTGATGCCGACCAGCACATCGAATTCTCCGAGTCGCAGGTCGCGGATGAGCTCCATGCGCTCGATGGTCTCAACATCCGCGTGCATATAGCGCACCTTCACACCCATGCCCTGCAAATACTGCGTTAAGTCCTCTGCCATCTTTTTGGTCAGCGTGGTCACAAGCACGCGCTCGTCACGCTCGACTCTCGCGTTGATCTCACCCAAAAGGTCATCGATCTGTCCCTCGACGGGTCGCACCTCTACGCGGGGATCGAGCAGTCCCGTTGGGCGGATGACCTGCTCGACGATCTGTCCGGCACGCTCCTTCTCATAATCGCCGGGGGTGGCGGAAACATAGATACGCTGATGGACGCGGCGCTCAAATTCGTCGAATTTAAGCGGTCGGTTATCAAAGGCGCAGGGGAGGCGGAAGCCGTACTCCACAAGGCTTTCCTTTCTTGCGCGGTCGCCGTTATACATGGCGTGGACCTGCGGCAGCGTAACGTGGCTTTCGTCCACAAAGAGCAGAAAGTCTTTGGGGAAATAGTCGATCAGTGTCAGCGGCGCGGAGCCGACAGGTCTGCCCGAGATCACGCGGGAATAGTTCTCAATTCCCGTGCAGTAGCCAAGCTCACGCATCATCTCGATGTCGTATCGTGTGCGCTGATGGATGCGCTGCGCCTCCACCGCCTTGCCGTTTTCCGTGAACTCGCGTTCGCGCTGTTCAAGCTCCTGCTCAATCTGTCCGATGGCGCGCTCCATTTTGTCCTTGGTCGTGACATAGTGCGAAGCAGGATAGATGGCAATATGGTTGAGCGTGCGTGTCACGACACCCGTGACAGGGTGAAACTCCGAAATGCGGTCGATCTCGTCCCCGAAGAACTCGACACGCACCGCCTTATCGCGGTAGTAGGCAGGATACAGCTCCACTGTGTCGCCGCGGACACGGAAGCGGTTGCGCTCAAAGGCAACATCGTTGCGCTCGTATCGGATTTCAATAAGCCGGCGCAGCAAAAAATCGCGTTCCATCGTCATGCCCGGGCGGAGTGAGATCATGAGTTTTTCAAAATCCTCCGGCTCACCGAGACCGTAAATACACGAAACTGAGGACACCACGATCACGTCCCGCCGCTCAAGCAGTGCGCAGGTGGCCGACAGGCGCAGGCGGTCGATCTCCTCGTTGGTGGAGGCGTCCTTGGCGATATAGGTATCGGTGTGCGGGATGTAGGCCTCGGGCTGATAGTAGTCGTAGTACGAAACGAAGTATTCCACCGCGTTTTCGGGGAAAAATTCTTTAAACTCCGCGCACAGCTGCGCAGCAAGGGTTTTGTTGTGGGCAAGCACCAGCGTCGGGCGCTGGATCTGCTCGATAACCTTTGCCATCGTGAAGGTCTTGCCCGAACCTGTCACGCCGAGCAGAACCTGCTCGTCCAGTCCGTTTTTGATGCCCTGCACCAGCTTTTCGATCGCCTGCGGCTGATCGCCGGTGGCGTCAAAGGGGGAATGCAGCTTAAATTCCACGGCCACGCCGCTCCTTTCTGTTCTTTTACCGTGCAGGCAAAAGTCCGTTGTCACGCAGCGAAACATAATCATCGTCTGCCACAATGATATGGTCAATAAGGGGAATCCCCACCGCGCGAAGCGCATCCCAGACCGCAAGCGTAGTCGAGTTGTCCTCCGGGGAGGGCAGCGCAATGCCGCTGGGGTGATTATGTGATAGAATGACGGCGCTTGCGCCGCATTTGAGTGCGTTTTCCACAATACGCCGCGTGTTGATGTTCACCATATCCACACCACCCTCAGCAATGCGGTAGCAGGCAAGCAGCTTTCCTTTGGCATCGAGACACGCCTCGTACGTCTCCTCGTGCGTCACGCCGAAAAAGAGGTCGGTAAAATATTGTCCCGTCCGCTCTGTGGAGGTGAGTATGATCTCCTTCGTCCGCGGCAGCGTGCGGATTCGGCGATACAGCGGCATGAGCAGCGCAAGGAGCATTGCTGCGCTTTCGCCCACGCCCTCCACTTTCTCAAGCTCCTCGATCGGCGCGGAAAACACAGCGTCCAACGAGCCGAAGCGCTCCATCAGGCGGTGCGCGATCGGGTTGGTGTCCCGGCGCGGAATGGCATAATAAAGCAGCAGCTCCAGCACTTCATGGTCCGCAAAAGCGTCCAGACCATACGCTCGAAACTGATCCTTTTTGCGGCTTCTGTGTCCGTCATGTACTGCCAATTCTATTCCCTCCCGGCCTATTGCTTTTTCTCTCTTGGAATGGTATATTTTATCATGATTTCTCGTACGTTACAAGCTGTTTTTCTATGGAAAAGGACCGTCTGCTGAGAGCGAGGAGGTAACCTCATGAAAATTGTATCCTGGAACGTCAACGGGCTGCGCGCCTGCGTCAACAAGGGCTTTCTTGATTTTGTCGATGCCATCGATGCTGACATCCTCTGCCTGCAGGAAACAAAGTGTAAGCCGGAACAGATCAAACTGGATCTTCCCCGGTATCATATCTATTGGAACAGCGCGGACAAGGCAGGCTATTCCGGCACTGCCGTTTTTACCAAGCGCGAGCCGCTTTCCGTCACCTACGACTTCGGTGACGATCTTCACCGCCACGAGGGGCGCGTCATTACCTGCGAATATGAGGACTTCTACCTTGTATGCTGCTATACGCCGAACTCACAGGATGAGCTGCGGCGCCTCGATTACCGGATGCTGTGGGAGGACGACCTGCGTGCGTACCTTTGCGAGCTGGATCGCGTAAAGCCCGTCATCTACTGCGGAGACCTGAACGTTGCGCACGAGGAGATCGACCTCAAAAATCCCAAGACCAACCATTTTAACCCCGGATTTTCGGATGAAGAGCGCGGCAAAATGACCGAGCTGCTCCAAAGCGGCTTTCTTGATACCTTCCGTGCGCTTTATCCTGACCATGCCGACGCTTACTCATGGTGGAGCTATCGCGCCGCGGCGCGGCAGCGGAATGTCGGTTGGAGAATCGACTACTTTATCACCTCCGAGCGTCTGCGTGAGCGCATTTTTGACTCCTGCATCCTCTCCGAGGTCATGGGCAGCGACCACTGCCCTGTTATGCTTGTAACCAATGACTGAGTAAAAAAAGAAGGTTTTTTTATGAACAATTCCGGCCTGCGGAACATGACGGAGGGCAGCGTATCGCGGCACTTGATCCTCTTCGCGCTGCCGCTGTTCGCCGGCAGTGTCCTGCAGCAGCTTTATAATATGGTGGACAGCTGGGTCGTCGGCAACTATGTCGGTGATGGCGCTCTGGCGGCAGTTGGTGCGTGCTATCCGGTGTCGTTTCTGATTATCGCGCTGTTTATGGGCATCTCCACCGGCGGCACAGTCATCATTTCCCAGAATTTCGGTGCAGAGAAGATGCAGGAGGTGCGCGATACCATTGACTCGCTCTATACTGCCATTCTCTGCACAGCCGTGCCGGTGACGGTACTGTTTCTGCTGCTTGCGGACAGCATTCTCGCGCTGCTGCACATAAAAGCTTCCTATTACGCTGAGGCACGCATCTACCTTCTCATTGTCAGCGCAGGAATGATCGGCACCGTGGGCTACAATACCAACGCCGGCATTCTGCAAGGTCTCGGTGACAGCAAAACACCGCTGCTGTTTCTCTCTATTGCCGCTGTGCTCAACACGATCCTTGATCTTATCAGCGTGCTGGTGCTGAATATGGGCGTTATCGGCGTCGCGCTGTCAACGGTGATTGCGCAGCTCATTTCATGGCTCTTCGGTATCTTTTATATCAACCGCAAGTATGGCGACCTTGCCATCCGCCCGCTGCGCTTTCGCTGCAAAAAAAGACTTCTTTTCGATGTGCTTCGCATCGGGCTTCCGGCAGGCTTGCAGCAGGCAACGGTTGCCTTCGGCATGATCTTCTGCGTTGCCAAGATAAACTCCTTTGGCGAGGCTTACACCGCCAGCTACAATGTCGGAAACAAAATCGACAATTTTGCCTGGCTCGCGATCCAGTCTCTGTCCATCGCGGTGACCTCGTTTGTCGGTCAAAATGTCGGTGCAGGGAAATACGACCGCGTCAAAAAGGGCATTCGCACCGTGATCACTTTGGTTTTGATCTGCTGCGCGTTTTTCATGGCAATCATCATTCCGCTGCGCCATGAAATCGTCGGCTTTTTCTCCAAGAATCCGAACACCATTGCAGCGGGCGGCGAATACCTCTGGTATGTTATGTGGGGCTATCCGATGCTTGCGGTCCTGTTCTGTCTCAACAGCGCCATGCGCGGAGCGGGGGAGAGCTTCTTCCCCATGGTCTGCACCGTATTCAGTATGATCGTCACACGCTTGCCGCTGATTTACTACATTGCCGACCATTACGGTCCGCACAAAATGTATCTCTCCTATGACATCGGCTGGGCATTCGGTTTTGTTGCCGTTTTGCTCTATTACTTTTCCGGGCGTTGGAAACGACACGGAAGTAGCCGAAGCGCCGCCAGTGGCGGATGAAGCGAGGCTATTTCGAGGACAGCACTGAAGCGCTGCCAGTGGCAGAAAAAGCGAAGTGCTGTCGAGGCAGCGCCCCGCTTGGCGGGCACAAAGTGCACGGGAAGCGGATGGCGCAACGGTGAGCAGAAGCGGCACGATTGGCGCGACCGAACAGGGAGCGGGAATCGTAATGTCGCGACGGTGGACAAGAATTCCGCAAGTGTAGTGCAAGATACAAAAGAAGGACTGTCTTCTGACAGTCCTTCTCGTTTCGTTTTACTGCTTGGTGCGGTCGTAAGACACGACGACGCGACGGTTCGGCTCAGTGCCGATGGAGAACGTGGTGACATTTTTGGTGTCCTGCAGCGCGGTGTGGATCACATGGCGCTCATAGGCATTCATCGGCTCAAGCGTGACGTTGCGGCGGTACTTGATGACCTTGCCGGCAACCTTCTGTGCCAGGCGTTCGAGGCTCTGCTCACGCTTTTCGCGGTAGTTTTCCGCATCGACCTGCACGCGCACGCGGCCCTTGTCGCTGCCGCGATTGATCGAGTAGTTGGTCAGCTGCTGAATCGCGTCAAGCGTTTCCCCGCGGCGGCCGATCAGCGCGCCGAGCTTGTCGCCATCGAGATAGACCTTATAGCGATCCTTCTCGGCCAGATAAACCTTAACCTCAGCCTCGCTGTCCATGTGCTCAAGCAGACCCTTGAGGAAGGCGCGGATCTGCTCGGACTTTTCGTCGCGGCATTCCTCGCCAAGCTCGACCTGTTTGACCGACTTGACTTCTTCCTTCTTTTCCTTGCGCTCCGGCTTTTCCTTTGCGCGTACTTCTTTTTTCTGAAGAATCTCAGGCTGGTAAACCACCGGCTTCTTTGCCTGCGGCTTTTCCTCGGCCTTGGGTTCTTCCTTCGGTTCGGGCATGCCGTCGTCATAGCTCACACGCACCGTGGCGGGCGTGCTGCCAAAGCCCAGAAAACCGGACTTGGCACGTTCAAGAATCTCAACAGAAACATCATCACGATCCATGTTGAGCTTGCTGAGCGCGAGCTTAATGGCTTCGTCCTCTGTCTTGCCCGATACGTCAATAAACTTGATCATATCACAAGCTCCTTATTTTATTCACCGTAGTGGTCGGCGCTGAAGGAACGTCCTCTTGCATAGGGGCGCTCACCGATGCGACCGTTTTCCGTGGTGGTGCTGGATTTCTTATTCTTGTTCTTTTCCTTCTCAAGCTGCTTTTCTTCGCGCTTTTCCTTGAGCGTCTTCTGCTTGGCCTTTTCTTCTTCCCACTGTCTCTGCTGCTCGCGGGCGGCCTGCATCTTTGCCACACGCGCCTCGCGCTTGGCACGTTCCTTCTCGGTTTCTTCCTTATCCATGGATTCCTTGAAGTACTTGTTGAGGATCGCATCCTGAATGGTCATGAAAATGCTGTTGGCGATCCAGTAAACACCAAGGGCTGCGGGCATGGTGAAACCGATCCACAGGGACATGAGCGGGAAGAGATAC
The DNA here is from genome assembly GCA_030529725.1 of Eubacteriales bacterium. GTDB lineage: Bacteria > Bacillota > Clostridia > Oscillospirales > Oscillospiraceae > Hominicoprocola. The sequence goes on along the minus strand of JAUMWI010000016.1, from coordinate 18,310 downwards.
ATCATCATGCGGGAAGAGCGAGCCGTTGCATCGGCGCCCTGCGTGGCAGTGGTCGCCATGGACACCTTGGACTGGAAGAAGCTGAGAACGGCAGATAGAATGGGGATCAGCACAAGGCCGATGATCGGCCAGCCGCCGGTGAAAAATTCTTTCCAAACGTTGCCCGGCATGACCGTCAGGTCAAGGCCGAGGAAGCTGTAATCCATGGGGAAGATGCCTTCGAACTTGCCGGAAAATTCGGCAAAGTTCTCACTCATAAACTTGACGAGGTTGATTTCCTCATAGAATGCGGCACGACCGGTCTCCGTGGTCACAACATAGCCGAGGGAAGTTGCCAGATCACGAATGGCGGTGACGGTCTCCGTCTTGAGCAGCATGAAGCGGCTCAGCGGCTGACGAATGATAGAATAGAGCGCGATGAGAATGGGGAAGGGCAGGAAGGACCACAAGCAGCCGCTCATGGGGTTGATACCCTCCTGTGCATAGAGAAGCTGCATTTCCTCATTCATCTTTTGCTGATTGTTTGCGTACTTTTTCTGAATCTCCTGGATCTTGGGCTGGAAGCGGCCCATTTTGACCATGCTCTTTTTCGACTTGAGCTGGAAGGGCAGGAGAATGATTTTCACCGCAAGCGTGAAGAACACGAGAGCGAGGCCGTAGGAACCGGTCATCGTGTAGAAAACACGCAGCAGCCAAGCGAAAGGAACGCAAATGTAATAGCCAATGGTTGCAAACATTGTTGGTTTCCTCCGTGGTCAATTTTTTAAGAGGGTGCTTTTGTTACGGAACGGGATCATAGATTTTTCCGCCCCTGTAAAACGGATGACACCGCATTATCCGCTTAAAGGTAAGCCATCCGCCCTTGAACGCACCGTACTTCTCGATGGCTTCCAGAGCGTATTGCGAACAGGTCGGGATAAAGCGGCAGCAGGGCGAACGCAGGGGAGAAATGTTTTTGCGGTAAAAGCGCACAAGCGTAAGCATCACCTGTTTCATTTGAGCTGCTCCAGAAGATCCAGCTTCTCACACATACGGAAATAGGCCCGTTCCAGATCCTGATAGGTCGCCGTAACGGCACGGGAACGCGCCACAAGGATGATATCAAAACCCTGCTTCATCTTCGGCTGGGAAAGCCGATAGATTTCACGAAGGCGCCGGCGGATCCGATTACGGACAACAGCGTGTCCCAGTTTCGCGCTCACCGTCACGCCGAGACGGTTGTGATCGCGCTTATTGGGACGGCAGTAGACCACAAGACAGGACGAGACGCCGGATTTTCCCTTTGCATAAATCCGGCGAAATTCGTAATTTTCTTTGACCGTCGTTGCCCGTTTCACGCCAAATTCTCTCCGTAAGTGTGTAAAAATCAAGTGACTACGCCCTCCGGGCTATTTTCCGGAGAACGCCTCTAAGGGACGGCGACTGAAACTTTTTTCATCGTCCGTCCCTCATATTCTTTATATGCGCATTACCACTGTCTGCCTTAGTGGGTCAGACGAGCGCGGCCGCGTGCACGACGGCGAGCAAGAACCTTGCGGCCGTTGGCAGTTGCCATTCTCTTGCGGAAGCCGTGCTCCTTGGAGCGCTGGAGCTTCTTGGGCTGATAAGTGCGAGAAGTAGCCATTTTTATTTACCTCCTATAAAGAATACCGGCGGCTCAGATGAGCCACGCTTACTCGACGGCGGGTGAGCTTCCCCACTCCCGCAGTTGACAAAAAGAAACGCCGCATCTCGCGACGCACGGGTTATTATACATTATTTGTACTTTTTCTGTCAACCAAAATTTCAACTCTTTTTTTACTCTCCATAGGCTGTATCTGCTGTTCTTTTTTACCACAACTTCTTGTGTTTTTGGGTTTCTTTCATTTTTAATAAGTTTGTTTCTTATATTAGAATATGTATTGCTTTTTGTCCCTTTTTCTGATATAATTTATGTAGGAAATTTCGGCTTTTCTTTTGCCGTTGACATTTTACGAAGGGAGTTATTGATTTTGAACTCTGTTGCCGATATTTGGAAACTGGTGCTGGAAAAATTGCAAGCTCATCTTTCTGCAACCACGCTTTCCACATGGTTTGACGAAACGCAGGCTGTTGCCATGCAGAATAAAACGTTTCTTCTCTACTGCCCCAGTGATTTCAAGCGCGGCTCTATTGAATCACTTTACATGGACAACATTAAAGAGGTTCTGCACGATATTTTTTCCTCCGATTTCGAGGTAAAGTTCCTTTCTCAGGAAGAAATGGAAGCCTTTGGTAAGGAAAAGGAAAAAAAGCCGACTTCTCTTCTGGACTCCGGTGACTTTACCTTTGACACGTTCGTTGTCGGAGATTCCAATAAGCTTGCCTATGCCGCCGCCCGAGCCGTGGCAGATGCCCCGGCAGAGCATTACAATCCGCTTTTTATTTATGGCGATTCCGGTCTTGGCAAAACACATCTGATCTATGCCGTGGCGCATGCGATCCGGGAGAAGAACCCAAGCGTGAAGATTGCCTATGTCAAGGGCGACGATCTGACCAATGAGCTTGTTGCCGCGATTCAGGCAGGTCCCAGCAAGACCGCTGAGATGCGCGAAAAGTACCGCCAGGCAGATCTGCTGCTTGTCGATGACGTTCAGTTTATCGCCGGCAGAAAACAGACACAGGAGGAGTTCTTCCATACCTTCAATACGCTTTATGAGTCCAAACGTCAGATCGTGCTGACCTCCGACCGTCCGCCGCGCGAAATGTCGCTGCTCGATGACCGTCTGCAAACCCGTTTTGAATGGGGCCTGCTGGTCGATGTGCAGCCGCCTGATTTTGAAACACGGCTTGCCATCATTAAGAATAAGGCAGCACAGTGGGGTACCGTTATTGATGATGATATTGCAAAGTATATTGCGGAAAATGTAACATCCAATGTTCGACAGCTGGAAGGTACCATGAATAAGATCCTTGCTTACCGTGACCTGATCGGCAAAGAAATGGACGAAGAATCTGCCAACCGTGCCGTACACGACATGATGCGAAGGAGCAACAACTACGCGCCCACGGCCGCAATGATCATTACGGAGGTCTCACGCTACTTTGGCTTGGAAGAAAGCATCATCAAAGGACCGACAAGAAGCCGTGAAGCCGTCAATGCGCGCCAGGCCGCCATGTACCTTGTTCGCCGCATGACAAATCTCTCAACGCCTGATATCGGACGCGAATTTGGCGGCCGCGATCACACGACTGTGCTTCATTCTCTGGAGCAGATCGAAAATAAAATCAAACGAGACGAAGTATTTGCCCAAACCATTCGTGAAATCACAATCAACATAAATTCAAAAAACTGATTTTTCCACAAAGTTTACACCTTTGTTGAATTCTTTCTGTGGATAATTTATTTTTTCTATTCTTATGTGAAAAAGTTTGCTGTTTTTCCACACTTCTATCTGAATAACTTTTTCTTGTTTTTCAAACGTTTTCCTCCATTATCCACAATTTTCCGTCTCTACTACGACAAATACTAAAAAATACTATTCTTTTTTCTCTGAAAACCAATTATCTGTTTTTAAGAAAGGAAAGCTGCCATGAAATTTTCCTGTGAAAAAATTCTGCTGCAAAACGCAATCAGCACGGCGGGACGCGCTGTAGCTGCAAAAAGCTCCATTTCCGCTCTCGAAGGCCTGCTGCTCGTTGCGCAAAACGGGAAGCTGACCGTTTCCGGCTACAATATGCAGATCGGTATCCGCACGCGCCTGGATGCCGAGATCGTCGAGGAGGGCGAGTTGGTACTCAACTCCCGTCTGTTCGGTGACATTATTCGCCGTATGCCGGATGATGTCATTACATTCACCTCCGATGAAAAGATGCTTGTTCATCTTTCCTGCGGCGATGCTGACTTTGACATTATGGCCCTTTCCGCTTCCGATTTTCCCGATCTTCCGGAGGTTGAAGAAAAATACAGTGTTTCCCTTCCGGAGAAAACGTTGAAGGAAATGATCCAGCAGACCTCCTTTGCGGTTTCCACGAATGAAGCGCGTCCTGTTCATATGGGATCTCTTTTCGAAATCTCCGACGCCGGACTTACTGTTGTTTCGGTAGACGGTTTCCGCCTTGCGATGCGCAAAGAGCCGCTCGAGAAAATAGAGGGTGGAGTATTTTCTTTTGTTGCACCCGGCACGGCACTCAACGAAGTGGAAAAAATCTGCAGTGACATGGAAGCACTTGTGACCGTTACGCTTGGTGATCGGCATATTCTTTTTGAAGTCGGTGAAACAGAACTGATTTGCCGCCGTCTGGAGGGCGAATTCCTGGACTATAAGAACGCGATCCCGCGCCGCAATCCGATTTCGGTCATTGTGGACACGAAAATGCTGCTGGAAAGCCTTGACCGCGTGAGTGTTGTGATCAGTGAAAAGCTGAAGAGTCCTGTTCGCTGCGTGTTTGAAAACGACCGCGTTCTGCTCTCTGCGAAAACGGCCAGCGGCGATGCAAAGGATATTTGCCAGATCGCCGGTGACGGGAAAGATCTTGAGATCGGCTTCAACAATAAGTATTTGATGGATGCACTGCGTTATGCTCCTGCAGACAGTGTCAGGATCGAGCTGAATACCGGCATTTCCCCTGCCATTATCGTTCCTGCGGATGGGGAGGAAAACTTCCTTTATATGGTGCTTCCTGTTCGCCTGAAGGCAAATTGACGGCAACAGTGTTTTTGGAGTAGCGATATGAAAACAGTTGAAATTACAACGGAATTTATTAAACTTCAGGATCTTCTGAAATTTGCATCACTTGTGTCAACCGGCGGAGAGGCAAAAATTGTGATTGCTGAGGGAGAGGTCTGCGTCAACGGCGAAGTATGCACGCAGCGCGGAAAAAAGATCCGCCCGGGCGATGTGGTGAAATATGACGGTCAGGAACTGTCAGTAAGCTATGCAGATCAATAAGCTCTTGCTGCGGAATTTCCGAAATTACAGCGAGCAGGAAATCAGCTTTGCGCCGGACTGCAACGTGATTGTCGGTGAAAACGCCCAGGGAAAAACCAATCTTCTGGAGGCAATCAGCTATCTATCCTGCGGAAAATCGGCACGCGCAAGACGGGATAGCGACTTGATCCTGTTTGGACAAAGCGAATGTGCGCTGCGTGGGGAAATTACCTCCCGTAGGCGGGATTTTTTCGTGGAGATTATGCTCTCCGCTGCAAAACGCCGCAAAATAAGCGTCAACAAAGTGCCGTGTAAACGCGCAAGCGAGCTGTCTGATGTGTTAGGAACGGTTTTTTTCTGCCCCGAGGATCTGCTGCTGATTCGTGACGGCGCGGCGGCAAGGCGCCGGTTTATGGATCTGGCGCTGTGCCAGCTTCGTCCGCGCTATGAAGCCGCACTTGCAGAATATAACCGCGCATATGAGCACAAAACACGTATTTTGCGCGACAGTGAGGAATATCCGGGACTTCTTGATACGTTGCCGGAGTTTAACGAGCGCATGGCATGCTCCGGTTCCGTCCTCATTTATTACCGTGCCCGCTTTTGCGATCGTCTGAAGGAATACGCCGGCGTTGCGCACCGCGAATGTTCCGGCGGAAAGGAAGAACTGTCGCTTTCCTATGAGACGGTCAAAACAGTGATAGATCCGCTTGCTCCGCTCGATGTCATTTACTCACAGCTTTTGGAGCATCAGGCTTCGCATGACATGGCAGAGCGCGCTTCACGGATGTGCCTGTCGGGACCGCACAAGGACGATATTTCTGTCTCTATCGGCGGCGTTGCTGCCCGCGCGTTCTCTTCACAGGGGCAGACACGCACAGCGGCGCTTTCTTTCAAGCTTGCCGAGCGCGATATCTTTAAAGAAATCACCGGGCAGGCACCGGTGCTGCTGCTTGACGATGTGCTATCCGAGCTGGACCCGAGACGGCAGGAATATGTATTAAATCGCATTTCCGGCGGTCAGGTATTTATCACCTGCTGCGAGGAGGATCGGTTGGGTACGCTGCTCGGCGGCAGGGTACTGCACGTTTCGGAAGGGAGCGTGCGATAAGATGTATCTTCATATCGGCAACAACGTAATGCTGAGCGAAAAGCACATCATCGGTATTTTTGATCTGGAGATCACGTCCCAGTCAAAGCGAACGGCAGAGTTTTTGCGCCGCGCCGAGGAAGAAAGTATCGTGATCGACGCCTGCGCGGATATTCCGAAGGCCTTCCTTGTCTGCGACCATCCCTATCATGACCAGATCGTGTATTTAAGCCAGTTGAATTCCCGCACACTGCAGGGCAGAGCGGAGGAAACCGCACCGCTCCATGTTTGATTGATAAAAAACGCTCATCTATTAAGAATCCTTAGGAACAGGAGAAGACCAATGCAAGAAGAACAGAACATGATCACCACCGTAACGGAGGAATATAACGCCTCGGAAATTCAGGTTCTCGAGGGTTTGGAAGCCGTTCGCAAACGTCCGGGTATGTACATCGGCTCGACCAGCTCATCGGGTCTGCACCACCTCGTCTATGAGATCGTGGATAACTCCATCGATGAGGCGCTTGCCGGCTACTGCACGGAGATTTCCGTTACCATCAATGAAGGGAACACGATCACGGTCGTGGATAACGGCCGCGGTATCCCTGTTGACATTCAGGCGCAGACCGGTCGTCCTGCACTTGAGGTCGTTTTCTCCGTCCTGCATGCCGGCGGCAAGTTTGGCGGTGGGGGCTATAAGGTGTCCGGCGGTCTGCACGGCGTGGGTGCAAGCGTTGTCAACGCCCTGTCCGAATGGCTTACCGTGCAGGTTCACAAGGACGGAAAAATCCATGAGATGAAGTTCTCCCGCGGACATATCACGCAGGAGATGAAGATCATCGGCACCACGGATCATACCGGTACCAGCGTCACCTTCAAGCCGGATCCCGAGATGTTTGAGGAGCTGGAATATTCCTATGACATTCTACACACCCGTATGCGCGAGGAGGCGTTCCTCAATGCGGGACTGCGCATCAATATTGCCGATGAGCGCATCAAGAGTGAGGAAAAGCCGGAGAACGAACGCAGCGACTCCATGTGTTATGCCGGAGGTATCCGCGAATTTGTGACCTTCCTCAATAAGTCCAAGACCGCACTGCACGAGAAGGTCATCTATATGAACGGCAGCAAGGGCGATTCCTACGCGGAGCTTGCACTGCAGTATGATGACGGCTATCAGGAAAATATCCTTTCCTTTGCCAACAACGTCCACACCCCCGAGGGCGGTATGCACGAGACCGGCTTCAAGGCAGCTCTTACGCGTGTGCTCAACGCCTACGGCATTAAAAACGGCATCATCAAAGAGGGTGACAAGGTCTCCGGCGAGGATTGCCGCGAAGGACTTACCTGCGTGATCTCCGCCAAGCTGACGAACGCCCAGTTTGAAGGTCAGACCAAGGCAAAGCTCGGTAACTCCGAAATGCGCACGCTGGTCGACAGCATCGTTTCCGACAAGCTGGCACAATTTTTAGAGGAAAATCCTGTTGTTGCACGCACGATTCTTGACAAGGCAATGACCGCCAACCGTGCACGCGAGGCCGCGCGCAAGGCACGTGAATCCATTCGCCGCAAGAGCGCACTCGGCGGCGCAGCGATGCCCGATAAGCTGCGTGACTGCAACGAAAACAACCCCGAGCTGACGGAGATCTACATCGTAGAGGGCGACTCCGCCGGTGGCAGCGCCACGCAGGGACGCGACTCCCGTTTCCAGGCGATCCTGCCGCTGTGGGGCAAGATGCTCAATGTGGAAAAGGTGCGTGCCGACAAAATATACGGAAACGACAAGCTCCAACCCGTTATTATCGCGCTCGGCGCGGGATTGGGTGAGGATTTTGACGTGAACAAGCTCCGCTATCACAAGGTCGTCATTATGGCGGATGCCGATGTGGACGGCTCCCATATCCGGACGCTCTTGCTGACGTTCTTCTTCCGCTATATGCGTCCGCTCATTGACAACGGCTACGTTTATGCCGCGGTACCGCCGCTCTATAAGCTTACACGCGGCAAGACTGTGCGCGTGGCATTTTCCGACGAGGAGCGTGACCGCATCAGTGCCGAGCTGCGCGGTGACAATCCCAATGTGAAGGTCAATATTTCACGTTTTAAGGGCCTTGGCGAAATGGACCCGCACGAGCTGTGGGAAACGACCATGGATCCCACTACGCGCACGCTCAAGCAGATCACGCTGGATGATGCCATTGCCGCCGACGAGACCTTTACCATTCTCATGGGCGAAAAGGTCGAGCCGCGCAAGGAATTCATTGAGCAAAACGCGCAATACGCCGTTAATTTAGACTTCTGAGAGAGGAGGATTTTCAGAAATATGGCACATAAAAATGTAGACTATAAGCCCGAGGATATCATGTTCCCCGAGCAAAAGATCGTTCAGTCGGAACTCGTCCATGAGATGAAGTCCTCCTATATTGAGTATGCGATGTCGGTCATCGTCGGGCGTGCGCTGCCCGATGTGCGCGATGGTCTCAAGCCCGTGCATCGCCGCATTCTCTATGCTATGTATGAGGACGGATTGACGAGCGATAAGGCGTTTCGCAAGTGCGCCACCGCTGTCGGTGATGTGCTCGGTCGTTACCATCCGCACGGCGACGCCTCCGTTTATGACGCGCTGGTGCGTCTTGCGCAGGACTTTTCCATGCGCTATCCGCTCATTGACGGCCATGGAAACTTTGGCTCAGTGGACGGAGATCCCCCTGCGGCATACCGCTATACCGAGGCGCGCATGGCGAAGATGGCCAACGAAATGCTGCGCGATATCGAGAAGGAAACAGTCGATTGGGATCCTAACTTTGATGAGCAGCGCAAGGAACCGCGCGTGCTGCCGTCCCGTTTCCCCAATCTTCTGGTGAACGGCTCAAGCGGTATTGCCGTCGGTATGGCGACGAATATTCCGCCGCATAACCTCACCGAGGTCATCAACGCCTGCGTGTGCGTGCTGGACAATCCCGAAGCCACGCTCTATGACCTCATGCAGCATATCACCGGTCCTGATTTTCCGACCAAGGGCATCATCATGGGTAGAAGCGGCATTCGTGCTGCCTACGCGACCGGACGCGGTAAGATCATTTTGCGTGCGCGTACAGAGTTTGAAGAATTCGGCCGTGACCGCGTGCGCATTATCGTGACCGAGCTTCCCTATCAGGTCAACAAGCGCATGCTCATTAAGAATATGGCCGATCAGGTCAACGATAAGCGTCTTGAGGGCATTTCCGACATTCGCGATGAGTCGGACCGTATCGGAATGCGCATCGTCATCGAGGTCAAGCATGACGCCAATCCGCAGGTGGTTTTGAACCGCCTGTTCGCGCAGACTGCCATGCAGACGAGCTTTGCCATCAATATGCTGGCACTGGTGGATAATCAGAAGCAGCCGAGAATTCTATCTCTGCGCCATATTATTGACGAATACCTTGCGTTTCAGGAAGATCTGATCCTGCGCCGTACGCGCTTTGACCTGCGCAAGGCGCAGGAGCGCGCCCATCTGCTCGAGGGTCTGCTCATCGCACAGGATAACATCGATGCGGTTATTAAGACCATTCGGGAAGCCTACGATGACGCGAAGGAGCGCTTGATGGAGCGTTTCGGTCTCGATGAAGTGCAGGCACAGGCGATTCTGGAAATGCGCCTGAAGGCGCTGCAGGGTCTCGACCGCGAGAAGCTCGAAAACGAGTATAAGGAGCTGGAGGAGGAGATCGCGTACTTTAACCGTCTGCTCAACGACGGCGAGCTGCTGCGTCAGGTGCTCAAAGACGAGCTTTTGGAGATCCGTGACAAGTTCGGTGACGAGCGCAAGACCGAGATCCAGGAGGTCGAGGACGAGATCGACATTGAAGATCTGATCGAGGAGGAGCAGTGCGTCTTTACGCTTTCCCACAACGGCTACATCAAGCGTACGCCTGTCGATGAGTACAGTGCGCAGAGGCGCGGCGGTCGCGGTGTGCGTGGCATGTCCACCCGCGAGGAGGACTATGTGGAAGGTCTGTTTACCGCCTCCACGCATGACTATATTCTCTACTTTACCAATACCGGCAAGGTGCACCGCAAGAAAGGCTATCTCATTCCCGAAGCAGGCCGTGCGGCAAAGGGGACGAATATCGTCAATGTCCTGCCGCTTGAAGACGGCGAGCGCGTGACCGCCGGCATTGCCGTTCGCAGTCTTGAGGACGAGAACGCATTCCTTATGTTCATTACGAAAAACGGTACGGTCAAGCGCGTGGCACTCACCGCACTCAACACCGCGCGCAAGGCAGGCATCCGCGCTCTCACACTTGATGAGGGCGATGAGCTGATCGAAGTGCGACTGACCGACGGCAGGCAGAATATTATCCTTGCCACGCACGACGGTATGACCATCTGCTTCGACGAAAACGATGTGAGAAGCATGGGGCGTGACGCGGTCGGCGTGCGCGGCATCAAGCTGCGCGAGGGCGACTATGTGATCGGCGCGGCGCGTGCTCACGAAGGGAAGACGCTCCTGTCCATTACCGAGAACGGCTACGGAAAGCGCACTGCCGTTGAGGAGTTCCTCCGCGGCGACGAGGTGCAAAAGCGCGGCGGCTTCGGCATGAAAGGCTATCAGGTCACGGAAAAGACCGGCAAGGTCGTTGCCATTAAGGTCGTGGACGGCGACGAGGATGTGATGCTTGTCTCCGACGACGGCATCATTATCCGCATGGCGGTGAGCGATATCAACGTCTACGGACGCAGCGCACAGGGCGTGCGCGTGATGCGTCTTGATGAGGGTGTCAAGGTCATTTCCATTGCCCGTGCGGAGAAGGACGGCGCGGAGGAGCCGGAGGAAACGATTCCAAACTGATGTGCTCGATGGAAAGAAAAAGTTGCGCGGAAATCTTTCCGCGCAACTTTAAGTTGATAGACTTCTTGCCGCAGACGGGTAAACTGATGGTATTTCGATACAAACTACTTATAGGGGGGGACGTGCTGTGAGCAATGACATTGGGAGACTTACCCGAATTTTGCTCCGGGCTGCGATCCGGCAAATTTCGCACAGAAATCAGTCTGAGGGGACTGAAACAGAGTCCTCTGCGCCGCAAAAACAGAAACCTGAAGATCTTGCTGTTGGCGTGATCATGACAGGCTTTGGTCTGTTCATGCTGCTGCTGGGAAAGACGGGCGGACATTTTGCACCCAACGAGCTGACACCGTATGCGGTGGTGCTGATCGGTTCGGGGCTGGTGTCTCTGGTTGTCGGCGCGGTCCGCAAGTTCCTGCTGCGCGATACAGAAGCAGACGGCGCAGCTGCCCTGCCCGAAAGAGGAGAGCGGGAAAGAAAGCTCGCCGAGCAGAAGCAGCTTCTGGATAGCGGTCTGATCTCGAAGGAAGAATATAACGAAAGCTGCGCGGCGATCCGTGACGCACACAAAGAAGAAAAATGAGGAATTACCATGTACGATGAATTGACCAAGGTCGATATTGAAAAAATGCAAGCGGAGCTGGATCATCGGCGCATCGAACTGCGTCCCAAGCTGATTGAGGACGTGCAGACCGCCCGAGCCTTCGGTGATTTGAGTGAAAATTACGAATACAAGGTCGCCAAGCAGGAGAAAAACCGCAATGAGAGCCGCATCCGCTACTTAGAGCGCATGATCGCCACCGCAAAGGTCATCGACGTCAAGGAAAAGGACGGCACGGTGGGGCTTTTCAGCAAAGTTACGCTCTTTAACGAAAAGCTTCAAAAAGAGCAGAACATTCAGCTTGTCACCACCCTGCGCCAGAACGCACTTAAGGGGCTCATCAGCAAGGAATCCCCCGTCGGCAAGGCGATCATGGGGCATAAGGTCGGTGACCGCGTGGAGATCGCTGTCTCGCCGGCTATGAAATACACGGTGGAGATTCGTGCCGTGGAAAAGGGCGAGGACGACAGCACGCTGGAGATCAGCGGTTATTGAGGGGTTTATGAAGAATGTAACAATCTACACCGACGGTGCCTGCTCCGGCAATCCGGGACCCGGAGGTTGGGGCGCAGTACTCAGGTACGGAGAGCATGAAAAGGAGCTTTCCGGCGGTGAAGCGAACACCACGAACAACCGCATGGAGCTCACCGCGGTGATCGAGGCGCTGAAAATCTTAAAGGAGCCGTGCGAAGTCGAGCTTTTCTCCGACTCCAAGTATGTCATTGATGCACTCTCAAAGGGCTGGGTGTACGGATGGCAGAAAAAGGGATGGGTCAAATCGGACAAGAAGCCTGCACTCAATGTCGATCTTTGGGAAATCCTTCTGCCGCTGATCGCAAAGCATGAGGTACACTACCACTGGGTGAAGGGCCATGCAGAGAATGAATACAACAACCGCTGCGACGCGATGGCAGTCGCGGAAAGTCAGAAATACAAATAAAAGGGGAATGACCTATGACACACATGGACAATTTTAACGCGAAGGATCAACTGCCGGGCTTGCTTGACTGGATGCGCGCGCAGATGAAAAACTGCGGCGGCAAAACTGCCGTTGTCGGCATTTCCGGCGGCAAGGACAGCAGCGTCATCGCGGCGCTGTGCTGCGCTGCTTACGGCAAGGAGAATGTCGTGGGCGTTCTGATGCCGGACGGCGTACAACCGGACATTGATTATTCCAACGGAATTGTTGATTTTCTCGGCATCAAGCATTATGTGTTTAATATTCACGGCGGTACGAGCGGAATTCTTGACGAGATGGCGCGTGTCGGCATCGAAGCAAGCCGTCAGACGAAGGTGAATCTGCCCTCCCGTATCCGCATGGCGACGCTGTATGCCATTGCACAAAGCGTGGACGGCGGTATCGTGATCAACACCTCGAATCTTTCCGAGGACTGGGTGGGCTACTGCACGATTTACGGCGACAGTGCCGGTGCGTTCTCGCCCATCGGTATGTACACGACCGAGGAAGTCATCGCCCTTGGGCGCGAGTTGGGACTTCCCGAACGCTTTCTCATCAAGCCGCCCTCTGACGGCCTGACGGGACTCACTGATGAGGATAATCTCGGCTTCACCTACCACGCCGTGAACGAATACGTTCGCCGCGGCGAGGTCGACCCCAAAATCCGCGAGCAGATCGACCGCAAGCACGCGATCTCCCGCTTCAAGTTCCAGACGCTGCCCGTCTATCAGAACGGACTTCCCATTGTGCTTGACGAGCCGACAGACTACTATAACCCCAACAAAAAATAAAAAAGAGGAACACAAAAAACCCTCACCGCATCGGTGAGGGTTTTTTGCTGTGTGTTGTGTGTGTATTTTTTAGGAGGGAGAAAATCACATTGGGGAAGTTGTTTCCCTTTTGCAAGTATAAAATACCAGGGAATCTTGGCTAAAGTTTGAATGACCTGTAAACAAATTATGAATTAACCCAAAAGCTGGGTTAATTCCTCAAAGCTGAGCGGCTGAAGCGCGAGGTTAATTCCAAACCCGACAATGCGGGAAAGATCGGCAATCTGAGTGTCAATGTCGCGCGGCGTGACCATGAGGGATGCGGCATCCAGTCCGCGCAGAGCCGAGGGGTCCGCCTTCGCCTGACCGGACTCCTCCAGGAGATCCGCGGCAAGCGTTGCCGCGTCTACAACGGTCGGAATGCCGAGAGCAATGACGGGAATGTGCAGCAGGGTCTGATTGATTGCACAGCGCCGGTTGCCTACTCCGCTGCCCGGAATAATACCGGTGTCAGACAGCTGCAGCGTTGTGCATACACGCGCAAGCGACCGTGAAGCAAGTGCGTCTATGGCGAGGAGTACGTCCGGCCGTACGGCCTCGACTGCACCCCGGATTACTTCCGCTGCCTCCATTCCGGTGCGGCCAAGTACACCCGGGGTCAACACGCTGACTGCAGTGAGCGAGGAAAAAGGCTCTGTTTGCATCAGGTGTCGGGTAGCAAGCACATGAGATGCGCTGACGGGACCAATTGCGTCCGGTGTCATAGCATCATTTCCCAGTCCCGTGACGAGCGCGGACTTTACATTTTTTCCCAGGAGTGCGCGCAGCTCTGTGCCGACGGCTTGCGCTGCCCGCTCAAAGGAATCCTCTGCGCGCGTCCAATAAGGACGCAGATCAAGCGTGACGTAAGTCCCTTTCGGCTTTCCGAGCGCTTTGGCACCTTCGTTGTCGGTCACTTTGACGGTCGTGACCTCGTAGCCGAAGCGTGTGTGCGTATCGCTGCAAAGACCGGGAAGTGGCGCTTGACGCGCAGCTGTGCGCCAAAGCTCGTGTGCCTCCATGGCAAGATCGGTACGTTTGGTAAGCATAAATACCACCTTTTTAAGTCTATTGAAGCAGTATGGTACAAAATCTTGTATATTATGCTTATCTTATCCACAAAGTTTAGAATCATACAAAAAAGTACAGAAAAAATTCAAAAAAGGCTTGCATTTCCTTGAAAACTTTGCTAAAATACCATTCTGCACGGTGGATTTTTCTTTTCCACGTGACAGATTCCCATCCGGAGGAGGTGTTTGGTTTGCCGAATATTAAGTCTGCCAAGAAGCGCGTCCAGGTCGCAGAGATCCGTAACGCCCGCAATAAGGCCGACAAGTCCGCACTGAAGACTGCTCTCAAGAAGTTCGAGGCTGCTGCCGCAGAAGGCAATCGCACCGAGGCCGAGGGCGCATACAAGGTCGCAGTGAAGTCTGTCGATAAGGCTGCCGCAAAGGGTATTCTTCATAAGAATAACGCTGCTCACAAGAAGAGCGCTCTGACCCTGAAGCTCAACAGCATTGGCTAATTGAACGCAATAAAAAGGACGTCCGAAAAGGACGTCCTTTTTTGTCTCATTATAAGGGACGCGCGAAAGCGCGTCCCTTATGCGATTTATGCAAAGAACATTTCGATTTCCTCGCGGCTTGCGCTCACGCTGCCCTGCACAAAAAACGGCTTGCCGCCGCCGCGTCCGTTCAGCGTGGTATTCAGCGCCTTTGTCAGTTCGCGCAGGTCACCATCGAGCTGTCCCATGGCGTATTTCCAGGCACCGTCTGTCCCGGCAAACACCGCGCAGCGTCCACTGCACACCTGCGCCACCGCATCGCAAAGCTTGCGCACGCTGTCGGGTGACATTTCCTCTTCAAACAGAAGAACATCGCCCTTGCCCGCATTTTGCGCGGCGATTTGCGCGAAGGAAGTGTCTTCCAATTTTGCACAGCGCAGCTTAAGCGCGCCAAGTTCACCGTTTAATCGGTCAACCGCCGCAAAAGTCTCTTTTTGTTTGGCGGAAAGGGTTTGTGCAATTTTGAGGTTTTGCTCCCAGGTTTTGCTCAAATAGCGATAGGCGCGCTCACCGCAGAGCAGCTCAATGCGCACACCGTCGCGGAATTTCTGGCAGGAGAGAAACTTCACGATGCCGACCTGACCGCTCTGCACCACATGTGTCCCACAGCAGGCGCAACAGTCCGCTCCGGGGAAGGAAACAATGCGCACGTCGCCCTCCAGAGCCTTTTTGCTGCGATATTCCACGGCGTCCAGCTCTGCGCCGCGATAGAAGTGAATGTCGATGGCGTGATTTTCATAGATGTACTGATTGGCACGCGCCTCGATCTCCAGAAGCTCGTCCCACGAAATGTCGGCATTAAAGTCGATCGTGGTTACATCGGCGCCCATGTGGAAGCCGACGTTGTCGCAATGGAATTTTTCGCAGATCAGACCGGAGCAGATATGCTCACCGGAGTGCTGCTGCATATGGTCAAAGCGCAATGCCCAGTTGAGCGTTCCCTGCACCTTTGTTCCAACGCTTAGGGGTGCATCACACAGGTGCGTAATCACGCCGTCTTTTTCATGAGCATCAAGGACGTTGACGCCGCCCAGCACACCGTGATCGCTCGGTTGACCGCCGCCCTCGGGATAAAATGCGGTCTGATCAAGCGTGACGGCATAGCCGCCCTTCGCCTCCTCACAGGAGAGTACCGTGGCGGAAAAATCACGCATCAGGGAGTCCAGATAATAAAGCTTTTTCGTTTCCATGTTGGCCCTTTCTTATATCAGCAACAGGCTTTGCTTTGCCGCAAGCACGCGGCGGCAGGCGTTGTTGACGGTTTCCTCGCTGAGGATTCCGTTTTGCACCGCAGAAATTACCGCGGCGATTTGCGTCAAATCACTGCAAACGATCATATCGTTGCCTGCCTGCAAGGCGAGTACCGCAATAGTTCCGTTGTCAGCGTATGCTTTGACAGCGCCCATATCAAGGTCGTCCGTTAAAATAACGCCCTCAAACCCAAGCTGCGTGCGCAGTTGGTCGTGCCAGGCAGGAGAGAGGGAAGCGGGGTAAGTATCGTCAAGACAGGTGACGATGTTGTGACTGACCAGTACGAATGGGGCGCCGGCATGGATCCCTGCCATGAACGGCAGGTAATCCTCGGAAAGGAACTGCTCATAGGGACGCTCGTCAACGGCAATGCCCGTGTGGGTATCGCTGTTGCTGCCGTAGCCGGGAAAGTGCTTGAGCGTTGCGCCGATGCCGGCGGTGTTCATCACGCCGACGACCTGCGAAATATAGTCCGAGGTCATTTGCACATCCTGTCCAAAGCTGCGCTCGTAGATAAAGTCGCCGCTGTCCGTTGAGATGTCGCAAACCGGTGCAAAGTTGACGTTGATGCCAAGTGCGCGAAGCTGATCGTTGTATTGCAGCGTGTCTGTCAGCAGTCCCTTCATGCCGCCTGCCTTATACAGCTGCTGCGGAGAGGGATATTTCGCGGAAAACAGATTCGGGTTGCGGCTTGCGCGCGTGACGGTGCCGCCCTCCTCGTCACTGCCGATAAAAAGAGGGATGCCGGTGTCGTTCCCGGCGGCGTCCTGATAGCGTTCCAGCTTGGCGATAAAGGCGTCTCGGGAGAGATATGCTTCGTTTGCGTCCTTATAGTCACGGCCAAACAGCAGGATTCCACCCAGATGATAGGCAGAAATCGTTTCGATCGCATCCGATGCCGGACAGCGCAGAAAAAAGAGCTGACCGACCTTTTCCTCCAGCGTCAGGTTGCTGAGCAGAGCAGTGAGAGCTGCTTCATCGGCGGCTTTTTGCGCCAGCCGTTCCTGCTCGGCAAGTTCCTCTGGCGTGAGGACAACTTCTTCTTCGGCATCTTTGTTTTCCGGCAAATCGCACTGATGCCCGCCGCAAGAGGCGAGCATCAGCAGCATCAGCACCGACAGCAGCAGTGCAATATATCGTTTCATTCTTCGTGTGCGGTGACGGCAATGTGCAGCTCGGCAAGCTGCTTGTCTGTGACTTCGCTCGGTGCGCCCATCATGATATCCTGCGCATTCTTGTTCATCGGGAACGGAATGATCTCGCGGATAGAATCCTCACCGGCAAGCAGCATGACCATGCGGTCAACGCCCGGGGCGATACCGGCATGGGGAGGTGCGCCGTAGCAGAACGCATTGTACATGGCGGGGAACTTCGACTTGACGTCATCCTCGCCGAGACGAACCATTTCAAAGGCCTTGACCATGATCTCGGGATCGTGGTTACGGACTGCACCGGAGGAAAGCTCGATTCCGTTGCACACGAGGTCGTACTGGTCTGCCATAATGGTAAGCGGATCGATCTCGCCGCGCTCCGCCTTCTCGAGTACTTCTTTGCCGCCCTTGGGCATGGAGAACGGGTTGTGGCAGAATTCCAGTTCGCCGGACTCATCGCCGATCTCGTACATCGGGAAGTCCGTGATCCAGCAGAACTCATAGCGTTCCTTGTCCATGTGACCCTCACAGTTTGCACCGAAGGTCTTGATCAGAACGCCGGACATCTTGGTGGCAAGCTCGCCCGCGCCGAGAACGACAAGCGTATTCGGCTTGAGGTCGATCACCTTGCCGACCTTCTCTGCATTGACAAACTTGGCGATGCCGCCGGCGATCGCGCCGGACTCGTCCACCTTAAACCAGTAGCCCTTGCTGCCGGACTGCACCTCGCAGTCAGTGAGCAGCTTTTCGATCTGCTTACGGGTGAGCTTGCAATCGGAAATGTCAACAGCCTTGACGATCTTGCCGTCCATCGGCTCAAAGCCGCTGCCGACAAATGCATCGCTGACGTTTTTCGCGGTCAGGTCAATACGCAGATCCGGCTTGTCGCAGCCGTAGACTTCCATGCTCGTGAGATAGGGGATGCGCTTAAACGGGGGCTTGGAAGCAATGTTATATTTGCCGTACTTGGCAAAGATCGGGGGCAGCACGTCCTCGCAGACGGCGAACACGTCCTCCTGCGTGGCGAAGGACATCTCCATATCGAGCTGATAGAACTCACCGGGGCTGCGGTCACCGCGTGCATCCTCATCACGGAAGCAGGGGGCGATCTGGAAGTAACGGTCAAAGCCGGAGGTCATGAGCAGCTGCTTGAACTGCTGGGGAGCCTG
>JAUMWI010000015.1 GCA_030529725.1 Eubacteriales bacterium | reverse complement strand
TCCTGCTCCTGCTGCTAAGGCAAAAACCTCCTGTGAAGATGGGACGCGCAAGCGTCCCTTTTCACGAAGAAAAACGCGGACAGCCTATCTTTTCAGACGAATGTTCCTTACAAAAGTTCCCGCACGCAGCAATAGATCTCCTCGTGGATCTCCACTGCACTGCGCATTTCACCGTTTCGGGAGCAATCAATGCGGTGCCATGCACATTCCTCCACCGTCTTTTGCGCCGCGCTGCGACAGGCACGCAGGTACGCCTCGTCCTGTTCATGAATATCAGCGGTGGTATTTGTTTTCGCTTCGCGCTCACGCATCATTTTTTCGGTAATCTCTGTCGGAACATCGAGATAAAACACCTGTGTCGGTTCCGGCAGTCTTAAAAGGCGATATTCAAAGTCAAAGAGCCACTTCAAATATGCCTGCCGTTCTCCTTCCGGAAGCTTGCTCGCCTGATGCACTGCATTGGAGGTCGTGTAGCGGTCAGCAATCAGAATACCTCCGTTTGCGTAGTAGTCGCCCCAGTCCTGCCGGTAGGAAGCAAACCGGTCTACTGCAAAAAGTACTGATGTAGCATAGGCGTCCACATCGCCGGGGTGTGAACCGTATGCACCATGAAGATACTCCTCGATCGGTGCGGCGGAGGGCTTTCCGTAGCGCGGAAAAGTCAGCGGTCGGCAGTCAAATCCTTCGCTCTGCAAACGCTCCAGCAGGAGCTTGCTCTGCGTTGCCTTGCCGGAGCCGTCCGTCCCCTCAAATACGATCAGTTTACCCATGCTCATTTTTTCTTAACCCCCGCAACATGTATCAAAAACAGCGGAAGCTTCATCATGCGGCCGATACGCGAGGGATTCTTCACAAGACGGTAGAACCACTCAAGATTATGCTTGCAATAAAACTCGGGAGCACGCTGTGCAACGCCGGCAAAAATGTCCAGCGATCCGCCGAGTCCCATCATCAGCTTGCAGCCGGTAGCTGCGCCGTAATTCGCCATAAACAGCTCCTGCTTGGGAGCGCCGAGACACACGAGCGCCATATCCGCGCCGCTGGAACGGATCTCATCGGCGATGGGGGCATCTTCCTTAAAATATCCATCGTGCAAACCGGCAATCCGGAGATTCGGAAATTTCCGCTGCAGATTCTCCGCTGCAGCCTCCGCAACGCCGGGTTTAGCGCCGAGAAGGAAGACGCTCTTCCCAAGCTCCGCGCACTTTTCGATCATCGCCGTGCCGAATTCAATTCCGGGAACACGCTCTTTGAGCGGAGTGCCGAGCATTTTTGCCCCATAGATAACGCCGATACCGTCCGGCAGAACAAGATCTGCACCATTGACGGCACGATTCGCCTCGCTATCTTCACGGCAGGTTTCCACAATCTCCGGATTCGGCGTGACAACATAGTGCGTTGTGTCGCTGCACAGGAATTCCTCCCCCCGCACGAGCGCCTCACGCATCGTCACATTATCAAAACCAACGCCTAAAATAGTAACACGCATACGAAACCCACCTAAAATCATTTGAATATTTCTAAACAGCTATTTTATCATTCTTTTTCCGTGCTTTCAACTGATTTTGCCCTTTTTTCGGGAAGCTGAGACAAAAACACCGCAACAAGCATCAGCGCACAGCCGAGATACTCCCTTCCACTGAGTCGCTCATTGAGAATGATCGCGCCGGAAACAACGGCGAAAAAGGATTCTAGGCTCAGCAGCAGCGAAACGACCGCAGGATCGCCGTCCTTCTGCGCAAGGATCTGCAGAGTATACGCGATACCGCCGGAAATAGCACCGACGTAGAGAATGTATGGCAGACATTCCGTAATTGCCGCCGCGCTGATCGTTTCTCCGCGCAGGATCGCAACAATCCCCGAAAGAACGGTCATCACAATAAACTGTGCGCAGGAGAGCTTGATGCCGTCGACCTTCTTCACAAAGTGGTCGATACACAGGATCTGCCCGGTGAACGCAAAAGCGCACAGCAGCTCATAAAGATCAGCGCCGCTAACGGAAAAACCGCTCGTACCGTCCATACACAGAAAATAAAGACCTGATATGGCGATCACAACGCTGATCCATACCTGCAGAGCAACGCGCTTATGGAAGAAGAGTCCAAGCACCGGAACAAGAACGACATAAAGTGCTGTAATAAAGGCTGCTTTGCCGGCAGCCGTCTGCTCAAGGCCAATCTGCTGAAGGTTGGAACCAAGCGTCAGAAAAAAGCCGCAGCAAACACCGCCGATGAGAAGATCCTTTCGTTCTGCACGACGCTGCTCCCTGCTTCGTGTGTCTCCGTTTTTCAGCCGCAGCACGGCCAGCAGCGTTCCAATCGCCACGACCGCGGCAAAAGAGCGCGACATATTAAAGGTAAATGCCTCCAGATGCCCCGCGCCGAGACTTTGGGCAACAAACGCACTGCCCCAGATAAACGCCGTGATAAGCGGCAAAATAATCTGTTTGAGATTCCTGTTTTTCACATGTTTCCCTTGCTTTCCGAAATTTATAGTCCAACAGCATAAAGAATAGCAAAAACTCATTAAGACTGCAAGTAGGCACAAATAAAAAATTGTTTTTTTATGATTATCTTTGCCGGATTATCAGGATTTTTCGGCAGAACATCTATTGTTTTCTGTCAAGCAATCTAGCTTTACAATATTGAAGCAACAAGGCATCGAACACATCGGTTCCTTGTTGCTTCCATCTCTTATAGTTTTGTAATATGTGCGCCTGCAGTCTTAAGCATCAGTTTTTTGGTGCCCACTGCGTCAAATGCAACCTCAAGGAGCGCGTCACCGCCCATAGGCGTGACGGATACAACCATGCCGCTGCCGAACGCCTTGTGGCTGATCCGATCGCCCGCACTGAGCTTCATCAAGGGTGCAGAAGCCGAGGGCTTTGGAGCACTGGCCTTCGGTCTCTCCGCTCGTGCAGGTCTGCTCATCTGGGCGTAATCGTAGGAGGTATGTACTCTGCCGTTGCTTGCCCCGCTTCCATATCCGCCTCCGAAACCGGAAGAATAGGAGCCGCCGAATCCGTCATCGGCAAAGCCGTATGCGCGGCTGTTTGTGTCAGGCTTTCCCACCCAGTCAGCGTTTTGAGACGGAACTTCCTCCAAAAATCGGGATGGGGCGTTAGGTGTTGTATGTCCGAACAGCATACGCTGTCTTGCATTGGTCAATGTCAGACGCTCGCGTGCGCGCGTCATGGCAACATAGCAGAGGCGGCGCTCCTCTTCGACCTCCTCCTCATCACCGCGCACGCGCTCACCGGGAAATACCCCCTCCTCCATGCCGACAACATACACGCAGGGAAACTCGAGTCCCTTGGCGGAGTGCATCGTCATAAGCGTCACGCAGTTGTCCGTCGTGGCACTGTCAAGGTCAGTATAGAGCGCGATCTCGTTGAGGAAACCGGAAAGCGTTGCGTCCTCCGGCTCATTTTCGAGGAAAGCGACAATGTTGGATTTCAGCTCCTGCACATTCTCCAGCCTGCCGCGGCTTTCCATGTCGTTCTTTTCTTCCAGCGCAGGAACATAGTTTGTCCTCTCGCATACAAGGTCGTAAAACTCGGCAAGTTCCGTGTTCTGCGCCGCTTCGCGCAGTTCGTCGATCATCACAGCAAACTTCTCAAGCTTGCCGCACGCATTTTTAAGCACGTCATACTCTGCGGCGCGACGCAGTACATCCATCATCGGTATTCCCTGCTGCTGCGCAAGCTCCTGCACGGTGTCGATGCTCTTTGCCCCGATGCCGCGCGGCGGATTGTTGATGATGCGGCGCAGGCGGAGGTGGTCGCTGGGATTGTTGATGACCGCAAGATACGCAAGCATATCCTTAACTTCAGCACGCTCAAAGAATTTGGTACCGCCCACCACCTGATACGGCACACCGTTGCGCTTGAACGCGTATTCCAGCGCGTTTGACTGCGCATTCATACGGTAGAGAATCGCGTTATCCTTCCAATTTCTGCCGCGGTTATAGTCCATCATGATAGAGGAAACCACAAAATTCGCCTCATCCTGTTCGTTGAACACAGTTTTGATGAGGACTCTTTCGCCTGCACCTGTATCAGTCCACAGCGACTTCCCTTTTCTGCCCGTGTTGTTTTTGATCACTGCATTCGCCGCGTCCAGAATATGCTGCGTGGAGCGGTAGTTCTGTTCCAGACGAATCGTACGGGTGTTGCGGTACTCTTTTTCAAAGTTGAGAATATTCGTAATGTCCGCACCGCGGAACTTGTAGATGCTCTGGTCATCGTCGCCGACAACGCAGATATTTCCCTTCTCACC
The DNA here is from genome assembly GCA_030529725.1 of Eubacteriales bacterium. Taxonomy (GTDB): domain Bacteria; phylum Bacillota; class Clostridia; order Oscillospirales; family Oscillospiraceae; genus Hominicoprocola. The sequence continues at coordinate 30,256 of JAUMWI010000015.1, read as the reverse complement.
GACAAGCTGTTTCATCAGAAGGTATTGAAGCCTGTTCGTGTCCTGATACTCGTCGATAAGCACATAGCGAAACTTTTTGCGGTAGTAATCGCGCACATCGTTTTCCTGCTGCAAAAGCGTGACGGTATGCAGGATGATGTCGTCAAAATCGAGCGCGTTCGCCTCACGCAATCTCTGTACATAGCGTGCATAGACCTTGGCGATGCGCTCCTTGCGCCAGTCGCCGCTGCCGCTCCACTTTCGTGCAAAATCCTGCGGAGATTCCATCGCGTCCTTGGCTTTTGAGATGATCGTCAGGATCTCGCGCGGCGCAAATGCCTTTTCGTCCAGCTCCATTTCCTTGACGATGTCCTTAATGACGCGCTTGGCATCATCCGTATCGTAAATGGTGAAGTCATTGGAAAAGCCAAGCCGATCTATATACTGGCGCAAAATGCGGACGCAGGCGGAGTGGAATGTCATCGCCCACACGCTCTCTGCCCCCTGAATGCCGAACGCCGCCAGACGGTCGCGCAGCTCGGCTGCTGCCTTATTGGTGAAAGTCACCGCCAAGACAGACCACGGTGCCGCCGGTTCGACCGCACACAGATGGATCATCCGCACCCGCTCGTCCGCAGTCGGGTGCGGCGGATAGCTCTCGAGAAAGGCAAGATCGTCCTCGGTTGCCCAGTCCGGCACTTCGTCGCAATCGCTGCCTCGGCCGTAGGTCAGGAGATTTGCCACACGGTTAATAAGCACCGTTGTCTTGCCGCTTCCTGCACCGGCAAGCAGCAGCAGCGCACCCTCTGTGGTCAGCACGCCTTTTCTCTGCTCCGGATTCAGCTTTTGAAAGTCCCGCGCAATTACCGCCCTCCGAGCGGAAGTATAGCGGGCTTGAAAATCAATCATTTTGGTCTCACCTTTTCTGTTTTTTTCGAAATTTGAACTATATTTTACCCGAAAAGCTACGTTAGGTCAACCGCTTTTAAAAAAATTAGAAAATATGTTCGATTTTCTCTTGACAAGAACTTCTGTTCGATTTATAATCATACTCGAACAGAAGTTCTAACACGTTAAATTCTCTCGGGAGGTTTTTGATATGGCTACTTCTACTTTGCTTTTTGTTCTCATCGGTGTTGGCTTTGTTTCCAGCAGTCTGATGAAGGTAATCCTCTGGCTCGATCAGCCCAAGTCCCGTCATCCGCGTTATGCGCGCTGAGCAGCTATGGACTTGCTGGAGAAGCTGACGATCCTGACGGATGCCGCCAAGTATGACGCCGCCTGCACCTCCAGTGGAGTTCGTCGCGGCTATCAGGATGGAAAAATCGGCAGCACCTCAGACATGGGATGCTGCCATAGTTTTTCTGCGGACGGACGCTGTATTACGCTGCTGAAGGTGCTGCTGTCAAATGACTGTTGCTACAACTGTAAGTATTGTGTCAATCGCTGTACAAACGATACGCCGCGCGCCTCCTTCACCCCTGAGGAGCTTGCAGAGCTGACCATTGGTTTTTTCCGCCGCAATTATATCGAGGGGCTGTTTCTCTCCTCTGCGGTACTGCACTCTCCGGACTACTCGGTGGAGCTGATGATCCGTGCGCTGTCGATTCTGCGCAACGAGTACCGGTTTAATGGGTATATTCATGCCAAGGCTATTCCCGGCACTTCGCCGGAGCTGATTGAGCGGCTGGGACTTCTTGCCGACCGACTCAGCGTCAATATTGAGCTTCCGAGCGAGGCAGGTCTGAAAGCACTTGCGCCGAACAAAACAAAACAGGGGATTCTGCGTCCCATGACGCAGATTCGTGACCGTAATATAGAAAACCGCCGTGAGCTTGTCCAATACCGCCACGCGCCGAAATTTGCGCCCGCCGGACAGTCTACCCAGCTCATCATCGGTGCAACACCGGATAACGACCTTCATATTCTGAATCTCACGCAGTCGCTTTACGACCGATATCGCCTCAAGCGTGTCTTTTACTCTGCTTATGTGCCGGTCGTTGAGAATACACTTCTCCCCTCTCTCGATACTAAGCCGCCGCTTCTGCGCGAACATCGGCTTTACCAGGCGGACTGGCTTTTGCGCTTTTACGGTTTCCGTGCGCATGAGCTGCTCGATGAATCGGCACCGGACTTTGACCCTCTGCTCGACCCGAAGTGCTGTTGGGCAATGCGTCACCCGGAGTTTTTTCCTGTCGAGGTCAACCACGCCGACTATGAGGCGCTGCTGCGTGTCCCCGGCATCGGCGTGGTTTCTGCCAGACGCATTCTCGTTGCGCGGCGTGCCGGCTCGCTGCGTACAGAGGATCTGAAAAAGCTTGGAGTTGTGATGAAGCGCGCACAGTATTTTCTCACCTGCTCCGGCCGGCTTGCCACACCGCTGCGACTGTCGCAAAGCGGCATTTTATCGAGTTTAATGGCGGTGGAGCGAAACGCGCTTCCTGCACCGCAATTGGAACAATTATCACTTTTTGACCAGGTTGGATGAAAGAAGCATTATGGCATGGCGCGATATCATTTATGAGTACGACGGAAGCTTTGACGGCTTTTTGTGCTGCGTTTACGAGAGCTACACGCAAAAAGAACACCCCACCGCAATTCACTGCGATGGGGATGATTGCCTGTTTGAATCCCGTGTTGTGACGACAGATCCTGCACACGCGCAGCGTGTGTACCGCAGTTTTTTTCGATTCTCCCCGAATGTCGGGCCGTTCCTTCGGCGCGTTTTCCTCACATGCCTGGACGAGAAGGAAATGGCTATGTACCGCTTTATCGTCAAGCTTTACCGTGAGGGTGCGCCGCTTTTAGCAATGCTTTCTGACGACACCTACCACCCACTGCTCAAGGCCGTGCGGAATCTGTCGGGCGAAGCAGAGGCACTGCGCGGTTTTATCCGTTTTTCAGACCTCGGCGGTATGCTGGGCGCGGAAATTGAGCCGAATAATCGTGTCCTTCCCATGCTTCGCAGTCACTTCTGCAATCGGTATCACAACGAAAGCTTCTTTATTTACGACCGCACGCACCGCGAAGCGCTGCTGTATGCAAACGGCGTATCGCGCATCGTACCTCTTGATCGTTTTGAGATGGCGCAGCCCGATAAAACAGAGGCAGACTACCGTCGGTTATGGAGGAGGTTTTATGATACGGTCGCTATTAAGGAACGCGAGAATCACAAGCTGCGTATGACAAATATGCCCAAGCGCTACTGGAACACGATGACAGAGTTCCAATGCGAGGACTTCTTCAATCCCTGCTCGAAAGACTCCAACGAAGCCGCTCCAGCGCTTTCCGTTCCAGACGGGAGATCTGTACCTGAGAAACAGACAGGATTCTCGCCGTCTGCTCCTGAGTAAGGCACTTGAAAAACCGAAGTAAAATCGTCATCTTTTCACGTTCCGGCAATTCATCAATTGCCTGGCGCAGCGCGATTCTCTCCACCATGTTTTCTTCGAGTGATTCATTTGAGATCATGCTCTCAAGCGTCAGTCCATCACCGGTTTCCTGCTGCAAACTTTCCGGTGCTGCGGCGGCAAGCTCTGCCTCAGCAATTTCTTCGGCGGAAAAACCGGTTTCCTCTGCAAGCTCCGAAAGAAGAGGTTCCCGCCCCAATTCAATTCTCAGCTTTTCCTGTGCTGAAAAAATGGTAATTGCCTGTTCGCGCAGACTTCTTGCCACCTTGACCGCACCGTCATCACGAAGAAATCTTCGGATCTCGCCTGCAATCTTCGGCACCGCATAGGTGGAAAACTGCGTACCGTAGTTTATGTCAAATCCCTGTACCGCCTTCAAAAAGCCCAGGCAGCCAAGCTGATAGAGATCATCCGGTTCGATTCCCCGTCCATAATAGCGGCGCACAACGCTCCAGATCAGGCCATTATTCTGCGTCAAGACCTGCTCACAGGCGCTCTCGTCCCCCTGCTGTGCAGCCTCCAAAAGCGCAAAAGTCTCACTCATCGGCGCCCCGCACGAACTGCGATCTTACGTTTCATTGTCACAACAGTTCCCCTCTGCATTTTTGAACGGACTGTCAATGAATCCATGAAGCTTTCCATGATGGTAAACCCCATGCCGCTGCGCTCCTCCCCGCCGGTCGTAAAGAGCGGCTCACGCGCCTTGTCCACATCTGCTATTCCGCAGCCCCAATCACGCACTGTGATTTCCAGTACGTTCCCTTCAAAAATTGCGGCACGAACATTGATTTTGCCGAGCTCATCCGGGTATGCATGGACGATTGCGTTGGTGACCGCCTCGCTCACAGCGGTCTTAATATCGCCGATTTCCTCAAGTGTCGGATCAAGCTGCGCGGCAAATGCGGCAACAGCTGCTCTTGCAAAGCCCTCATTGACGCTGCGACTCAGGAATTCCATAGCTATGTAATTATTCGGTTTGACTTTCATTTTCCCTTTTCCTCCTCTAAGATTGGCACCATGCGGTTGATCCCCGCAGCATCAAAAACTTTCTTTGCCTGTGACGGCACATTGCACAGTGCTGCATTTCCGCCCAACGCATTCATTTGGCGCTGAGCCCGCACCGCCAGTGCAATCCCCGATGAATCCATAAAAGTAACACCGGCGAAATCCAATATCAACTGCTTTGGCAATGCTGCTGCAACAATTTGTTCCATTCGCCGAATCGCCTCCTTTGCATTGTGGTGATCCAGTTCTCCGCGGAATTGTAGTGTAGACGTGCGCTCTTTGCATGTGGAAATCACTTCCATTTTGATTTCCTCCCTGTATAATAGATAAAACCATACCTCTTTGCATTTACTGCACATCGGTATGGATTTCAGTATAGCCTGTCCTTTCACAAGATTTGTGTTGAAACGTGTCATCGTTTGGAATAATTCTCAATTCATTCGAACGATTGCGAAAAGTATTACATCTTATTCTTGTATTCTATCCTCTCATGCCATACAATGAAGGAAAAACAAGGAAGTGAGGATACCGATTATGCGACGCAATGACCGTGAACTTGATTTTCCCGCGATTCTATCCCTGCTTGACCGCTGTCACATTGTTCGCCTTGCAATGATTGACGGCAGCGAGCCGTACATAGTACCTCTCAACTACGGCTACACCTGTGAGGACGGGCAAATCACGCTCTATTGCCACAGCGCAAACGAGGGTCGTAAACTCAATGTGATGTGCGCAAACCCACTCGTCGGCTTTGAGATGGATACCGATTACCGGCTTCTTGAGCACGAGGAGGCCTGCCGCCACAGCAACCTGTTCTCCTCTGTCATCGGCACCGGGGAATTTGAACTGCTGGAGGGGGATGAAAAGAAAAAAGCACTCTCCGTGCTGATGCATCACCAGACCGGACGCGATTTTTGTTTTACGGATGAGCAGGCGGCTTCTGTCGCTGTGTTTGCCATTCGTGTTAAGACAATTTCCGGTAAAGCGAAAGCGAAATAATTGAGAGTAAAAAAGGAAGACCGCTTCACATAGCGGTCTTCCTTTTTTTCGGAAAATGGTGCAGATCCACTGCTTATTTCGCTGACTTCAGCACTTCCCAATAGTCCTCATAGTTTCGCTGCAAAAGATTTGGTGTATCAAGTCCGTAAGGACACTTCGCTTTACACTGATTGCAGTGCAAGCAGTTCTCAATATTATGCATTTTCTCCTGCCATTCCGCTGTCAGCCAGTCTGCCGCCGGAGCACGGCGCAGCATAAGTGATATTCTCGCGCACTGATTGATCTCGATTCCGGCAGGACACGGCATACAGTAGCCGCATCCTCGACAGAATTCACCGATCAGCTCTTTGCGGTCATGCTCAATCGTTGCTTTGCGCGCTTCCGACAGCACCGCCCCCTCGCGCACACAAGTTAGAAACTGATCCAGTTCCCATTCATGCTGCACGCCCCAGATCGGCACGACACCATTTTGCTGTTCCATAAAGGCAGCGGCAGCAAACCCGTCGCGGATCAATCCGCCCGCCATTCCCTTCATGGCAATAAAACCCATATTCTTCTTGCGGCAGCCATCCACGAGCCGTTGCTCCTGCGCGCCCGCCAAATAGCTGTACGGAAACTGCAAGGTTGCGTATAGTCCGGAGTCAATCGCCTCCTGTGCCACGGCAAGGCGATGATTTGTGATGCCGATGTTGCGGATCTTCCCCTGCTTCTTCGCCTCAAGCGCCGCATCATAGAGTCCGTCCTCTTCGCCTGGTTTGGGGCAAAAGGCGGGATTGTGGAACTGATAAATGTCAATATAATCTGTTTTCAGCAGTCGCAGACTGGTTTCCAAGTGCTCCCAAAAGGTTTTTGCGTCCTGCGCATGCGTCTTGGTAGCGATTACAACCTTGTCACGCATCCCGTCAAAAGCGTCCCCGACCTTCTCCTCGCTGTCGCTGTAAGCACGGGCAGTATCAAAAAAGTTCATTCCGCCATCATACGCTTTTCGCAGTAAATGCGCTGCTTCTTCCTTGGTAATGCGCTGAATCGGCAAACAGCCGAAGCCGTTTTTTTCAATCACGATGCCGGTAGATCCGAGTTCGATTTTCTGCATGGCAGTCTCCTTTTTTGTTAAGCAAAGCCGCTTTACAGCGGCTTTACTTACAGCATATCTTACTTTTTCATCGTAGCTGCAGAAGCATCCAGCTTCTCGATAAGAGCCTTCAGCTTTGCAGCATCATCCTTCGCGCCGTTGATGACAGCTTCAGGAGCCTTGGCGAGGAAACCGGGGTTGCTCAGCTTACCCATAATGCCGGCAAGCTGTTTCTCGGCGTTTGCCTTCTCTTTGGCAATACGCGCAAGCTCCTTTTCAAAGTCAACAAGCTCGGCAAGCGGCATGAAGATACGCGCAGCATGCGTGTCGACCTCAACCATACCCTCAGCAGCAGGGACATCATCAGCAGCAACGATCGAAACATCACATGCCGAGGCAAGACGGGTGAAGAACGGGATACCGGCGGTAAATGCGTCAGAATGTGCGGCAGCAATGGTATAATGTACCTTCTTGCTCGGACCGACATTCATCTCGTTGCGGCGTGCACGAATGGCAGTGATCGCCTCGATGACGGTCTGCATTGCCTCTTCCTCTGCTGCAAAGTTAAACTTTTCGCTGTACTCCGGCCACTTGGCAAGCATCAGGAACTTATCCGTGTGCGGCAGAGCCTGATAGATTTCCTCGGTAATAAACGGCATGAACGGGTGCAGAAGCTTGAGCGTCTCAATGAGGACGTAGCACAGAACATTCTGCGCGTTGCGCTTCGCCTGCTCATCCTCGCCGGTCAAGCGGTTCTTGGTCAGCTCAATAAACCAGTCACAGTAATTATCCCAGATGAAGTCATAGACCTTAGCAGACGCAACACCGAGCTCGAAGGCGTCCATATTTTCCGTGACTTCCTTAATGAGCGTATTGAGCTTGGACAAAATCCACTTATCCTCCAGCTCAAGCTTTTCCGGAAGCTCCACCTTGTCGATGGTGAGGTTCATCATGACAAAACGGCTTGCATTCCAGATCTTGTTGCAGAAGTTTCGCATAGCTTCCGTCTTTTCGACGTAGAAGCGCATATCGTTGCCGGGAGAATTGCCGGTGATAAGGTTGAAACGCAGGGCGTCTGCACCGTACTTCTCTGCCATTTCCAGCGGATCGATGCCGTTGCCGAGAGACTTGGACATCTTACGTCCCTTATCGTCGCGGACGAGACCGTGGATAAAGACTGTCTTGAACGGCTCTTTCTTCATCTGCTCCATGCCGGAGAAAATCATACGCGCGACCCAGAAGAAGATGATATCGTAGCCCGTGACCATAACAGAAGTCGGATACCAGTAGTTGAGATCGGCAGCGTTCTTATCGGGCCAGCCCATCGTGGAAAACGGCCAGAGTGCAGAGGAGAACCAGGTATCCAGCACGTCCTCTTCTCGGGTAAGATGCTTGCAGCCGCACTTTTCGCACTCACTTGGATCCTCGCGCTTGACGTTGATATGGCCGCACTCGTCGCAGTACCAGGCAGGGATCTGATGGCCCCACCAGAGCTGACGGGAAATACACCAGTCATGGACGTTCTCCATCCAATTGATGTAGGTCTTGGTGAAGCGCTCGGGCACGAATTTGATTGTGCCGTCGTTGACGACGCGGATGGCCTCCTCGGCAAGCGGCTCCATCTTAACAAACCACTGCGCGGAAATAAGCGGCTCAACATCGTTGTGGCAGCGGTAGCAGGTGCCGACGTTGTGGGAATAGTCCTCGGTCTTGACAAGGTAGCCCTCGGCTTCGAGATCGGCAACAATGGCCTTGCGGCACTCGTAACGATCCATTCCGTTGTACTTGCCGCCGTTTTCGTTGATGTGACCGTCGTCCGCAATAACACGGATCACTTCAAGGTTATGGCGAAGTCCCACTTCAAAGTCGTTGGGGTCATGGGCCGGGGTCATCTTGACCGCGCCGGTACCAAAGCCGATCTCGCAGTACTCGTCACCCACGATGGGAATTTCACGGTTCATGATCGGCAGGATGCACTTTTTGCCGATGAGGTGCTTGAACTTTTCGTCCTCGGGGTTGACGGCAACACCGGTATCGCCCATCATCGTCTCGGGACGGGTAGTGGCGACCACGATGTCACCGCTGCCGTCAGCAAGCGGATAACGAATGTACCAGAGGTGACCGGGCTTGTCGGTGTATTCGACCTCAGCGTCGGACAGTGCCGTCAGGCAGTGCGGGCACCAGTTGATGATGCGGCTGCCCTTGTAGATGAGGCCCTTATCATACAGCTCGCAGAAGGTTTCGCGCACGGCGCGGGAGCAGCCTTCGTCCATGGTGAATCGGGAACGGCTCCAGTCGCAGGAGGCTCCCATCTTTTTCTGCTGCTCGACAATGCGGTTACCGTATTTTTCCTTCCACTGCCAGACGCGCTGGAGGAATTTCTCGCGGCCGAGGTCATAGCGCGTGAGTCCTTCGTTGACACGAAGATCCTCTTCCACTTTGATCTGCGTGGCGATACCGGCGTGGTCGGTGCCGGGCAGCCACAGGGCAGAGTATCCCTGCATGCGCTTAAAGCGCGTGAGGATATCCTGAAGCGTGGAGTCCATGGCGTGGCCCATATGGAGCTGACCGGTAACATTGGGAGGCGGCATCACGATGGAAAACGGCTTCTTGTCAGGATCAGGCTCGGCACGGAAGCAGTCATTGTCCATCCACATCTGATAGATGCGGCCTTCGACCTGCTGCGGCTCATACACTTTCGGTAATTCTTTCATTGGTTTCTCTCCTATTTTTTAAGCATTCTGCTTTAATCTAACAACTCTCTGAGGTAGGCAGGGATTCTATAATAGGTGACTCTTCGCTTTCCGTCGAGCCAGCCATTGAGATAATTGCGAAACTCCTCAAACGTACCGTCCTTCAGACACTTTTTCGGGACGGGCAGCACGGACCTGTGTGCCTCATTGTCCACGCGCCAGAGAGCGATCACGCCTTCCGACTCTCCCACGCGGTCAAGACTTGTCCATGCCCACGTGCCGAGAACCTTGCCGTTCGAGCTCATCGTGCAGGTGTTTTCCTCGAAGGTGTAGGTGAAGATGCGCTCGCGTTCCTCCTCGCTTTGCGCGTTTTCCGCCTCAAGAAGATGAAGGATCGTCTGCTGTGCCCGACCTGCGGCAACGGCGCTTGAGCGGCGCAAATACAAAAACAGCAGCAGCGCAAGGACAACGAAAACGGAAGTACGCTTCGTGCTGCCGGTGAAAAAACTCCAGATCCCGACCGCAAGGAGCGCAAGACAGATCAGACAAATGACGGCGTTACGTTTTCCCCGCGTCTGTACCAGGCGCAGCAGGACCTCCTCCATCGTGGCGATGTTAAAATCTGCGGCGCTGCCCTCAAATGTAAATTTCAAGGTCGTCTTATCCCCCTATCTTTACAACATGTATGCCGGTTTTCTGCTCAATAAAGCGGTAAAAATCCTCTATGCTTCCGCCTGTGAGCGTCCGCTTATCGTATGCCTGTGCAAAGTTTTTGTTGAGCAAAAACACAACATAATCGCCCACATCACAGATTGCGGCAAGCGGAATGTTTTCGTATTTCCATTCGGTCACCGCAGCATCAGTCACGTTCCGATAGCCGCTGTCCGTAAAGCTCGCTTCTGCATGTTTAGAGGTCGGCAGCATCCGCTTTTGGGCTATCAGCGCATTAAGGCTGTCTTCTTTCCACAAAACCACCGCCACCACGATAATTACGATGAGCGACACAATGTCGCCGAAGTCGGCGCTCCTGCGCCCTGTAAAAATCGGCAGCCACAGAAAGAGAACGAACGCGATAAGCAGATACCCGAACAGATTTGTCCGCCTACTGTGCTTACGGCGTACCGTCTTGCGAAGCGCCTTCGCCATCGCGGTCATACACGCACGGTCATAAACTGTCGTAAAGTGAAATTCCATGATTATGCTCCTTTGCGTCAAAAAAATCGCCCCGAGCTAATAGCTCAGGGCGAACATAAGTCCGTGTTACCACCTGAATTCCGCGCAGTAGCGCGACACTCGTGACTCTGTAACGGGAGTTCCCGTCCGGCTTACTGAATGTTCAGCGCGGCAGCTCCAAGGTGACTTTTCCGTTCCCCACGCAGGAGCTTGCACCAACCGCTCCCTCTCTTCGCCGTGAAGATACGAATACTCTTCCTCTTCTTTGCTTTTCTGACGAAAATCATACCTTCTTTGCCCCTGTTTGTCAACTCATTTTAGTAATTTCTTTCTTAAGCCTTATGATGATACGTTTTTCCAGACGCGAAATGTAGCTCTGCGAAATTCCCATCAGATCGGCAACCTCTTTTTGCGTTTTCTCTTCGGTTCCGCCCAGTCCAAAGCGCAATGTGATGATCTGCCGTTCCCGTTCGGAAAGCCGTGCAATGGCGCGAGTAAGAAGCTGCCTGTCCACATCCTCCTCAATCGGTCGCATGACCGTGTCCTCCTCCGTACCGAGTACATCGGACAGCAGCAGCTCATTCCCATCCCAATCTGTATTGAGCGGTTCATCAAAGCTGACCTCCGCTTTCTGCGAGGCGGTTTTGCGCAGATGCATCAGTATTTCATTTTCAATGCAGCGGGAAGCATAGGTTGCCAGCTTGATGTTCTTGTCACTTCGATATGTATTGATGGACTTGATAAGTCCGATTGTGCCGATGGAGATAAGGTCTTCAATATTGATGCCGGTATTTTCAAAGCGGCGTGCAATGTAGGCGACCAGACGCAGGTTATGCTCGATAAGTGTCTGTCTCACCGCAGTATCCCCCGCGTCCATGCGCTCGATCAGACGTGCCTCCTCCTCGCGATCAAGCGGAGGAGGAAGCGAGTCGTTTCCCCCTATGTAGAAAATGCCTTTTTGAACGATCAATCCGTGATCAACCAGCCAGAGTCTGATTCTATGTAAAAGTTCTTTAAACATGACTCCCTCCCTACCTTCCTTCGCACCAGAGTCCTACATATCTTCCACCGCCAAGCATATTGACGGAAACAGCGATCGGTCGTGCGCCAAGTGAGACACCGTCACACTGCAGCTCATCGCAGTAGAATACAGGAAGATGTCCCTGCTGTGTGCCAACACAACAGTATGCGATCTGCGGCAAGCACCGCACCTCCTCTGCGCTTAAAATCCGTCGCAGCGCTCCTTCGCTGACAACAGGAATCCCAACCCCCGTCTGCGGATCGGTGAGGGTATTGCCTGTATCGCGCAAAAGCGTAAGTGACACACTCGCTCCGTGATAAAAAATTGTGACCGATGCAAGCTCACTGTCGGTGTGCTGCGCACTGCCGCGAAAGACGAAACCCAGCAGCAGATAGGACAGCACGGCTGCAGCAAAAAACACCTTCCAGGGAAGCTCTGCAAACATTACGCCTCGAGCAAGCTGCCTCGTCGTGCCGAACATCTGCCCGATCAGCAGCACGCCTCCGCCAAATGCACACGCCAGCGCTGCAAACAGCAGCGTCATGCGGATTGCCCGCCCGGTTCCGAAGAATGTCAGCGCCCCCATCAGTACGAGTACAGCAAGCATCAAAAGGACGCTTTTGGGAAAAAGCAGCTGAACAACCGCATAGGCTGCACCGGCGAATGCTCCGAGAGCGATCCGCCCGCGCCGGATTCCGAACCCGCTTAAATGCGCTGTGCAGTAGAGCAGCAGGTAATCAGTCAGAAAGTTGAATAAAAGCACGAGATCCCAGTAAACAACCACTCTCCCACCTCCCGGCTCATTATAGCCAAGCAGTGAACAGAAAAAAGGCGAAAAAAATCCCTGCGTCCGAAAAGAACGCAGGGCATTTCTCTTTATTTTGATCTGATTACATTTTTACAGGTATGGCAGTATCATCGAGCCTAAAAATGAAAGGATCATCACGGCAACCAGCAAAATGGCAACGATGCGCGTTTTCTTATTCATGGGGTTCCTCCCTTTCCAGAATTTTCTTGATACCTTTTTCCGCCTTAGCGCGCGGCAGCATCACTTCATGTCCACAGCCGGCACATTTCAGCTTAATGTCCATCCCTACACGGGTGATGATAAACACCTTTTCCCCGCAGGGGTGCTGCTTTTTCATCTCGACACGGTCGTTAAGTCTCAGATCCATCCTCATTTCCCCTTGATCTTCTCCCAGTACTGGGCAGCAGCCTGTTCATTCTTATTATCACCGAACCGGTAATAGTGCTTGTCCTTCAATGCGTCCGGCAGATATTGCTGCTTGACCCAGTGGTTCGGATAGGAATGCGGATACTTGTAGTTCTGACTGTCAAGCGATCCCGTGGTGTCCGCATGAACATTTTGGAGGCACCGCGGAAAATCGTTTGTAATACCGGCAGCCACGTCTGCGCGCGCTGCACCGATCCCCTCAACCACCGTGTTCGACTTCGGTGCCGTTGCCAGAACAATTGCCGCCTGCGCAAGCGGAAGCTGCGCTTCGGGAAGTCCCAGCTGCATCGCCGTATCGACACACGCTTTCACAATGGTGATGGCCTGCGGATATGCCATACCGACATCCTCACTCGCTGAGCACAAAAGGCGGCGGCAAGGGGTGATCAGATCGCCGGCTTCCAAAAAACGTGCCAGGTAATGCAGTGCCGCGTCCGGATCGCTGCCGCGCAGCGACTTCATCAGGGCGCTTGCACAATCATACATCGCATCGCCACCCTTATCATAGCGCATAGCACTGCGCTGCGCCACCTGTAAAGCATCTTCGCTTGTCAGCATCAATTCCCCTTTTTGGGGTTGCGCGGCCTCATAGAGCAGCTCACAGGCATTGATCGCCTTACGGACATCACCGCCGCATTGCTGCGCGACAAGCGTTGGGACGCCTTCCTCCCAGGAAAGCGGCAGCTCACTGCGCTCTTTAAGGATTCCAAGCGCACGCTCGACCGCGGGAAGCACCTCTTTGGCGCTGACATTTTTGAATTCAAACACCGTCGAACGGGAAAGCAGCGCACCGTAAACATAAAAGTACGGATTTTCCGTCGTGGAAGCAATGAGCGTAATGGAACCGTTCTCCATAAATTCCAACAGACTTTGCTGCTGCTTTTTGTTAAAATACTGGATCTCATCAAGATACAGCAAAATGCCGCCCGGAGCCATCAGTGTGCCGACGTTGGAGATGATGTCTTTCACATCCTGAAGGGATGCCGTCGTCGCGTTGAGACGATACAGTGTCTTATTCGTCTGGTTCGCTATGATATTGGCGATCGTCGTCTTCCCGGTTCCGGAGGGGCCGTAGAAAATCATATTGGCATTTGTGCCGGAATCAATCAGGCGGCGAAGAAGCCCCCCTTTTCCGATCAAATGCTGCTGACCGACCACCTCGTCCAGGCTCTGCGGACGAATCTCATCGGCAAGCGGTCTCTTTTCCACTTCCACGCCCCCTCTCATTTGACTGGAAAACATTATAGCACACGATTTCCCGATTTCCTACACTTTTTCTGTCGATTTTTAAAGAAATGTATGGTATCATGGCAGCAAGAAGAAAAAATAAGGAGACACCATTCCATGAAATCCAAGGCCGCTGTCAAGCGAATCATTGAGGAGCTGAAAACGCTGTATCCCGATGCGCTGTGCTCTCTCAACTATGAAAAAGACTACGAGTTGCTCTTCGCCGTGCGCCTTTCCGCGCAGTGTACGGATGCCCGCGTTAATCTGGTCACGCCGGCTTTATTCCAACGTTTTCCGACTTTGGAAGCGTTTGCTGATGCAACGTACGAGGAAGTCGGCGAAGCCATTCATTCGTGCGGCTTCTATCGCACCAAGGCAAAGGACCTGGTGGAGTGCGCGAAAATCCTTTTGGAAAAGCACGGCGGCAAAGTCCCTGCCACCATGGAAGAGCTTTTAGCGCTTCCCGGTGTCGGTCGCAAGACAGCAAACCTCGTTCTGGGCGACATTTACAAGCAGCCTGCCTATGTCTGCGACACGCATTGCATCCGTATTGCCGGACGTCTCGGGCTGACGGATGGCAGCACCGATCCGCTGCGCGTAGAAAAGCAGCTGCGTGCCGTCCTCCCTCCGGAGGAATCCGGTGATTTCTGTCATCGGATGGTACTTCATGGGAGAGCACTTTGTATGGCGCGAAAACCGAACTGTGCCGCCTGTCCGATCAAATCAGACTGCGATTTCAGCAAACAGCAAAAATAAATTGGTGCCTGCTCAGCGCGAGCAGGCACTTTTTTTCTTTTCTATTCATATACTTAGGTGGATTATCAGTTATGGAGGAATCTCAATGGATGCTAAAACCGCAGGAATTATCGCCAAATTCAAACAAAACCACGGTCTTGCAGAGAAGATCATGCAATCAGGCGACGGCCAGCAGCTGATGAACCTGCTCACAAAAAACGACGGCGGTGCGGCGCTCGAACGTGCCACAAAAAATGCCGCCGCCGGTAACACGCAGGAGCTTGCACAGCTTTTGGGGAACCTCATGCACAGTCCCGAGGGCGCTGCGCTGATGACCCGGCTGAACGAAACCGCGAAAAAATAAGCAAGGGGGATGGCAGCGTGAATGATTGGGAAGAAAAACTAAATACGCTGCTCTCCGATCCGGACGCAATGGCACAGGTGGTGAACATGGCGCAAACTCTCTCTGCACAAATGGGAGGCAATGCACAGCAGAGCAGTGACAATGCCGCACCTCCCCCACCGGATGCAGGCAATCCGTTCTCCCAATTCTCATCAATCGACCCGGACCTTTTGCAAAGACTGATTCCGGTGCTCAAGCAAATGAATCGACCGGAAAGCAGCGAGACCGCCGCCTTTCTATATGCATTGCGTCCGTTTTTGCGGCCCTCCCGCCGCGATAAAGTCGACCGAGCCGTCCAGCTTGCCCGAATGATTCACCTTGCCAAAACGTTTTTAACTACACAGGAGGGATGAGCGTTGTATAACCGATATCTTCGCAACGATGACGGCATTTACACGCGCATTCCGATGCAGGAGTCGCCGCCATCACAAAACAGCCCTCCGCCGCAGGCAGCGCAATTTGCACAAAGCAGCAGATTTCAACGCATACCGCAGGAGGGCGAACAGTTTCTTCAGCGAATGCTCGGCAAATTCAAGCTGCAGGATGTGGATACTGCCGACATTCTGTTGCTGCTCATTCTCTTCTTTCTGAGGAAAAGGCGGATGATGAACTGCTGATTGCACTGGGACTGCTGTTAATTTTATGATCTATAAGAAAAAACGAGAGGGTACTGCCCTCTCGTTAACTTTTTACATGGAGTGTGTGAAGCTGCGTACCGTCCGGAAGTACAAATGCATCCTCCATCACCGTTTCCGTGTCTGCATTCATACCTGCCATGCGGTAGACAATATCCTCTCCGCAGGCTTTCTCGGCTGCAACAAGCAGGCCATCGCTTACGCATACCCAGTACCGTTCAACGTATCCTGCGCTATCCGGTGCCGTTTCCACATAAATACAGTTTTTTGTGTCAAGCATGCGGTAATCTGCAAGGGCGATACGCTGCACATCCATATGAAGAATATCCTCATAGGTCGGAATATACTGCTCTTCATCGGCACTGAGTGCAGCAGCCCCTGTATAGTAGCTTTTGCTGTTGCCGTACCAGATGTAGCTGACCTCTCCGTTGCTGATCATATGTCGTTTTTCCGCGCCGTCTTTCACAAGATCCGCACGAGTCCAGCCGTTATCAACAAACACCTCAAGCGTATCGATGCAGCTTCCTCCGGAATAGTACCGCTCAATTACAACGGTACGCTGATACTGCTGTGGGCGTCTCAGTACGGCAATGGCATCCTGCACAGTTGAGGGACGAATGTCAACGCGATTGATTACATCATTTTCTCCGTCATCTGTTCCGCTGTTGACTCCTTCGTTTGTCACCTCCTGCGGAAGCACCACACGCTCCGGCCCGCGCAGACTGCCGCGCAGCATAAAAACAATGACGAGCAAAATGAGCGCAGCGACCACTATGCTGACCGACTTTGAAGCTTTATTTCCCATTCTGCTCTCACCTCCGTACCGTTTTCGCTTTCCGAATCAGACTTCAAAATCCGCAGGTCGTTCGCTCCTGCGCCCGAAGTGCCACAAAATCGCATCCGCAATGCGTGCGCAGGCATTGCCGTCACCGTAGGGATTGACGGCGTGCGCCATCTTTTCATAGGCACTTTTGTCGCGGATCAGGCGCTCGGCCATCGTAACGATATCATCCTGCACAACGCCGCAAAGCTTCACTGTTCCGGCATCCACCGCTTCAGGTCGCTCCGTTTCGCGGCGCATCACAAGCACAGGCTTGCCGAGAGCCGGCGCCTCCTCCTGCAGACCGCCGGAATCGGTGAGGACCAGGTAGCAGCGCGCCATCAGATTATGCATCTCATCCGCCGCCAGCGGGTCAATCAAGTGGACACGCGGCGCTCCGCGCAGATATGCGTCCACCGCCTCACGCACAACGGGAGAAAGATGCACGGGGTAAACAAGCTCCACATCCTCGTTCTGCTCTGCGATCTGGCGAAGGGCAAGCATAATGTTTTTCATCGGCTCGCCGTAGTTTTCGCGGCGGTGGCAGGTAACGAGAACGATCTTACGGTTTTCGTAATCCAGCTCATTGAGCTCCTGTGTGGCAAAGACATAGTCACTGCGCACCGTGGTTTTCAGCGCGTCGATGACCGTGTTTCCGGTAATAAAAACGCCTTTGTCAATACCCTCTCTCTGGAGATTATCGCGGTTATTCTTCGTGGGGCAGAAATAGAGATCGGCAATGGCAGTGACCATCTTGCGGTTCATTTCCTCGGGAAACGGAGAATATTTATCATAGGTACGAAGTCCCGCCTCCACATGTCCGACCGGCACCTGATGATAAAATGCGGAAAGAGCGCCGGCAAAGGTCGTGGACGTATCGCCGTGTACCAGAATCATATCCGGCTTGAGCTGCTCGATCGCCCCGTCCATGCCGAGAAGGCACTTACTGGTAATCGTGGAAAGCGTCTGACGCGGCGTCATAATGTCAAGGTCGCAGTCTGCCTTGAGATCAAAAACCTCCATTACGGAATCGAGCATCTGCCGATGCTGTGCCGTCACGCAGCAAAGACTCTCGATCTCCTCGCGGCTTTTCAGCTCCTTGACCAGCGGTGCCATCTTGATGGCTTCCGGGCGTGTACCGAACACGCTCATAATACGAAGCTTTTCCATCAGCTCTCTACCCCTTCATTATCTTCGTTTTTTGCTTCTTCTCTCTTGCTTTCCCCATCTGTTGCCTCCATCGCAGGATTTGTCTGCTCCGGCACGCTCCCGTTCTGCTCTTCGGCCCCTCTGGGGAAGATCACGCGCGAAGCAATGTAAGCAACAATGATCAGCGTCATCATAAGGAGCATCGCCTTGACCGCGCCGCTTGCAGTCAGCACCACAGCCGAAAGGCCGAGAATGCTGCTGACAACATACAAAGCGGCAACCGCCTGCTTTTGATTGAGTCCCATGTCGATCAGTCTGTGGTGGATATGTCCGCGATCCGGCGCCATCGGGTTCTGACCGTGTACAAGTCGGCGGATAATGGCGAAAAGCGTATCGAACATTGGAAGGCCGAGAATCAAAAACGGTACGGCAAAGGATACAATCGCATAATACTTGAAAAGGCCCTGAATCGAGATCGTTGCCAGAATATAGCCCAAAAATGTCGAGCCGGTATCGCCCATGAACATCTTGGCAGGATTACGGTTATAGGGCATAAATCCGAGGCAGGCACCGACGAGAGATGCCATAATAACCGCAACGCCGGACTCGGAAACCAGCAGCGCGATCACGAGCATCGTCAAAGCACTGATCGTGGAAACGCCGCAGGCAAGGCCGTCCAGACCGTCAATCAGGTTGACGGCATTCGTAATGCCGACGATCCACAGGACCGTAACAGGAATGGCGATCCAGCCGAGATTCCAGTAAGGACTCTGGCTGAAAATGTTCGGGTTGGAGAGCGTCTCAATCACGACACCGTGGAACACAGCAACAAGGGCTGCAACGATCTGCACAATGAATTTAAAGTAGGCGCGCAGCGGCGTCATATCGTCCACCACGCCCAGCACCACAATAATCACGGCGCCGAGAAGAATGCCCTGCATCTCATGGTCGATGCTGGCAAACAGCAGGATGCTTACCATAAAGCCCATAAAAATCGCCAGACCGCCAAGCCTTGGCACAGGTTTTTTGTGCATCCGACGGTTGTCCTTCGGTACGTCGATTGCGCCGATTTTATAAGCGAACGATTTCACAAGCGGACACATCAGGAAGCTGATCGCCATTGCCACAAGCAGTGCCGCACCCACGATCAGCAGAAGTTCTTTCGGAATCACATTGATCATGATGCGTCACCCTTATCTGGCAAGAAAGCCGATCTTCTTATATACCTTGCGCAGCGTCTTTTCTGCAACGTAGGACGCCTTCTCTGCACCCGCACGGTACACGCCCTCAAGGTAGGCCTTGTCTGCAAGCAGATGCGCCGCCTCCTCGCGGATGGGACGCAGCACCTCGATGACGGCATCGCCGACAGCAGGCTTGAACGCACCATAGCCCTTTCCGGCAAACTCCTGCTCAATCTCTTCATAGGTCTTTCCGGTGACCGCAGAGTAAATGCTCATAAGGTTGGCAACGCCGGGCTTATTATCAAGATCAAAGCGGACACAGTTCTCCGTGTCGCTATCAGTAACGGCACGTTTAAACTTTCTGGCAATATCCTCCGGCTTCTCCATCAGGAATACGCAGCCCTCCGGCATGGACTTGCTCATCTTTCCATCGGGCGCGGAAAGACTCATCACGCGGGCGCCTGCCTTGGGAATGTAAGGCTCGGGCATCTTAAAGACATCACCGTAGAGGCCGTTAAAGCGCTGGACAATGTTGCGGCAGAGCTCCACGTGCTGCTTCTGATCCTCACCGACAGGAACGAAGTCGGGCTGATAGAGCAGGATGTCTGCCGCCATAAGTGCGGGATAGGTAAAGAGTCCGCCGTTAATGTTCTCCTTATGCTTTAAGGACTTGTCCTTGAACTGTGTCATGCGGGAAAGCTCTCCGAACATCGTGTAGCAGTTGAGCACCCAGCCAAGTTCTGCATGCTGATGGACGTGAGACTGGACAAAAAGCGTGTTCTTCTCGGGATCAAGTCCGCAGGCAATGTAAAGGGCAAGCTGTTCCATTGTACGGCGGCGCAGATCTGCCGGCGTCTGGCGCACGGTGATGGTATGCATATCTGCCATAAAGTAGTAGTTATCAAACTCGTCCGTGCGCGCCACCCAGTTCTTGATCGCGCCGAGGTAATTACCAAGGTGCAGGTCGCCGCTGGGCTGGATGCCGGAGAGCATTACTTTCTTTTTTTCGGTGCTGATGATCTCGTCCATGAGAATTCTCCTTTGTATTCTGTACTTGCGCCGGATGCGCAAACCTATTTTCTCAATTTGTGATATTACCACACTTTTTTGAAAAGCACAAGCAAAAACCGCAAAAAGCGAGGCAGCGAAACATGATTAAAGTCATTTTCCTTGTTCTTGACAATCTGGTGTGCAGACGATAAACTAATATAAGATTTTTTTAGGAGGTCATCCTATGTCCATTGATAGGAAGTACTTTGAGGAAATGGAAGCCAAAATTCCGCACGGCAAGGTCCGCACGCGCTTTGCTCCATCCCCCACCGGCTATATGCACGTTGGCAACCTGCGCACCGCACTCTACACTTACCTGATCGCACGTCATGCAGGCGGCACTTTCCTCCTGCGCATTGAGGATACTGACCAGGGTCGTCTTGTCGAGGGCGCGACCGATGTGATCTACCGCACGATGGCGGAATGCGGTCTTTCCCACGATGAAGGCCCCGATGTCGGCGGCCCCGTCGCCCCGTATATCCAGTCTGAGCGCCGCGACACCTACGGCAAGTATGCCGAGCTTCTTGTCGAGCGCGGACATGCCTATTACTGTTTCTGCGAAAAGGCGGAAAGTGAGGAGGACAGCGGCGAATTTGACCGCGCAGACGATCCCTGCCGCGACCTTCCCCTCGAGGAGGCCAAGGCGCGTGTTGCTGCCGGCGAGCCGTATGTGATTCGCCAGCGTATCCCCAAAGAAGGTACGACCACATTCCATGATGCTTCCTTCGGTGACATCACCGTGGAAAATAAGACGCTCGACGACCAGGTGCTCCTCAAGCGCGACGGTCTTCCCACCTATAACTTTGCCAACGTCATCGACGACCATCTTATGGGCATCACTCACGTTGTCCGCGGCAGCGAGTATCTGTCCTCTGCGCCGAAGTATAACCTGCTCTACGAGGGCTTTGGCTGGGAAATTCCGACTTATGTCCACTGCTCCCCCGTCATGCGCGACGCACAGCACAAGATGTCCAAGCGCAACGGAGACCCCAGCTATGAAGACCTCAAAGCGCAGGGTTACCTGACCCCCGCCATCCTCAATTATGTGGCACTGCTCGGCTGGTCTCCGCGCGGTGAGCAGGCGGAACAGGAGTTCTTCACGCTCGATGAGTTGGTCAAGGCATTTGACATCTCCGGCATCTCCAAGTCCCCCGCCATCTTCGATATCGAGAAGCTGACGTACTTCAACGCCAACTATCTGCGCAATCTTTCCCCTGGCGAGTTCTGTAAAGTAGCAACGCCTTACATTCGTGAATCCGTCAAAAACGAGGCATATTCCGTCTCGGAGATCTCCTCCCTTTTGCAGGCACGCTGCGAAAAGCTCACTGACATTCCCGAAAAGGTCGACTTCTTTGACGCGCTCCCCGAATACGATGTGGAATTCTACACCAACAAGAAGTCCAAGACCGATGCCGCCGTATCGCTCGATATGCTGCAAAAGGTTCTGCCGAAGCTTGAGAATCTCCCTGAGTGGACAAACGATGCCATTCACGATATGCTCGTTTCGTTTGCCGAGGAACTGGGAGTGAAGAATGCAACGCTCATGTGGCCGCTGCGCATTGCCGTCGCCGGCAAGCTTGTGACCCCCGGCGGTGCCGTGGAGATCTGCCATATTCTCGGCCGCGAGGAGACTATCGCCCGCGTTAAGGCAGGAATTGCCAAGCTTTCCTGATATGTTCGAACGTTATTTCCCAACATTAGCAGACGGAAGATTGCGGAATGAGCTGAAAACGACCGCGCTCGCCTTTCTGATCCTAACGATCATCGGCTTTGCCGCAGCCTATCTGTTTCCGGAATCTGCAGTGGAGATGATTTCCTTCTTTAACGACAAGGTTGAATCATTCGGGTTAGATCAGCTTTCCGGTATCGAAATATTCTCAACGATTTTTTTCAATAACCTTCTCGCTTCCTTTTCCGCGATGCTCGACGGCGTGATTCCGTTCCTCTATCTCAGTGCCGCGGCACTCGGCACCAATGCACTGCTGATCGGTGCATTCGGTGCGATCTATCAGAAAACCGGTCTCGGCCTGTTGGCTTATCTGGTCGGTATTCTGCCTCATGGAATTTTCGAGCTGCCTGCGATCATCGTCTCCTGCGCTCTCGGTCTGTCGCTGTGTAAGATCGGCACGGCGCGTCTGCTGCATCGGGAAGCCCATTGCAAATTTCTGATTCATTTTCGTGACTGCAGCCGTTTCTTTTTTCTCTTTGTACTTCCCTTGCTGTTCCTTGCAGCACTGATAGAAACCTATCTTAAGCCTGTGCTTCTGGCATTGACCTTATAAAATTAAAAGCTGAATTTTTGCACTCCAGCAATGCGTCGGCTTTTTCATACTTTACAAAAGAAATGTAAAAAAAATGTGATTCCTGTTAAAATATCTATTGATTTTTGCAATAATTGAATTTAAAATGTAGTTCAGTTTTTTATAAAGGAGTGAAAATCGGCATGAGTAAGACCTATATCCCTCAGAACTATCACACCCCCCTGTCCGTCTATGAAATGCAGCGCGCTATTGAATTCATTAAGAGCAATTTTCAGGTGAATCTGAGCAATGCGTTGAATCTGCGCCGCGTTTCCGCTCCGCTGTTCGTGGAAGAAAACTCCGGTCTGAACGACAATCTCAACGGCGTGGAGCGTCCCGTTTCCTTTGACATTCCCGATGTTAACGCGAATGCACAGGTCGTACAGTCGCTTGCTAAATGGAAGCGTCTTGCGCTCAAGCGCTATCAGTTTAATGTCGGCAAGGGTCTGTTTACGGATATGAACGCCATCCGCCGTGACGAGGAAGTGGACAACCTCCACTCCATTTATGTTGACCAGTGGGACTGGGAAAAGGTCATTGCTGCCGAAGACCGCAACATTGCCTACTTAAAGCGCACTGTGCGTGATATCGTCAATGCGATCGCGGAGACGAGCGAAGCGCTCAACGTTGCATTCCCCTCTCTTCACACAACCCTTTCCCGTGATGTGTTCTTTATCACCACGCAGGATCTCGAAGACCGGTACCCCGACCTTACGCCGAAGCAGCGTGAAGATGCCGTCTGCCGTGAGCACGGTGTTGTCTTTTTAATGCAGATCGGCAAGACGCTCAAGTCCGGCATCAAGCACGACGGCCGCGCTCCGGACTATGACGACTGGGAACTCAACGGTGACATTCTTTACTGGAATCCCATTTTGGGGCGTTCCTTTGAGATCTCCTCTATGGGTATCCGTGTTGACCCCGAGTCTCTTGATAAGCAGCTCACGCTTGCCGGCTGCGATGATCGCCGCACTCTTCCCTTCCACAAAATGCTTTTGAACAACGAGTTGCCTCTCACCATGGGCGGCGGTATCGGTCAGAGTCGTTTGTGCATGCTGATGATCGGCACGGCACACATCGGCGAGGTCCAGGTTTCCCTTTGGGACGAAGGCACCCGCAAAGCTTATGAAGAAGCCGGCATCCTGCTGCTGTAATTGGATCCTTGCAAAACCGTCTGAACTTCAGGCGGTTTTGTTTTTTTCTTCCGCCCATTCAGACATTTCATTTTTAGCGTATAGCGTATAAAAACAGGAGAACGCAGTCCGTTCTCCTGTTTTTGTATTTTTTCAGCACTTTGAGGAATACTATGGCAAAACATCGAAAGGAGCATTTTTATGGATCCAAACGAAATGGCATGTACCTGCCAAAGCATCACCTGGGGACAAATCAAAGAGGCTTACGACAAGGGTGCCGATACCTATGAAGAGGTCCAAAAGGAGACCGGCTGCGGCATCGGCTGTGAGCTGTGCGTTGAGGAAATCACAAAATATATTGACCACCTGCGCTATGACAACCGTTCTTAATGGTTCTTGCCGCGGAAGCGCATCTCCGGCTTTTTGATGCTCACCGTCGTGTCTGCTTCAACAGAGGACGTCAGGAATGCGTTACCGCCGATGACAACATTGTCACCGATCTCCGTTGCGCCGCCGAGCAGTGTGGATCCGGCGTAGATCGTAACATTATTGCCGATTTTGGGGTGGCGGCGCTCCGTGGGGTTGCAGGGCTGGCCTACCGGAGACAGCGCGCCGAGCGTCGCACCCTGATACATCTTGACGTTGTTGCCGATAATTGTCGTCTCACCGATCACGATACCGGTTCCGTGGTCAATGAAGAAATACTCTCCGATGGTCGCGCCGGGGTTGATATCAATACCGGTTTGGGAATGAGCATACTCGGTCATAATTCGTGGGATCATGGCAACGTTCTGCAAATACAGCTCGTGGGCAATGCGATAGATGAAGATGGCGAAAAGGCCGGGATAGGAGAAAATGACCTCCTGCATGCTGTACGCCGCAGGATCGCCGTCAAAGTTTGCCTGAAGATCCTTCATCAGCATCTCCTGAATGTCCGGCAGGCGCTCAATAAACTGATCGCAGATCTGCTCTGCCTTCCGGTAATTCTCCTGCGTATCCTCCATCGTCATGGAGATCTGCATCGTCAACTTATCGTGGATGTGTTCCATCAAAAGCGCACTGTACTGCTCGGCAGGGAGCTTGAGCAGATCTTTATTCCCGTAATACACCGGGAAAAGGAGCTTTTGGCAATCGCGGATAATCTCAATTATCGCCTCTCTGCTCGGCAGATGCAGGGCATCACCGTACATGGGAATGGAAAACGCCCGATATCCCTGCGCCATCTTCTGTGCAGCGCTTGTAATAATCCGGTTTCTTTTTTCGTCCTGCATAGTTTTCTTACTCCTCCTGATACATGGGCGTAGAGAGATACTTGTCGCCGCCATCCGGCAGCAGTACCACGATGGTCTTTCCCTTGTTCTCTTCGCGTTTTGCAAGAATAGTGGCTGCGTGCAGCGCAGCACCTGCCGTGATCCCGACAAGTACGCCCTCACACGCGACCATGTCACGGCCTGCGGCATAGGCATCCTCTTCACGGACGCAAAGCACCTCATCAACAACGCTGCCGTCATAATTTTTCGGAATAAAGTTTGCTCCGATGCCCTGCAGTCCGTGAGGCCCGGCCTTTCCGCCGGAAATCAGCGGTGAAGCAGCAGGCTCGACCGCAACGATCCTTATATCCGGTTTTCTTTCGCGCAGATACTTACCGACACCGGAAATACTGCCGCCGCTGCCGACACCGGCAACAAAGCAATCGACCTGTCCCTCCGTGTCCGTCCAGATCTCCGGGCCTGTGGTCAGATAGTGCGCCTCGGGATTCGCAGGATTGTCAAACTGGGAAGGGATAAAGCTTCCGGGGATCTCGCGGGCAAGCTGCTCCGCCTTTTCGATGGATCCTGCCATACCCTGAGCGCCCGGTGTGAGCACGAGCTCGGCACCATAGGCTCTAAGCAGATTGCGCCGCTCGACGCTCATGGTGTCCGGCATCGTGAGAATAACACGGTAACCGTGCACCTTTGCCATCGCTGCAAGACCGATTCCGGTGTTGCCGCTGGTCGGTTCAATGATCACAGAGCCCGCAGTAAGCTTCCCTTCGCGCTCCGCCGTCTCGATCATGTTCTTTGCCACACGGTCCTTGGCACTACCGGCTACATTGCAACACTCCAACTTCGCAAGCAATCTTGCCTGCAGGTCATGTTTCCGTTCATATCGACACAGCTCCAGCAGCGGGGTGTTTCCCGCAAGGTCGGCAACAGACTGAAAAATTCTCATCATTCGGGCTCCTTTCTATAATAGTTGTATCACGGTTGTTCGTTTCTGCAACAGGTGTTCATTATAACCCCTCTACCCGGCAATTGCAAGAAATTTACCGCTCTGCAATTGCTTCCAGGTGAGAAATATTGCAAAGCGTGCAGGTTCTGCGATGTAGGATCAGCAGCCCCTCTCGCTGCATCCGACCCAACTCGCGACACATGGCGCTGCGATTGACGCAAAGCTGTGCTGCCATGTTTTCACGGGTACAGGAGAGCTGTAAGGAATCGCTTCCCTGCTCCTCTCGTTCATGGAGCAGATATCGCGCGACCCGTCCGCGGACACTCGGCGCCATCAGGCAGGAAATGCGGCGGTAGAGTGCCCAGTACTTATCGGAAATCTCGCTGAGTAAATTCAGTCGGAAACGCACCTGCGCTTCCGTTGCCCCACAGGAGTCCCCCATAATATTCACAAGCGGCAGGAAAAGAACCTGTGTGTTTTCGCAGGCAACAATGTCCACCGGACTTTTCTGCATCTGAGAAGACATCAGCACATCGCCGAAAAGTGATCCTGCGCTGTGCCGCGCCACAATACGCTGCACGCCGTCCGCAGTGTTTTGCTCTGCCTGCACACAGCCGGAAAGCACAATACCGGCTGCCTTGACCTGATCACCGCGGTTCCATAGAATTGCTCCCTTTTCATACTGCGTCGTATAACAGCCAAATCGACGGTAAAGCGGCGCGATCTCCTCGCGTGCAATCCCTGAGAAAAGATTAAGCTTCTCCAGTAGAGTCAAGAATTGATCCATTTTCCTCTCCTTTTGTTGCAATAGCAACAGAACTGTACTGTGAAGTATAGTATGCTTGCGGAAAGAATTCAAGAAGTAAGCTCACTTTTTGTATGTTTACTATGAGGAGACTGTCTATGAAAACCAGGCAAATCACAACGACCGCCCTTTTGCTGGCTCTTTGCATCGCAAGCCAGTTTTTAAAGAACACTTCCGTCTACCTCACCGGTCCCATTATTAACTGCATTCTCATCGTTGCCGTCGTATTCTGCGGACTGTTGAGCGGAGCAATTCTATCCATCGTTACACCGCTTACCTCATGGATGATCACCGGGAGTCCTTTGATGAGCGCCATTCCGCCGATCATGCCCTGCATCATGGTGGGAAACTTCATTCTGGTGTTGATGGTATGGCTTTTTACCTGCAAAGAATCAGGAAGCAAGAATCTGCTTTGCGGTATTTTCGTCGGCTCAGTGGTCAAATCCGCCTTTATGGGGCTGACAATCTCCCTTTTGATTTTGCCGCTGCTCGGTCCGTCCACCGGTCTTCCTGCCCCCGCTCTCGCCTCGGCTCGGATAACCTTTTCTCTGACGCAGCTTATCACCGCACTCATCGGTGGAGCACTGGCTTTTATTATTGTCCCCTCACTTAAGCATACGGTAGAACGGTAAAATCCTTGCAGAACCGGGGGGCTCACGGTTTTCGTGCGCTTCCCTTCCTGCTTTTGATAAAACACAAAAGTTTTTTCTCCATTTTTTGAAAAAAATAAAAATAACCCCTTGCATTTTAAAAATCAATGTGCTATGATAGCGAAGCTGTCCGGAAAAGGACATGCGCCGTTAGCTCAGCTGGATAGAGCGTCTGGCTACGGACCAGAAGGCCGGGGGTTCGAATCCCTCACGGCGTACCAGAAAGCTCCTGAAACCGCAAGGTTTCGGGAGCTTTTTGTTTTTAAAGCAGTTGGTTTTACATAGATTTTACAAAAGCCATCTATTCTTCTTTACCGTTTTACAGTATCATTGCAGTAGTAAAAAAAGGAGAAGTGTCATGATATACTGCGTAGAAGACGAGAGCAGCATTCGCGAACTGATGCAATACACGCTGAATATGGCAGGTTTTGAAGCAACCGGTTTTTCCGGCAGTGAAGGATTCTGGAAAGCAATGGCTTCTGCTCTCCCGGAGCTTATTATGCTGGATATTATGCTCCCCGGAGAAGACGGAATCTCCATTCTAAAGAAGCTGCGCTCCTCCCCTGTAACGGCCGATATTCCGGTCATTCTGGCCACCGCCAAGGGCAGTGAATACGATAAGGTCACCGGACTTGATCTTGGTGCTGACGATTATCTGTGCAAACCGTTTGGCATGATGGAAATGGTTTCGCGCATCAAGGCCGTTCTGCGCCGCACAAAGCCGAGGCAATTACCTGAACTCTTGAATCAGGGTGACATCACGCTCGACCCCGCGCGGCACACCGTAACGGCAGGCGGTCAGGTTGTTTCCCTAACGCTGAAAGAATTCGATCTATTGAAGCTGCTGCTGGAATCAAACGGACAGGTCTTTACCAGAGAAGCACTGCTCTCCGCCGTTTGGGGGGCTGACTTTATTGGGGAGAGCAGAACGGTCGATGTTCATATCGGAACGTTAAGAACCAAGCTTGGGAACGCCGGTGTACAGATTCAAACCGTCCGCGGTGTGGGTTACAGGATGGAGGGGCAGCCATGAGCAAAAAGATCTTCCATTCCATCTGGCTTGTTGCGCTGACGGTCTTTCTTGCTTCTCTCGTCTTTATCATGGGCGTGACCTACAGCTATTTTTCCGGCGTACAGCGTAACCAGCTGAAGGTAGAGACGCAGCTTGCCGCGCAGGGGGTTGCCCTAAACGGCATGGACTATTTCATGAACTTGAATAGCATTGATTATCGTATTACCTGGATCGGCTCTGACGGCGCCATTCTTTATGACAATGAGGCTGACCGTTCCGGTATGGGAAACCATCTGGAGCGTGAAGAGGTGAAAGAGGCGCTTGAGACCGGTTTTGGGGAGAGCAGCCGCTATTCTCAAACGCTGTCTGAAAAGCTGTTCTATTCTGCCCAACGGTTGCCCGACGGAACGGTTCTTCGTCTCTCTGGCGTGCAAAATACCCTTTGGTCTCTTCTTCTCGGGTTTGCACAGCCCATTGCACTTGTTGCCCTTTTAGCGCTCATTCTCTCATTTATTCTTGCATCTCGTCTCTCCAAAAAGATTGTGGAACCGATCAATCAAATTGATCTGGAGAATCCGGCGTCCTACCTCGGTAATAAAGAGTATGAAGAAATCGAACCGCTCCTTTACCGCATGAGCGTTCAGCAATCAGAGATTCGGCGCAATCAGAGAGAACTCGAAAAAGCATCGCATATTCGCCAGGAGTTTACCGCAAATGCCTCCCACGAGCTAAAAACACCGCTTCACGCGATCTCCGGTTATGCCGAACTGCTGGAGGGCAACATGGTGAGAGTGGAGGACATTCGCCCGTTTGCCGGCAAAATTCGGCAGGAGGCTCAGCGCATGACCCAACTTGTCTGTGATATTATTGACCTGACCAAGTTAGACGGTGGGGCAAATGAAATGCAGCGAAACAATGTTGACCTGCTTCAGATTGCAAAAAACGCGGTAGACAGTGTTCAGTCCGAGGCAGAAAAACAGAATGTCATGCTTACGCTCTCCGGCGAAGAAGCCACTTTATACGGTGTTCCGCAGGTTCTTTACAGCATCATTTACAATCTGTGTGATAATGCGATCAAATACAATCGTCCGAATGGCACGGTGGAAGTCTCTGTACAAAATTATGACAGATCGGTCGTGCTTGCTGTCCGCGATACCGGCATCGGTATTCCGCAGGAATACCAGGAACGCATCTTTGAGCGTTTTTACCGCGTGGACAAGAGTCACTCAAAGGAGATCGGCGGGACAGGTCTTGGCTTGTCCATTGTGAAACACGGCGTGATGATTCACAATGCAGCAATCACGGTAGAAAGTGAGCAGAACATCGGCACAACATTTACGGTCATTTTTCCGAAAAAATAAAGCGCATCAGCCAGGGATCGTCATGATGTTTTTCATGACGATCCTCTTTTTTTACGGGTTTTACATGGATTTTACATTTATACGGTATTGCATTTGATGTTTCTCCGTTAAGATTTACCCTGACAAGAAACGGAGTGAACATGAAATGAACATTTTTGATGTATTAACAATGATCGGCGGACTCTGCCTCTTTCTGTTCGGCATGAATCTCATGGGTCAGGCACTGGAACGCAGAGCCGGCAGCGGACTGAAAACGGTACTCGGGAGATTAACCGGCAGCAAAACAGCAGGCCTTTTGACCGGCCTTGGCATAACTGCGATCATTCAAAGCTCATCTGCCACGACGGTAATGGTTGTAGGCTTTGTCAATTCCGGAGTCATGACGCTGCACCAGTCTATCAGCGTGATCATGGGTGCCAATATCGGTACAACCGTCACCGCCTGGATATTGAGTCTTGCAGGAATTGACAGCGGAACTGTATGGGTGAAACTGTTAAAACCGTCCTCCTTTACCCCTGTTCTCGCGCTCATCGGTATCATCCTCTATATGTTCTGCAAGAAGGACAGAAAAAAGGACTCAGGTATGATTCTGCTGGGCTTTGCCACCTTGATGTTCGGTATGGAAACGATGTCGGGTGCTGTTTCCGGACTGAAAAACATACCGGAATTCGGGCAGATGTTTCTTCTGTTCACCAACCCGATTTTAGGCGTTCTTGCGGGCGCTGTCCTCACAGCAATCATACAATCAAGCTCGGCATCCGTCGGTATCCTGCAAGCTCTCGCTTCCACAGGAGCAGTTTCCTACGGTGCGGCAGTGCCGATCATTATGGGGCAGAATATCGGAACCTGCATAACCGCATTGATTTCCTCCGTGGGTGCCAACAAGAATGCAAAACGGGCCGCCATGGTTCATCTGTCCTTTAATGTCATCGGAATGGCATTTTGGCTCGCGGTTTACTGCATTTTAAAATCCGTCTTTGCTCCGGTGATTCTTGCAAGTC
>JAUMWI010000055.1 GCA_030529725.1 Eubacteriales bacterium | reverse complement strand
CGTTTTCTCCCCATCAAACGATACAGCCACGTCCGCGCATAGCAGCTCCCCTTCCTGCGGCAGATGCACTGCGATCCCGTATTCCCAGCGCAGCTCGCGTGCAAGCTTTTCTCCATTCGGCACGCGCAGCGTCAGGTACCGCACCTTGCCGGAGAGTTCGTGTGCAGCATTCTGCAGTGCCGGCGAAAGGTTTCGGGCAAGCAGGGCAACACCGGCGCTTTGCGGCAAAAAGGCGGTTTGCCGCAAAGCGCACTGGGCAATCTTTGCCGCACAGGCACGATACAGCTCAGTCGTATCGCTCATGGCAATTCCGCAGCGCAGGAAAATGCCGGCATAGGGGTAGTCCGGCGGAAGCACCGCCAGTCGTACGCGCCTGCGTGCAAGGAATCGGGCTGCATACCGTGCCTCGAGTGAACAGCGCGGGTTTTTTCCGCGCGGCACAGACAGGTGCAGCATTGCAGCATTCCCGACCATAATGCGCTCCCTCGTTTTTTCCTTCCCCTCCTCATAGCTGATCCAACCGAGCATGACAGCTCCTCCCGACAAAAAAGAACTCCCTCTATGCTTATAGAGGAAGCTCTTTTTTATGCAGATTCATTTCCAACCCTTGGTATAATTTGTCAGGTACTTGAGCGGATCGACAATTTTTCCACCCTCAGAGATCTCAAAGTGAAGGTGTGGGCCGCTCGATACGCCGGTTGAGCCGCTGACGCCGACGACCTGTCCCTGCGCGACATGCTGACCAACCTCAACCGAGCGTTTGGAAAGGTGCTGGTAAGTCGTGGTGTTGCCGCTGCCATGGCTGACAACGACATAGTTGCCGCGATATTGATTGTACGCCGAAATAATGACTGTACCTGCCTTTGCCGCCACGACCTGCGTGGAGTAATACACACGGCCGATGTCAATGCCGGCATGGTTGGTGGATGCGCCCTTAATGCCCGTGTAGCGTGAACCCAGCGGTGAGGTGACGTAGTGGCTCGAACACGGCCAGATATAGCCGCCGTAGGTTTCCGTTGTGTCGCCGTTCTGGATGGCAAGCTCACGGGAAAGCCTGATGATCTCCGCCTGCTGCCGCTCCATCTCCGCTTCCTTGGCGGCAACGAGTTTCTTATATTCTGTCTCGTTCGCTTTCAGTTCGTTGAGCACTGCCTCAGCTGCCGCCTGTCGCTCCTTCAGTTCACTGTTTTTTGCGACAAGTGCTGACTTGGCAGTCTCCTGTTCGGCAAGCGCAGTTTCCAGGGACGCTTTCTTTTCCTCAATCTGCTCACGCAGCTCACGCAGCTCATCGATCACGCGCTGATCGCTTTCCATGATCTCACTGACAAAGTCCATCGCGCTGAGAAGATCCGAAAAGCTCGCCGAGTGGAACAGCACCGACCAGTAAGAGATCGTTCCACGCTCCTCCATGGCGCGCACGCGCGTGCAGAACAGCTCATACTGTGCCGCCTCCTGCGCTTCGTTTTCCCGAATCTCCTGCTCCGTCTGCGCGATTAGCGTTTCATACTCGCGGATCTGTCTCTCTGCCACACTGATTTGAGACTGCAAAACGCCGATCTGCTTATCAATATTCGTCTTTTGCGCCAACGCAGAGGATTTTTCCGTCTGCAAAGATTTGAGCTCCTTTTCAAGCTCTGCCTTCTGCGCAGCAAGCGCGTCATTCTCGCCCTTGAGCGCGTCGATCTCCGCCTGGGTGACAGCAGAAGCGTCCTGCACCATGGTAAACGGTGTAAAATCCGCTGTCAGCAAGGCAAACATCAATAGCAGGGCGGCACATGACCGCAGAATTTTCTTTTTCTTCATGGGTGCCGCTCCTCCTCTCTTGTCAAACGCGCAGGAATTTGCGGATCGCTGTCAAGCTGCCGCCAATGCCGATCAGAATACCTGCGGCACCGAAAACGATCATCACCGGCTGCCAGATGGTATCAAACGGGACAATCTGAAGAAGCTGCATCGTGTCCGACATGGCAAGGCTTTTGGTGACAGAGGCATACAGCAGCCACTGAAGCAAAAATGCCACAACCGCGCTGATCAGCCCCAGGAAAAAGCCCTCGTAAACAAACGGCCAGCGAATAAACCCATCCGTCGCGCCGACCATCTTCATAATGGCAATCTCGTCCCGACGGTCGAAGGTGGTGAGCTTGATGGTGTTGGAGATAATGAAAACCGAAACAACAAGCAAGATCGCAATCAGCGCTAAGCAAACAATGCCCGCCACATTGCGCAGTGCAATGAAACCGCCGGCAATATCCTCGTCCACGCGGACTTTGGCAACGCCCGCCACATTGCGGATCGACTCTGCCGTTTGATTGACGGAATTTAGGTCGTTTACAAAAACGGCATAGCGGTCGCGAAAGATCTCAGCATCAAGATCCTGGAGCATATAGTCGTTTTCATACTTCTTCTCAAAGCTTTCGGTGGCCTCCTCCTTGGTAATAAATTCCACCTCTTTGACGTTTGCGATCTTGGAAAGAGAATGCCCGACCTGCTGCGTCTGTGCATCGTCAAAGGTCTCATCGACAAAGGCAAGAATTTCATACTCGCTCTCAAGTGTTTCGAGCTGAATCTCTGCGTTATAAGCCACCAGTGAAAACGTCCCCATAACAACGAGGCAGGCAACCGTGATACCGATGGCTGCAAAGGACATGAAGCCATGCGAAAACATATTGCCCACGCCTTCGCTGAAAAAATATGTAAAATCGTGCTTCATCACTAACTTACCTCACATTGTATCCGATCCCGTCGCCTGTGATCAGTCCCTGTTCCAGCGAGATCACTCGCTTCTGGAATTTATTGACAAGATCCTTTTCGTGCGTCACGACAACAAGTGTGGTGCCCAACCGGTTGATCCGTTCGAGCAGCGTCATGATCTCAAAGGAACGCGCAGGGTCAAGGTTGCCGGTCGGCTCATCTGCAATGATGGTACTGGGGTTATTGATCAGCGCACGGGCAATGGCAACGCGCTGCTGTTCGCCGCCGGAAAGCTCGGCAGGGTAACAGCCCACTTTTCCGTCAAGTCCTACCAGCTCCAACACATACGGGATTCTCTTATTGATCTCGCGTGGGGTCGCACCGACTGCACGCATAGCAAAGCTCAGATTTTCGTAGACCGTTTTCTTTTCGATCAGACGGAAATCCTGAAAGATGACGCCGATGGAACGGCGCAGCAGCGGAATCTGCCGTTCAGAAATGTTGGTCATGCTGAACCCGTTGATCATGATCCTTCCCTTTGTCGGCACGACCTCGCCGGTAAGAAGCTTAATGATCGTCGACTTACCCGAACCCGACGGACCGACCAGGAACACAAACTCACCGTCTTCAATGGTAAGCGAAATACCGCGCAGCGCAAGTGTTCCGTTGTCATATTCTTTTTGCACATCGGTCAGGCGTATCATTCTGTATCCTCTCGCTTTCGGCGTTTTTCCGCTTTTTTCCACAATATTTTATTCTATTATACCGTAGTCTCCACCAAATGGCAATACAAAATTATGTAAACTTTCACACTTCTGAGGTTTTTTGTCGTTTGCTGCCACGCAAAATAATAAGGGGAAGCGTTGAATACGCTTCCCCTTAATTCTATTTTCAGTGTTATGCTTCGATGCCACGGGAGGAGAGATACTTCTTGACCATCAGCGCGACCTTAAAGGTGATCGCATCATCAAACTGACGCAGGTCAAGTCCGGTGAGCTTCTTGATCTTCTCCAAACGGTAAACAAGCGTGTTGCGGTGGACAAACAGCTTGCGCGCAGTCTCAGAGAGGACAAGGTTATTCTCAAAGAACTTGTTGATCGTAAACAGTGTTTCCCTATCCAGCGAGTCAATGGGATTTTTCTTGAAGACTTCCTGCAGGAACATCTCGCAAAGGGTGGTCGGCAGCTGGTAGATCAGGCGGCCGATACCGAGGTTTTCATAGTTGATAATGAACTTCTCCGTATCGAATACCTTGCCGACCTCGATTGCCATCTGCGCCTCCTTATAGGATTTTGCCAGATCGCGCAGGTGCGCAGCAATGGTGCCGATACCGATAATGGCCATACTCTCGCCGTTTACACGCAGTCCCTCTTCCAGCTGCACAGCGATCTTCTCAAGCTCCGGTGCACCGGCAGTATCGCTGAGCTGATGGATCAGGACAATGTCGGTCTCTCCCACGGAAAGGACAAAGCAGGTTTGACGGTCGGGGAAGATGCTCTGCACCGCCTCCACCGTTACCGATTCGTTTCTGCCGTCAACCTTACGGATCACAAACACACCGCGGCTGATCTCTGCATCAACGTGAAGCTCCTTGGCACGGATATAAATATCGCTGATGAGGATGTTGTCGGAAATGATATTCTTTACAAAGGAGGTTTTATCATGTTTCTCCTCGTAATAGCTCTTGGTTGTATTGAGGGCAACGGAAGCCATGGCACAGGCAGTTCGGCTCATCTCATCCTCACCGACAGCAAATGCCGCAAAGTCAAACTGGCCGCCCCAACCGGACAAAATCTTGAAGGTTTTCCCCTCAAGAGCGATGCACTCGCCCTCCGCTTCGTTGATCGGCTGCACCAGATGCGGCCACTTACAGCCGATCTTCGGCAGGTCTGTGCAGGCAATCACAGTGCCTTCAGAGTCGATCACTCCGATTACCGTGTTGGTTGTCTCTTTGAACTGCAAAACGATATTTTGAAAAATTCTACCAGACATATGGGCGTCCTCCCAAAGTTTCTCTTGATTCGTTTTGTGCATTTTGTCAATCAAGTTAATTCATTATACGTTCCGCTTTCAAAATTTGCAAGATATTTTTTCTTTTTTCACCAAAATTTTTGAATTTTTTTGTCAATTTCGTAAAGTCTCTTTGTTTTCTCTAAACAAAAACCGTAATTATTATTGGACATTTTGCCTATGGCTGATTTGTGCAATCTCCTTCTCGGAAAGCAGCCGAAATGCGCCTTTTTCAAGGTTTTTATCCAAGGTGAGCGATCCCATTTGAAGTCGTTTTAGATAAAGCACGGGCTTTCCGCGGAAGGCAAGCATTCGTTTGATCTGGTGGAATTTACCCTCGTGCAGCGTCACGAGTGCCTCACTTTCCGTGCCCGCGCTGAGGATCTCAAGTCCCGCCTCGCGGCAGATAAGTCCATCATCAAGTACCATGCCCGCGGCAAAGGCGTCACGATCCTCCTGTGTCAGCATCCCCGAAACACGGGCGTAATAGACCTTGTCCACGTGCTTTTTCGGTGAGAGCAAATCGTGAGCAAGTTCACCATCGTTGGTAAGCAACAGCAGTCCCTCCGTATCCTTATCGAGTCGTCCGACAGGAAAAAGTCCCATTTTACGATACTCCTTCGGCAAAAGATCCAGTACCGTCTCACCGTGTCCGTCCTCGGTTGCAGAAAGAAACCCGGACGGCTTATGCAGCATCACATAGGTATAGCGGCGATAGCCGAGATGCACTCCGGCAACAAGGATCTCCGCCGTCTCCGGGTCGTACTTTTCCTCTGCGCTGCCCGCAATCCTGCCATCAACGAGGACCTGTCCCTCTCTGACAAGCTGCTTTACCTCACGACGCGAATAGCGTCCCATAGAGGCGATGATCTTGTCCAGCCGCTCCTGAGCCATGTGTACTCTCCCTTCATTTTTTATCCGAATTTTATCATATTTTCGGGCGCATGGGAATAGCAATATGAGGAAAGGATGTGTGTCCCATGTTCATTTTAACTGCCAAATTTCCCAAGCGCAGGATCCTCCTTGCAGCATTTTGTCTCCTTCTGGCAATTTCTCTGCCATTTATCCTTTCGCATCATGCGGAAAGCAAGCGCTCCGATACCGTCAGTGTAAAGACAAACGATGAGCGTGTGGCATACCTGCGTTCACTGGGTTGGGAGGTCACACCCGATCCGGTGGAAACCCTTTCGGTGCCGCTTCCGGATACCCTGGTGGAGCCATACCTCTCCTACAACGCTCTGCAGCTCGAGCAGGGGTTTGACCTCAGTGCCTTCTGCGGCAAAACGCTCAGCCGTTACACCTACATTGTCAACAACTACCCGAACTGTGAATCCGGCTGTCAGGCAGACATCTATCTCTGCGATGACACCGTTGTTGCCGGCGACATTGTCTGCACCGGTGAGAACGGCTTCATGGCAGGGCTGGAGTTTCCAGAGGCGCAATAAGCCATCGGGCGCAAAAGTGTCAGGCTCCACGCCCGTAACCTTACAAATACCAAAAAAGAAAGACCGCTTGCGCGGTCTTCCTTTTTATCAGTGCAGATTACTGTTCGATTTCGATAACAACACCGGAACCAACGGTACGGCCGCCTTCACGAATAGCGAAGCGGAGACCCTTTTCGATAGCGATCGGGGTGATCAGCTCGACCTTCATGTCGACGTTATCGCCGGGCATGCACATCTCAGTGCCTTCGGGCAGAGTGATGACGCCGGTGACGTCGGTGGTACGGAAATAGAACTGGGG
This sequence comes from Eubacteriales bacterium, assembly GCA_030529725.1. Taxonomy (GTDB): domain Bacteria; phylum Bacillota; class Clostridia; order Oscillospirales; family Oscillospiraceae; genus Hominicoprocola. The sequence continues at coordinate 748 of JAUMWI010000055.1, read as the reverse complement.
ACGATAGTTGTTGAAGAACGGGGTGTGACGGCCGCCTTCGTCCTTGGTCAGAACGTAGACCTGGCCAACGAACTTGGTGAGGGGGTGAATGGAACCGGGCTTAGCCAGAACCTGGCCGCGCTCGATCTCGGTCTTGGCAACACCGCGGAGCAGGGTACCAACGTTATCACCAGCCTCGGCGTAGTCGAGCAGCTTGTGGAACATTTCGATACCGGTGACGACGGTCTTGCGCTTTTCGTCGGACAGACCAACGATCTCGACTTCTTCGCCGAGCTTCAGCTGACCACGCTCAACACGGCCGGTAGCGACGGTACCACGACCGGAGATCGTGAAGACGTCTTCAACGGGCATCAGGAAGGGCATGTCGGCCTTACGGTCGGGAGTGGGGATCCAGGTATCAACAGCGTCCATGAGTTCCTTGATGCAGGCATACTCGGGAGCGTTGGGATCGGTGGACTCGGAAATGAGAGCGTTCAGAGCGGAGCCGCGGACGATCGGGGTGTCGTCGCCGGGGAAGCCGTAGAAGCTGAGCATTTCGCGAACTTCCATCTCGACAAGCTCGAGGAGCTCTTCATCGTCGACCTGGTCGCACTTGTTCAGGAAAACGAGAACGGAAGGAACGTTGACCTGACGGGCGAGCAGAAGGTGCTCGCGGGTCTGAGCCATAGGACCATCGGAAGCAGCGATGACCATGATAGCGCCGTCCATCTGAGCAGCACCGGTGATCATGTTCTTGATATAGTCAGCA
>JAUMWI010000014.1 GCA_030529725.1 Eubacteriales bacterium | reverse complement strand
CTTTCAGTGACGACAGCGACGAGAGCATTTTAAAAATGGAGCTTATGGTGCCCAAAGAGGTCATGGCGCAGGATCTCGCCAAGCGGTTCAAAAAGAATACCGAGCAGCTCTACTCCGGTATTCTCAATGCGCTTTTTGAAGAGCCAAACGGATAAGAAGAAAAAGAAGGGTACGCTGCAAAATGCCAATTTCTGCAGCGTACCCCTTTTTTATGCTCTATTCTCTTACTTTACCACGACATTTTCATCGCCCAGACGTGCCTTCATCTCCCGGACGAGCGATTCCTGCAAATTGCAGGTCGTTCCGATCAGCTTGCCCGTGTCGGCAAGGCGAATCTTCACAGGGTTTTCACTGCCCTCAAACATGAAAAGGATCTTTCTGAGCATTTCCATCTCCGAGCAGTCTATCGACGGCAGCCTCAGATACAGTGTGCGTCTTTCCTTCTTCGCTGCGGCATCACCCGACGCGGTCTCTCTCGGAATTTTCTCCGTCAGCGGGCGGGCAAAATCGCACATGAGCTGCGGTGCTTTCTCATCGCGCACGCTGAGTGTGCCGGAAACGCTGATGACCTGCCCCTCCTTGAGGTAGCTGCCGTACTGCTCCAGCACGCGCGTGAAGCAGAGCATTTCTATCGCACCTGTGCCGTCCTCCAGGGTAACATATGCCATAAGCGTATTTTTCTTCGTGGTTTTTGTTTTACTGGAGGTCACAACACCGGCAAGCCTTATCTTCTGCCCATCCGAGAAGTTCGTCGGCCCACTCTCCTGCGCAAAGTCATCCATGATGCGGCTGATCTGCACCGCACCCGAAGCGCGGGCAAGGTCGCGGTAGGCGTCCATCGGATGACCGGACAGGTAGAGTCCTGTTGTCTCTTTTTCCATTGCCATCAGTTCCTGTGCGGAAAACTCGGGAATATCCGGCAAAATCAATGCATTTTGCTGCTCTGTTCCAACGCCGAGACCGAAAAAGTCGATCTGGCCGTCAATGTTGGCGCGGTTTCCGTTGGAAATACCGTCCATCACCTTTTCATAGACGGCAAGAAGCTGCGAGCGGTGCGCACCGCTCCCATCAAACGCGCCCGCGCGGATCAGGTTCTCCACTGCGCGCTTGTTCATATCTGCCCCGTCCATGCGCTTGCAGAAGTTTTCAAAGTCGGTGAATGCTCCGTTTGCTTCACGCTCCGCCATCATGCGCTGAATGAGCGAACGACCGATGTTTTTAATGGCAACGAGACCGAAGCGAATGCCGTTTTCCTCCACGGTGAAGCAGTCGGACGAATGGTTCACATCCGGCGGCAGAAGCGCGATGCCGTTTTCACGGCACTCAGCAAAATACTCCGACACCTTATCCGAAGAATCCAGCACAGAGGACAGCAGTGCCGCCATATACTCCTTGGTGTAGTGGCACTTGCAGTAGGCCGTCTGATAGGCGACCACAGCATAGGACACCGCGTGCGCCTTGTTGAAGGCATAGTTTGCAAAGTCGTAAATGTCCTGATAAATCGCCTGTGCAGTCTCCACGGGAATGCCGTTTGCCACGCATCCGGTAATGCCGCGCTCGGGATCGCCGTGAATAAACGCCTGACGCTCGGCTTCGATCTGCTTGACTTTCTTCTTGGAGATCGCACGGCGCACCATGTCCGCCTGCCCGAGTGAGTAGCCGGCAAGACGGCGGAAAATCTCGATGACCTGCTCCTGATAGACGATGCAGCCGTAGGTAACACCGAGGATCGGCTCAAGCGATGGGTGCAGGTACGTCACAAGCTTGGGATCGTGTTTGCTGGCAATAAAGCGCGGAATAGAATCCATCGGGCCCGGGCGATAGAGGGCAATAATAGCCGTCAGATCCTCAATGCTCTCCGGCTTCATGCTTGTGCAGACACCCGTCATGCCGCTCGACTCCAGCTGAAATACGCCGCTCGTGCGTCCTGCCTGCAGCATGGCATAGGTCTCCGGATCATTATCCGGAATAGAATCAATTGTAAAGGAATTTTCCTTTTCACGAATAAGCTTTACAGCATCATCGAGAATGGTCAGGTTACGAAGGCCCAGGAAGTCCATCTTCAGAAGTCCCAGCTCCTCCAGCGTGACCATCGTGTACTGGCAGACAATGGTGTCATCGTTACGCGCAAGCGGAACATAGGAAACGACAGGGTCCTTTGTGATCACAACACCGGCGGCGTGCGTCGAGGCGTGGCGCGGCATTCCCTCAAGGGCTTTTGCCGTGTCGATCAGCCTTTTGATCCGTTCATCGTTCTCATACTTCTCTCTCAGCTCACGCGAGAGCTTCATCGCATCGTCAAGCGTGATGTGCAAAGCGTTGGGGATCAGCTTTGCGATCACATCACAGTCCGCATAGCTCATATTGAGCGCACGGCCCACATCGCGGATCACGCCGCGCGCCGCCATGGTACCGAACGTCACGATCTGCGCCACATGATCCTCGCCGTACTTGCGTCGAACATACTCGACCACCTCGCCGCGGCGCGTATCGCCGAAGTCCATATCGATATCTGGCATGGAGACACGCTCAGGATTCAGAAAACGCTCAAAATAAAGTGAATACGGAATCGGATCAATGTCAGTAATGTGCAGGCAATAGGACACCATGCTGCCTGCCGCGCTGCCGCGTCCCGGTCCGACAGGGATCCCGACGCTCTTGGCATAGCGCACAAAATCGGAAACGATGAGAAAGTAGTCCGTAAAGCCCATTTTCTCGATCATATCCTGCTCATAAGTAAGCTGACGGCGCAGCGCCTCGCTCCCCTCACCGTAACGCTCGTGATAGCCCTCGTCGCAAAGCTTCTTGAAATAGGAAAAGCTGTCATAACCCTCAGGCAGCTTAAATTCCGGCAAATGGTACTTTCCGAACGTAAACTCCACATTGCACATCTCGGCAATCTTTCCGGTGTTTTCGATCGCTTCCGGGTGCTCGGGGAACAGCGCTGCCATCTCCTCGGTCGTGCGGAGATAGAAATTCTGCGGCTCATAGCGCATACGGTTCTCATCGTCCACCGTCTTTCCGGTCTGAATGCACAGCAGAACGTCATGCGCGTAGGCATCTTCCTTACGCAAATAGTGTGCGTCATTGGTCACGACCAGCGGCAGCCCCGTCTCCTCGTGCAGACGCAGGATGCCCTGATTAACGATCGCCTGTTCGCGGATACCATGATCCTGCAGTTCGAGATAAAAGTGGTCTTTGCCGAAAATCTCAGCAAGTGTTAAGGCATATTCCTTTGCACCGTCATAGTTTCCGCCGCGAATTCTTCTCGGAATCTCACCGGCAAGACAGGCCGAGAGTGCAATCAATCCTCCGCTATGCTCGCGCAGCAACTCAAGGTCGATGCGAGGCTTAATATAAAAGCCCTCAACATGCGCCATGGAAACGAGGTAGGAAAGATTGCGGTAGCCCTCCTCATTCTCGCACAGGAGTACCAGATGACGCGCCTCACTGTCAAATTCGTGCTGCTTTAAAAAGCGTGTGCGCGGCGCAACATAGACCTCGCAGCCAATGATTGGCTTAATCCCCTCCGCCTTGCAGGCGCGGTAAAAGTCGATCGCACCATACATCACACCATGATCGGTGATGGCGCAGGCGGTTTGCCCCATCTCCTTGACCATCTTCGGAAGGTCTTTGATGCGGCAGGCTCCGTCGAGGAGGCTGTATTCAGTATGGACATGCAGGTGGGCAAAGGGCATGGATCTAACCTCCCTGGGTTTCTTTATCGTTCTTCCTTGAGGATCTCCTCAGCAAGCTCGACTGCAGTTGCAATCATAACGGAGCAGTGATTGGTAAGATTCAATTCCTTAACAGCAGGAGAAATGGCATCCTCCCCCCTGCGATCCGAAAGAAGCTCACGGCAGCGCAGGTGACCGAAGCGTTCCTCAAAGCCCTGCTGAAGAAGCTTCGAGCGAAGCACCGCTTTCTTCTTTGCGCTGACAGGGTCACTGAAATCTGCCGGAAAAATCAGATCCAGCGCCATGATCGCGCCGGTAATTGCACCGCACAGTTCCCCTGTTCCGGCGCCGCCACCGAATCCGCTGCCAAGCTTTTGATAGGTCTGCTCGTCTACACCGAGCCGATCGGCAAATGCCGACAAGACACTCTGGCAGCAGTTAAATCCTTTTTCATGCGTCCCCACAGCGGTCTTAATACGATTCATTGTAGTAGTTCCTTTCTCCGCCGCGCTGCAAAGAAGCAGTCGGTTTATGATTCCTTTGCAAGCTCCATCAGCTTGCGGATCCTGTGATTCAGGCAGGATTTCGTAAGCGGCGGGTCAAAGGTCTCCGCAAGCTCGCTGAGTGTCAGTTCGGGCTGTAATAGCCGCGCCACCGCCACCTCCTGCAATTTGACCGGAAGATCATTGATCGCGCCCGACTCTGTCAGACGTGTAAAGGCTTCCACCTGTTCACGGGATGCACTCACTGCTTTATCAAGATTTGCTGCATCGCAGTTGACGCGGCGGTTGATGGTGTTGCGCATTTCCTTTTCCACCTTGGCCGCCATGATCTCCGTCGCGCACGCCGGTGCGCCAATGAGCGTGAGCAGATCTTCAATATGCTCGCTTTGCTTAAAATAAGTGATGCTGTTGCTTTGCCTTATTACATTTTTCGGGGTATAGCCCATGTCACACAGAAGCGCCTCAACCTCCTTTGCCGCCTGCAAATGCGAGGTGGCAAGCTCCAGATGATAGCGCTTTTGGGGATCTGTCACGCTGCCGCCGGCCAAAAATGCACCTCTTAAGAAAGCCGTTCGGCAGCACTCTTCCTCGACAATGGCAAAATTGACATGCAGAGCAAAATGCGCCTTCTGATCGTATCCCAGCGCAGAAAATATGGCGGCAAGCTTGTCCGCATCGGTGATGCGAAACGTCAGTTTCCCCTGACTCGTTTTCTCCGGCAGGACGTCAAACCGGACAGAGAACGCCTTTTGAAAGAGCTTCGGCAGCCTTGCGGCAAACTCGTCATTTTCCGTCACGATGCGCACTTCGCTGCCGGAAAAGCTGTTGGCGTAGAGCAGCACCCCATACGCCTCGGCAATCGCGCAGCACTGGCGCACGAGCGAGGTCTTGCAAACCTCCGCTTTCACCTCATAGGCAAAGGACATTGCGTTCACCTCCCCTGCTGTTTTCGAATGATTAACAGCAATATTTCCCCTCAGCGCGCCATATCGCGGTGGTTCTCAAAAGCGGGATATCCGATCTGATTGAGATAGGAATTGATCGCGCGTGCAATCGACACACTTCTGTGGTGTCCGCCGGTGCAGCCGACAGCGATGACAAGCATCGTCTTCCCTTCCTCGCTGTACAGCGGCAGGAGGAAGGAAAGCATATTCTCAAGCTTCTCAGCAAACGTTTTTGTCTGTGGGAAGGAGAACACATAATCATAGACTTCCTGATCCATACCGGTCTTATGCTTCAGCTCCGGCACATAAAAGGGATTCGGCAGGAATCGAACGTCAAAAACCAGATCCGCCTCCAGCGGAATGCCGTATTTATAGCCGAAAGAGACCACATTCACGCTGAGTTTCCCCCGCATCGCCTTATCGCCGAAAAGACTGTAAAGCTCGCTTCTGAGCTTGGCTGCCGGCATTTGCGTGGTATCGAGAACAAAATCTGCACGCTCCTTGAGCGGGCGCAGCAGCGTCTCCTCCCGGCGCATGGCTTCCTCAAGCGTTCCGCCGTCGTCCATCAACGGGTGGCGTCGGCGCGTTTCCTTATATCGCTTGATGATCGTCTCCACGTTCGCATTGAGAAACAGCAGCCGGCAAATGTTGCCGTCCTTGCGCAGATCCTCCATCGCGGCAAGCAGCGGCGCAAAGCCATCGCTGCCCGAGCGAATGTCGCTGACAAAGGCGACGCGGTCATAGCGGCCGTCACTCTGCGTGCAGAACTCAGCAAACTTGAGGATAATATCGGCAGGCATATTGTCCACCGTATAGTATCCCATATCCTCCAGGTAAGTTGCGGCGCTGGATTTTCCTGCGCCGGAAAGTCCGGAAATAATCAGAATCTCCATTGGCTTTTTCTCCTTGCCGTGTTGTGTATCTTTATGCCATAATAAACCGCTCTAACGGACAATCTTTACCTCAGGCTCAAGCATGACGCCATGTGCATCATAGACAGTTTTCTGTACCTTCTCAATCAGTGCCAACACATCTGAGCAGGTCGCACCGCCGACATTGACGACAAATCCTGCATGCTTTGTTGACACCTCTGCGCCGCCAATGCGGCATCCCTTCAGTCCGCAGCCCTCGATCAACGGGCCTGCATAATAGCCGGTCGGACGCTTGAAGGTGCTGCCCGCGCTGGGAAGCTCAAGCGGCTGCGATGCTCTGCGTTTTTCCATCAGCTCATCCATTCTCGCCTTGATCGCGTCCTTCTCCCCATGCTGCAATGCGATCTTCGCGCGAAGCACAATCGCCTCGGGATGATCCGAAAAGACGCTGTGGCGATAGGATAGATCCAGCTCCTGTGCGCTGAGGGTGCGTATTCCATCCGGATAAAGCACCGTCACCTCACGAAGCACGTCTTTCATCTCGCCGCCGTAGGCTCCTGCGTTCATACAGATCGCACCGCCGAGGCTTCCGGGAATGCCATGGGCAAATTCGAGCCCCGTCAGTCCCTCCTGCCAAGCAAAAAGTGCCAGTCTCGCAAGGGAGATCCCGGCGGTGGCGGTCAGCTCCGCTTCACCGCTCTTTTCCGTGGATGCAAACTCGCCTGCCATATTGATGACCACCGTGTCAAGTCCCTCATCGGATACGATCAAGTTCGTCCCGTTTCCAATCACGAGCGGCTCCACGCCAAGTTCCTGCAAAAAGCCGGAGAGAATGACGATCTGCTCCGCCGTCTGCGGAAATGCCATTCGCTTTGCCGCGCCGCCGATGCGGAATGAGGTGTGCTTCGCCATCGGCTCGTCTGCAGCATACTTAAGATCCGGCAAATAATCTGCTACCTTTTTGTCAAGCGTTTCAAACCACGCCATGGTAATAACTCATTCCTTCCTGTTTTAGTCCCGCGGGGTATGGCGATCCACATAGCCGTCGATCTGATTGACAAAATCGTGTGCGGAATTGCATCCGTGCTTCTTCTGGCGGTTATTCATCACGGCAAGCTCCACGATACCGGCAAGGTTGCGGCCCGCGCTGACAGGGATCACCGACATGGGGACATGAACATCCATAATACTGACAAAGCTGTCGTCCAGGCCGAGACGGTCATAAAACTTATCGTCCGCCCATTTTTCAAACTGGATCACAAGATCGATCTGTGTGGAATCCTGCACCGCGCCCATACCGAAAAGCTTCTGCACATCGATCACACCGACACCGCGCACTTCCAGATAGTTTCGGATCAGTTCCGGTGCCGTGCCGAACAGTGTTCCGCCGATGCGTTTGATTTCCACTGCGTCATCCGCGACAAGCCGATGGCCTCGCTTGATCAGCTCGATCGCGGTTTCACTCTTGCCGATCCCGCTGTCGCCGAGGATCAGAACGCCCTCTCCGTAAACGTCCATCAGTACCCCGTGGCGCGTGATCACCGGTGCAAGCTCATGGTTCAGGTAATCAATCGTCATGGAGGTAAACTCGACCGAGGTATACCCTGTGCGCAGCAGGGTGCGGCCAAACTTTTTTGCCATCTCAAGGCATTCGGGGAACACATCCAGATTACGCGAAATTACCAATGCAGGGATCTCATACCGGAAAATATTTTCAAAGCATTTGCGTCGCTCGCCGGAGGAATAGCTCTGCAAAAAGGTCGTCTCAGACTTCCCGATGATCTGCAGGCGGCGCGGATCAAAATAATCGAAAAAACCGACAAACTGTAAGCCCGGCCGGTTTACATCGGTAATGGTCAGAATTTCGGTCTCATAATCCGAGCCCTCGAAAATGACTTCCATCTGGAATTTATCAACAATATCCTTCAACTTGACCGATCGGTTCGTGTTCATGTTGTCCCTCCGATAGTTGTATAATAACTCACTTTTATTATAGTATCATTTCCCTCTTTTTACAAGCACGACCATTCTGATTTTTCCACACTTTTTCTCTATTCTGCTAAAAAATAAAAAATTTGAACTTTTTTGAAATTTTGACTTGCATTTTGCTTTTGTATCTGTTATAGTATCAACTGCTTGTGAATGTGCAAGTTTGATTTTAACTACAGCAAGGAGGTGCAACGGATGGCAAAGTGCGAGTTTTGCGACAAGGGTGTGACTTTCGGTATCAGAGTTTCCCACTCTCACCGTCGTTCCAACCGTCCTTGGAAGCCCAATGTCAAGCGCGTTAAGGCGATCGTTAATGGTACGCCCCGCCATGTCTATGTTTGTACCCGCTGTCTGCGTTCCGGTAAGGTTACCCGCGCAATCTGATAGCTGATATAACGAAAAAATTCCGACCACACCGTGGTCGGAATTTTTTTATTCCGTTGGTAGGGCTGCACTTATACCCAACTGCTGTCGCTTTCGCGGCGCGGCATACGCTGCATCAATGCACGGATCGTCGGTTCGACCGATGCCTCGCAATAGAGCAATTCGTACACTGCTGCGCAGATTGGCATTTGCACTCCGTACTCTTTCGACAGCTCATAGGCACTGCGCGCAGCAAAGTAGCCTTCGACCACAGCGCCGATTTCTTCCCTGGCCTCCTGCGCCGACTTTCCCTGTCCGATCAAAATGCCGCAGCGGCGGTTTCGTGAGTGCATGGACGTACAGGTCACAACCAGGTCGCCCACGCCGGCAAGTCCGGCAAGCGTCTCCTTGCGTCCGCCCATGGCCTCAGCCAGAAGGGATATTTCAGAAAGAGCGCGTGTCATTAAAAGTGCCTTTGAGTTATCCCCGAGACCGGCGCCGTCGTTGACACCGCAGCAAAGCGCCACAACATTTTTTAAAGCGCCGGCAAGCTCAACGCCCACCACATCGTCATGCGTGTAGACGCGAAAAACATCATTCATAAAGGCACGCTGCACCGCCTCCGCCACACTTTGCTCTTCCGCCGCAGCAACACAGCCGGTCGGGATGCCAAGGGCAACCTCCTCCGCGTGTGACGGGCCGGAGAGCACAGCAACAGGACATTTCTCTGCAGTTTCCTGCCGAATGATCTCCGACATGCGTAGATGTGTTCCCTGTTCCACACCCTTGGTCAGCGAGACGAGGATCGTACCGTCAGTAATGTACGGTGCCGCCATCCTTGAAACTTCGCGCAGCGCAAAGGACGGCGCGGCAAAAACGATCATTTCGTCATCCTTCAAGCCGCGCAGATCGTTCGTAACGGATATTGTATCGGATATCCTGACATTTTTCAGTAAAGGGTTTTCCCTTTCCAGCGAAAGAATTTCCGCCTTTTCCGCGCTATGAGACCACAATGTGACCTCATGGCCGTTTGTATGAAGCAGCATCGCAGCAGCCGTTCCCCAGCCGCCGCTGCCAAGAACGGTAACCTTCATGGTTTCTCCTCAAAATTGTTCATATGAAAATGGAATTTGCTCTCCGTGCCTTGCAGCAGCCGTACAATATTCTGCCTGTGTGCATAAATCACAAGTCCTGCGATCAGCACAGAAAAAACGGTTAGGTAATAATCGTTATAGATGATCTGCGTCAGAATCGGGAAACCGGCCGCCGCACTGACTGAGCCGAGCGACACATAGCGCGTGGCGAAGCACAGCACAAGGAATAACCCCCAGCACACGAGTGCGATGCGCCAGTCAAGACACAGCAGCAGCGTTGCGCTGCACAAAATACCCTTGCCGCCCTTGAAGGCATAAAACGCCGGAAACATATGTCCGATGACGCAAAACAGCGCTGCAAAATATTTTCCGAGGATCAAGCAGCCGAGGATCCCTCCCAGCAGCTCTCTGCCGAGCCATACGGCCGCTGCCGCCTTAAGCATATCGACCGCAATCACGCAAAGCGCATACTTTGCACCGTAAGTGCGGTAAAAATTTGTCAGTCCGGCGTTGCCGCTTCCGTGACGGCGCACATCGTCATGGTAGAAAAGATTCGAGGCAATGATCGCACCGTTGCTGCAGCCGAGAAGATACGATGCGGCAGCAACGCAGATCAAAAGTGCGCAAACCGTTGAAATACGCAACATCAGTCCTCTTTCTCCCCTTTTTCGCGCACGGAAAGAATGATCGGAGTGCCTTCCAGTCCGAACACATTGCGGATGCAGTTTTCCAGATACCGGCGATACGAGAAGTGGAACAGCTCGCGGCTGTTGCAGAACACCACAAAGTGCGGCGGCTTGACGCCGACCTGCGTCATGTAGTAGATCTTCAGACGCTTGCCCTTATCTGTGGGCGGCTGGACGCGCGTTTGCGCATCCTCGAGGACGTTGTTGAGCATACCGGTTGTGATGCGCGTGCAGGACTGCTCATTGACATAGTTGATGAGCTCAAAAAGCCTGTTCACACGCTGACCCGTGGCAGCAGAGATAAATACGATGGGCGCATAGGTCATGTAGGAAAGGTCGCGGCGAATATCGTCGCGCATTTTGTCCATGGTCTTGCCGTCCTTTTCGACAAGATCCCACTTGTTGACCACGATGATGCACGCCTTGCCTGCTTCGTGGGCAAGACCGGCGACCTTGGTGTCCTGCTCGGTCACGCCGTCACGCGCGTCGATCATAATGAGGCACACATCCGCGCGGTCGATCGCCATGGTGGCACGCAGAACGCTGTACCGCTCAATGACCTCGTCCACCTTGGACTTTTTGCGCATACCGGCGGTGTCGATAAAGACGTACTTGCCGTTCTCATTTTCAAAATAGGAGTCGATGGCGTCACGCGTAGTGCCGGCAACATCGCTGACAATGACACGCTCTGTGCCTAAAATGCGGTTGGTAAGCGAGGACTTGCCGACATTGGGCTTTCCGATGATGGCGACCTGAATGACATCGCTCTCATCCTCTTCCTCCTCTTCGGGTGGAAAGTATTGAAGGCACGCATCGAGCAGGTCGCCCGTACCGTGACCGTGGACGGCAGAGACTGCAATCGGATCGCCGAGGCCGAGATTGTAGAACTCGTAGAAGTCAGGGTTAAGCGTACCCGTGGAGTCCATTTTATTAACCGCCAGCACGATAGGCTTGCCGCTGCGCAGAAGCATATTGGCAACCTCCTGATCGGAGGCGGTGAGTCCCGTTTTGACATCGGTGAGAAACACGATAACATCTGCGTGAGAGATGGCGATTTCCGCCTGCTCACGCATAAAGGTCAGAATCTCGTTGTCGGTGCGCGGCTCGATACCGCCGGTATCGACAAGACGGAACTTTCTGCCGCACCACTCACTCTCGCCGTAGATGCGGTCGCGCGTGACGCCGGGTGTGTCCTCCACGATGGAAAGACGCTGCCCGACGAGCTTATTAAATAGCATGGACTTGCCCACATTCGGGCGTCCGACAATGGCAACCAAAGGTTTCATCTTCCTACCTCCTTTGAGAAAATGCTGTCGCACAGTGAATAGCCGTCCGTCTCCGAGCAGCAAAGCGGACGGTTCAGTGCGCGCTCAATATCATCCGGCGTGACATCATCAAGGAAAATATCTACCCCGTGACGAAGCATATTGGCAGGGAAAATGATGCGCTCGCCGAGCCACTCCCTACGCGAAAGCTGCTTCATGATGTCCTGTCCCGTGACAAGGCCGGAAACTGTGATCGTATGACCGAAAAAGTCGTTTTCGATGGCGACGACCTCGCCCTGAAGCTTCGGAAACTTTTCCTTCGCCAAATTCACAAGCCGCGTAATAAACGGTGCAGCAGCGACACCGGTGGCAATCGTAAAGCTCGGCACATCTCCGTCCTCCACATCAGAGAGCGCGTCCTTAAACTCATTTGTCGTGCTTGTGAGCATACCAACACCGTTGTCAAGCTGCTGATAGTCCTCGTAATAGCTCTCCTCCGGCAGCGGCAGCTCCGCGGTCAGATACAGCTCGTCCGCGCAGAAGAACATACGCGTGCCAAGCTTTTTCTTGCAGATCGCGCCGTAATGATCGACCGTTTCGATAATTTCACGCGCCTTTGCCTTATCCACCGCTTTAATATTGGCAAGTCCCCTGCGATACTGTGTTAAACCCACCGGCACGACGGAGCAGGAGTGAAACCCGATGTCGATGAGATCCTCAATGGTGCGCTTGAGATGTTCGCCGTCGTTCCAGTCCGGACAGACAACGATCTGTCCGTTCATCTCAATACCGGCTTTTCCGAACGCACGCATATACTCGATGCTTTTGTCCGCATTTTTGTTGCCGAGAAGCGTCCGGCGGAGCTGCGGCTCAGTGGCCTGTACGGAGACGTTGATCGGACTGATGCGCAGGTCGATGATACGCTGCGCCTCGCGTTCGGTCAGATTGGTCAGCGTAATGTAATTTCCCATCAGGAAGCTCAAACGTGCATCGTCATCCTTAAAGTAGAGTGTGTCGCGCATTCCCGGCGGAGTTTGGTCAACAAAACAGAAAATACAGTGATTGGAGCAGGGGCGCGGCTCATCCATCAAATAAGTATCGAAGTTGAGTCCAAGGTCTTCCCCCTCGTCCTTGCGGATCTTCAGGGTACGGGTGCTGCCGTCCTCTCCACCAAGCTCAACCTTCAAGACGGGATCATAGCAGAAAAAGCGGTAGTCCAGTACGTCCACGATCTCATGTCCGTTGAGCTTGAGGAGCTTTTCCCCTATGCGTATTTTTGCTTTTTCGGCGGGAGATCCGCTGTCGATTGAGGTGATGATCGTACTCACACTTCCGCCTCCTCTCTAAACGCAAACCTTAACTTATGTAGTATAGCCGATTTTATCAGTTGATGCAAGTATTCCTACGACGAAAATCCTTGCAAAAAAAGGTCGCAGGAAGTTTTCTTCCCGCGACCTTTTCGGTAGATGAAATTACTCAGCTGCGACCTTGGATTCGATAACCTTGACCTGACGGCCGTTATAGGTACCGCATTCCGGGCACATTCTGTGGCTCTGATGCAGAGCACCGCACTTCGGGCATGCGACGAGGGCGGGAGCGGTGAGCTTCCAATGAGAAGAACGTCTCTTATCACGTCTCTGACGAGACACTTTCCCCTTAGGTACTGCCATGTTGACACCTCCTTGAAGTTAAGCTGCTTTGCAGCGAATTTACTGTTCTAAAAGCTTTGCGAGGCTTTTCAGTCGTGGGTCAATTTCCTTTTTGCAGCGGCATTTCTCATGGTTGAGATTCGCGCCGCATCCGGAACACAAGCCCTTGCAATCCTCGCGGCAAAGGGTCTTGGTAGGCATATTGAGGATAAACGTCTCTCTCGCAAGTTCGGAGAGATCGACCGTGTCGTTGTCCAGCAGCAGTATTTCATCGTTTTCCTCATCCTCCAGTTTTTCGGCGAGCATACACTCGAACGATTGCCGGAAAACCTTGTCGAACGGAGTACCACAGCGGTCACACACGGACGAAAGCGTCGTAGAAAGTTCCATCTGCAAACGAAGCATCCCCGCAATATTCTGCACCTGACCTACCACTAAGACAGGGCGAACTGCCGGACACACGCCGCCGAAGTCCACATCAGAAAAATCCTCCGAAAAATCAAAGGGAATTCTGCCTCCGGGGGTGTTAATGATACGTTTTGCATCTAAAACCATACTACACCTCGTAATGACACGAGTAGTATTATAGTAAACGGATGGCAGATTGTCAAATCTTTTTTCACATTTTTTTACAAAATTTTTCTTGTGATTTATTTACATTTCCCAAAAGGTATCGTACAATGATCGTGCTTTGGAAGGAGGCGGGGATATGCGCGAATTTTGCATCGGCAAAAATGATGCAGGTCAGAGGCTCGACCGGTTTTTAGGAAAAGCAATTCCTCTGCTTCCGGCGTCTCTTGCGCAGAAATACATCCGCCTCAAGCGCATTAAATGCAACGGTCTGCGCGCCTCGCGCGATCAAAAGCTCCGTGAGGGTGACGTGCTGCAATGCTACATCAACGATGAGTTTTTTGAGGCGCCAAGTGAAGAAAATGTTTATCTTACCATTGCTGCGCCGAAGCTTCGCATTGTCTACGAGGATGAGAACATCATGCTGCTCGACAAGCCTGTCGGTCAGGTCGTTCATGCCGATGAGGGAGAAAAGGTCAACACGCTTGTCAATCATATGCTTGCCTATCTCTACCAAAAACGAGAATGGAATCCGCGAAAGGAAAATGCTTTCACGCCGGCACTGTGCAACCGTATTGACCGCAACACCGGCGGTATTGTGATCGCAGCGAAAAATGCGGAGGCTCTGCGTATTCTCAATGACAAGATCCGCGACCGTGAAATTTCAAAATTCTATCTTTGCATCACGCTTGGCCGCATTAATCCGTCCAAAGGCCGCATTGAATGTTTTCTTCGCAAGGACGAACAGAGCAACATCGTGCGCGTCTACCATCGCCCCATTCCGGAGGGACGCAGCGCAGTCACGCTCTACAACACGCTGAAAACGAACGGTGAGCTTTCCCTTCTGGAGGTCGAACTGCTCACCGGACGCACCCACCAGATCAGAGCATCCTTTGCCGATCTCGGTCACCCACTGCTCGGTGACGGTAAGTACGGAAACGGTGCAGCCAACCGAAAATACGGCGAGACGCATCAAGCCCTTTATTCCTACCGGCTTCGCTTTGACTTTCCCACAGGCAGCGGCATTTTAGAGTATCTGCGCGGAAAAGAATTTATGGTCAATGAGGTGCCATTTCAAAAGAA
The DNA here is from genome assembly GCA_030529725.1 of Eubacteriales bacterium. Classification (GTDB taxonomy): domain Bacteria; phylum Bacillota; class Clostridia; order Oscillospirales; family Oscillospiraceae; genus Hominicoprocola. Next base: position 21,949 of record JAUMWI010000014.1, on the reverse strand, counting down.
ATACTTCGGTTGAATTGACAAAATGCACACAAGCCTGCGGAGAAACACACTCCGCAGGTTCTTTTTTATACAAAAGTTTGATTTAGGAAACAATTTGTTTAATATACTATTGCATTTTGAAATGATTTGTGTATAATAGGCATGGTTTATTTTGAGAAACTTTTTGTTTACTATATTTGACAGGAGGGCATTTTATGGATATCGGCAGTAAAATCAAGGCGCTGCGAACGCAGAAGGGACTGACGCTGGAGGAGCTCGCCAGCCGAAGCGAGCTGACCAAAGGCTTCCTGTCCCAATTAGAGCGCAACCTGACCTCCCCCTCCATCGACTCGCTTGATGACATTCTGGAGGCACTCGGCACCAATCTTGCAGAGTTTTTTAAAGAGAACAAGGACGAGCAGTATTTCTTCCGTGAAAATGACTTTTTTGTTGACGAGCGCGAAAACTGCACCGTTCACTGGATCGTGCCGAACACGCAGAAAAACCAGATGGAGCCGATCCTGCTGGAGCTGCCCTCCGGCGGCGAGTCGTTCGAGGTCGCACCGCACAGCGGCGAGGAATTCGGTTATGTAATCGATGGCAGCGTCATCCTTGAATGCGACGGCAAACGCAGCATTTTGCGCAAGGGCGAGACGTTCTATCTCCACGGACGCACCTTTCATTCCCTGAAAAATGAAAAGAAAATGACCGCACATATTCTGTGGGTCAGCACCCCTCCCCTGTTTTAATTTTAGAAAGCGAGGATATTGGAAATGGCTGAAGAAAAGAAAAAGCTGATTCAGTTTAAAAATATTGTCAAGAGTTTTGAGGACGGTCAGGTCGTTCTCAAGGGCGTTTCGCTTGATATTTATGAAAACGAGTTTGTTACGCTGCTCGGTCCCTCCGGCTGCGGTAAAACAACACTTCTGCGCATTCTCGGCGGTTTTTTGCAGCCGACGGAGGGAAAAGTTCTCTTTGACGGAGAGGACATCGTGAACATCCCCCCCTACAAGCGCGAGATCAATACCGTTTTCCAGAAATACGCACTGTTCCCGCACATGAATGTCTACGATAACATTGCCTTCGGTCTCACCATTAAGAAAGAGCCGAAGGATGTCATCGAGCAGAAGGTCATGCGTATGCTGAGGCTTGTCAATCTCGAGGATTATGCCGACCGCAACGTCACCGAACTCTCCGGCGGTCAGCAGCAGCGCATTGCGATTGCACGCGCTCTGGTCAACGAGCCGAGTGTCCTGCTGCTTGATGAGCCGCTCGGCGCGCTCGATCTGAAGCTCCGCAAGGAAATGCAAAAGGAACTCAAGTACATTCAGGAGGAGGTCGGCATTACCTTCATCTTTGTCACGCACGATCAGGAAGAAGCGCTCACCATGTCGGATAAGATCGTCGTCATGAATGCGGGCGAAATTCAGCAGGTCGGCACCCCCACCGAGATCTACCGCAAGCCCGTTAACGAGTTTGTCGCCAATTTCATCGGCGAGACGAACATTATCGACGGCGTGGTCGTTGATGATGAGAATGTTGTGTTTGAGGACAAAAAGTTTGAATGCGACGCCCGCGGCTTTGCTAAGGGTGAAAAAGTCGATATCGTCATCCGTCCCGAGCATCTTGACCTTGTTTCCCGCTCTGATGGCAAGCTTAAAGGCACGGTCAAGTCCCAGATCTTTAAGGGGATGCACTACGAAACGGTCGTGGAGACCCGTGTCGGCACCTCGATCACGGTAAAAATGCAGGTTTCCCAGGACAAGCCTGTGTTTAACGAGGAAAAGGGAGAAAAGATCAGCGCCAACGGCTTTTTGCTGGACGTAGAAGACGTTGCCGAGCTGGACGAAGCCAGGATCGTTGCCCTTGCCTCTGCCGAGGCATGGGATGCCGAGACCGAGGAACCCATTTCCATCAAGACCGTTGACTATGATATCAAGCCGGAAACCGGAAATTACTCCGTTACCTTCTCCACGGCAAACGACACCTCCATCACGGTCAAAGTTCTGGTTGTGGCGCAAAACCGCGTGGAGAGCAAGGTCTATCAGGAAGAAATCTATGCCATGAACTTCTTTAAGAAGGTCGAAGATATTCAGGAGAGTATGGCGCTTGACACCGATCTTGAAACCTGGGCAAGCGCATCGGCGTGGTCCCTTGAGGACGGCGAGCAGGTCGAGATCACCGATGTCAAATATGACTTTGATCCCGAGACAATCACCCCGGGCGTGTATGATGTGACCTTCTCCACCGAGGGCTATGAATATCAGGTATCCACCACCCGTCACTTCGAGGAGGGCGAGCAGGTCGGTCTTGTGTTTGCGCCGCAGGATATCCACGTCATGAAAAAGGAGGGGCAGTGGTGAAGCAATTTCGTAGCATGACTTATCCGTATGTCGCGTGGATCAGCATCATTATCGTCGCACCGATGCTGTTGATCGTGCTCTACGCCTTTTCGGTTTCCGGCAACGATGTCCTGACCATTCAATTTACTTTCGACAACTTCGTTCGCTTTGTAACCGACAGCGTCTTTATGGAGGTTCTGCTCCGCTCCCTCTACATTGCGGTCATTACCACGCTGATCTGCATTCTTTTAGGCTACCCCATCGCCTATGTCATCGCGCAGCTCCCAAGCCGCGGCAATACACTTTGTATTCTGCTCATCACGATGCCCACCTGGGTCAATATGCTGGTGCGCACCTACGCATGGATGGGCATTTTACAGGACGAGGGCATTTTCAATACCATTCTCGGCTTTTTCGGCATTGGCCCCATTCCGATGATCCACACGAGCTTTGCCGTCATTCTCGGTATGGTGTATAACTTCCTTCCGTTTATGATCCTGCAGATCCACACCTCGCTCGCCAAGATGGATAAGAGCCTTCTGGAAGCGGCAAGTGACCTCGGTGCAGCACCTGCCACCGCATTTCTTCGCGTGACGCTGCCGCTGTCGCTGCCCGGTGTCATTTCCGGCATTACGCTGGTATTTCTGCCGGCAGTGTCAAGCTTCTTCATTCCCAAGCTTCTCGGCGGCGGTCAGTTCGTTCTCGTCGGCAATATCATCGAAACACAGTTCCTCACCACGGGTGACTGGAACTTCGGCAGCGCGATTTCTCTCATTATGGCGATCATCATCATGCTGTCGATGTGGCTGACACGCAAGGTCGATGTTCAGGTCGCCTCGCGCGGAAAGGAGTGAAAAAAGTGAAGAAAAAAAGCGGTATCGGCTCCCGAGTCATTCTTGCTCTTACACTCCTGTTCTTCTATCTCCCCATTTTCTACATTATTCTGTTTTCTTTTAACGACTCCCGTTCGCTGACGAAATTCGGCGGCTTCAGTCTGCGTTGGTATGAAAAAATGTTCTCCGACTCTACCATGATGGAAGCCGTTTTCTACACGGTCATCATTGCCGTGCTGGCGACCGTGATTTCTACCGTTGTCGGTACGGTCACTGCCATCGGTCTTTCCAAAAGCAAAAAAATCGTGCAAACAATGGTAGAGCGCGTGAACGATCTGCCCGTCATGAATCCCGAAATCGTGACGGCAATTTCCCTTCTGATGTTTTTCAGCATTCTTTCCGTGCGAAAGGGCTTCGGAACGCTGCTGATCGCGCATATCATGTTCTGTATTCCCTATGTCATGCTCTCGGTCACGCCGAAGCTGCGCTCGCTCGACCCGAATCTGATCGACGCGGCAATGGACCTCGGCGCGACGCCGTTTCAGGCACTCATCAAAGTCATTGTTCCCCAGATCCGTCCCGGCATTATTTCCGGTGCGCTGATCGCGTTTACGATGAGCTTCGACGATTTCATTATCTCCTATTTCGTTACCGGCAACGGCGTGAACAACATTTCCATTCTGGTCTACACGATGTCCAAGCGTGTCAATCCCTCGATCAATGCGCTCTCGACCATTGTGATCCTGCTCATTACCCTGGCACTCGGCATTGTCAATGTTGTCCCGATCCTGCGTGAGAAGAACGTTGACAAGGAGAAACGCTTTTCACCTTCGCGCAAAACAATGGCAGTGGTCTCCGGTGTTCTGGTGGTTGCCATTGTCGGCACGATCATCGGCGGAAGTCTCAGCGCACAGCGCAAACGCCAATCCGCAATCGATCGGTACGGCTCCGATACCCTTAAGCTTTATCTTCCCGGCGAATATATCGGAGAAGACCTGATCTCTAATTTTGAAAACCAGTTCGGTGTCAAGGTCATCGTGGAAAACTTTGACTCCAACGAAATGATGTACACCAAGCTGCAGGCAGGCGATGCCTACGACGTGCTCATTCCCTCGGACTACATGATCGAGCGTCTGATGTCGGGCGGTTACCTGCAGAAGCTTGACCTGTCCCGCATTCCCAATCTGGATAATCTCTCCGACGCCGTGCAGAATATGGATTATGACCCTGACAACACCTGGTCCGTTCCCTATTTCTGGGGCAGCGTGGGACTTGTCTATAACCACGAAGCGATTGATCCCTCCGTGTTGGAAAAAGAAGGCTGGGAAGTTCTGCGCGATACGGATTATGCCGGCCGCATTTATGTCTATGACTCCGAGCGCGACTCGTTTATGATGGCATTCAAGGCACTCGGTTACTCGATGAACACCGATGATCCTGTTGAGATCAACGCCGCTTACAACTGGCTGCGTGAGATGAACAACACCATGTCTCCCGTCTATGTCACCGACGAGGTGATCGACTCGATGATGGCAGGCTACAAGGACATTGCTGTGGTCTATTCCGGCGATGCGACCGTCATTCTCGATGAAAACGAGGACATGAGCTTCTTCATGCCGGAGGAAGGCACAAACATCTGGTGCGATGCAATGGTGATTCCCGCCAATGCGGAAAATCCGCTGCTGGCACACGAGTTTATCAACTATACGCTCACCTACGAAGCCTCGTTTGATAACTCCGAGACGGTCGGCTACGCCTCCCCGAACGCTGAGGTATTGGAGGAAATGTCCGGCAGCGAGGACCTGTACGCCGAAAACGAAGCGTATCTGCCGCGCAGCGACGGTGAGATGGATGAAATGTTCCACGACAACCGCACGCTGCAAAAGGAGCTCAGTAAGCTCTGGATCAAGGTCAAAGCCGAAAAGTAAAGGAGCGATTCGCTTGAAAATCGGAGATACCTACGAATATAACAGGATCGTCACGGACGAGATCACCGCTGCCGCTCTGGGCAGCGGTGCGCTCCCCGTGTTCGGCACACCGTATCTGATCGCCATGATCGAAAACGCCGCCTTTTGCTACATGAATCCATATCTCGAGGAAGGAAAAAGCAGTGTCGGTACGCAAATAAGCGTCAGTCATGTCTCCCCCACACCCGTTGGTATGGAGGTGCGCGTAACTGTGGAGGTCACCGGCATCTCGCCGAACGGCAAGCTCGTCGATTTTAAGGCATCTGCCTTCGATGCGTGCGGTCTCATCGGTGAGGGTACCCATCAGCGTGCGGTGGTAACCGCAGACCGTTTTCTTACTAAGTGTCAGAAAAAACTGGAGAGCTAACAGGAGAAACATTATGCATTATTCCGGTTCCGTTTACCGTCCGCCCAGTGAGGCGCGGAGTCTCATCGTGCAGTGCACGCTCGGGTGCAGTCACAACAAGTGTGCATTCTGCATCATGTATAAGGACAAAAAGTTTTCCATCAATCCCATTGAGCAGGTACTCAGCGATCTCGCCGAGGCTCGCTCTTATTCCCGCTATATCGACAAGATTTTTCTTGCTGACGGTGATGCGCTCGTTCTTCCGATGGACTACCTGCTCACCGTGCTTGACTACATCCGGCAGTACTTCCCCGAATGCAAGCGCGTGGCGGCATACGCCTCGGCCAAAGCGCTCAAGGGAAAAACAGATGAAGATCTGCGTACCCTGCGTGAGCGCGGACTCGGCATCGTCTATATCGGACTGGAAACCGGTGATGAAGAGCTGCTTGCCAAGTACAATAAGGGTGTCACCGCTGCCGAAACCGTAGCGCAGACGATTCGCGCCAAGGAATCTGGTATTGCCGTCTCCGTTACCGCCATCAACGGCATGGCAGGAAGTCTCGGCAATTGGGAGCGCCACGCGATCGAAACGGCAAAGGCAGTCTCCGCGATGAAGCCCGATTATATCGCGTTTCTGACGCTGCGTGTCTATTCCGGCACTCCCCTGCACGACTGGATCATTGCTGGCGAATTTAAGCTGATGGAGCCAGTCGAGCTGCTGCACGAAACGCGCCTGTTCCTCGAGAACATCGACTCCGAAGGCAGCATCTTCCGCTCCAACCACGCCTCAAACTATCTCCCCCTCGGCGGCACACTCAACCGTGACCGCGAGCAGTTGATCGCGACCATTGATGCCGCCCTTGACGGCAAGGTGCGCTTGCGCCGCGCCGTTGAGCTGGGACTGTGATACTGAAACCCATACAAAAAAATCACCGACACGGCTTGTGTCGGTGATTTTTTATTAAAACAGCGTCATCTGACTGGTATCCGCCATGCCGGCGAAAGCGCCGAGTGCCTTGAGCTGCTCGATATGCGTTTTCGACAGCTTGCTGCAGCAATCGGAAAACTCCTCAATGGAGGTAAAGGTCTTCCCTTTTCGTTTCTCCACCGTGTCGAGCGCAGCAGCCTCTCCGAGACCACGCACAGAGGTAAACGGCGGAAGGAGTCCGTTTTCCGTCACGACAAAATTCGTGGCATCGCTGCGGTAAATGTCGATCGGCTCAAAGTGGAAGCCGCGAATACAAAACTCGTAGCACACCTCAAGCGTGGTCATCAGATCCTGCTCAACAGCTGTCGCGTCCTTGTTGTTCTCGATCTCGCGGATCCGGCGCTTAATATCCTCCGCATCCTTGCAGCACTCCGATGCGTCAAATGCCTTGGCGCGAATAGAGAAGAAGGTCGCGTAGAATGCCAGCGGCTCATGCACCTTGAACCATGCAATGCGAAATGCCATCATGACATAAGCAACCGCGTGCGCCTTCGGGAAAAGGTAGCCGATCTTGGCAAGCGATTCGATATACCACTCCGGCACATCGTGCTCGTGCATCTTCTCCACCCACATGGGCCAATCGTCCGCCTTGCCCTTTTTGACCTTTCCCTTACGCACCGCCTCCATGATCTTGAAGCTCATCTTCGGCTCAAGACCCATGGAGATGAGATAGAGCATGATGTCATCACGGCAGCCGACCGTCTCCAAAACGCTCGCCGTGCCGCTCATGATCAGATCCTTTGCATTGCCGAGCCACACATCCGTTCCGTGGGAGAAGCCGGAAAGACGCAGCAGCGTGTTGAAGTCCTTCGGCTGTGTATCGACGAGCATCTGGCGCGTAAAGTGCGTGTTGAACTCAGGGATAGCGACTGCACCGGTGGGGCCAAGCACCTCGTCATTTTCAAAGCCGAGCACCTTCGAGGAGGTAAAAATACTCATGGTGTCCGTGTCGTCCAGCGGAATCTTTCGGGCATTGACACCCGTGAGGTTTTCCAGCATACGGATCATCGTCGGATCATCGTGCCCGAGCATATCAAGCTTTAAGAGGTTATCCTCCATGCAGTGATATTCAAAGTGGGTGGTGATCGTCTCGCTGTCCGGGTCATCAGCCGGGTGCTGCACGGGGCAGAAATCCTCAATATCCAGATCGTCCGGCACAACGACAAGTCCGCCCGGGTGCTGTCCGGTCGTTCTTCTGACGCCGACGCAGCCTGCGGTCAGGCGGTCAACTTCGGCATTTCCTGCGGCAATGCCGTTTTCTTCCAGATACTTCTTGACAAAACCATAGGCGGTCTTTTCCGCAAGCGTACCGATCGTTCCGGCGCGGAACACCTGCGTCTTGCCGAACATCTCGACTGCATGAGCGTGGGCGCGCGCCTGATACTCACCCGAAAAGTTGAGGTCGATATCAGGCACCTTGCCGCCGCCGTAACCCAGGAAGGTCTCAAACGGAATGTCAAAGCCGTCCTTTTGATACTTTTCCCCGCACTTCGGGCAGAACTTGTCCGGCATATCGGCGCCGCAGCCGTAGCTGCCGTCCATGATAAACTCCGAATTTTTGCACTTCGGGCAGCGATAATGCGGCGGAAGTGCGTTGACCTCGGTGATACCGGACATATAGGCAACAAGCGATGAACCGACACTGCCTCGGGAGCCGACCAGATAGCCACACTCTAATGAGCGCTGCACCAATTTCTGTGCGGACATATAGACGACGTCATATTTGCCCAGAATGCCGCCGAGCTCAATGTTCAGTCGGTCGGTAATCAGCTGCGGCAGCTCGTCGCCATACAGCTCATGTGCCTTGTCCCACACCATGCGGTTGAGATCCTCTTCCGAGTTTGCAAGGCGCGGCGGAAACAGCTTACCCTTGGGAAGAAGCTCAATTTCTTCCACCATATCGGCGATCTTCCTCGTGTTGGTTACGACGACCTCGTAGGCTTTCTCCTTGCCGAGGTAATCAAACTCCCTGAGCATCTCGTCCGTCGTGCGGAAGTAAATCGGCAGTGGCGCGTTCGCGTCAGCAAACTTCTTCGATGCCAGCAGGATGTGACGGTAGATTTCGTCCTCCGGCTCCTGGAAATGGACATCGCCGGTGGCACAAACAGGCTTCCCCAGTTCTTCACCGAGGCGCACGATGGTGCGATTGAACTCCTTCAGATCCTCATCCGAGCGCACGGTTCCCTCTCGGATCATAAACCGGTTGTTGCACAGCGGCTGGATCTCCAGATAATCGTAATACGATGCGATTCGCTTCAGCTCCGCCCAGTCCTTATGCTCGACAACAGCTTTAAACAGCTCGCCCGCTTCACAGGCCGAGCCAACGATCAGTCCCTCACGGTGGGCGTTGAGCTCACTCTTGGGAATGGTCGGCACACGCTTGAAGTATTTGAGATTCGATGCGGAAATAAGCTGATAGAGGTTTTTTAGTCCTGTCTTGTTCTTTGCGATCAAAATAATATGCTTGGGGAACCGGTTGGTCTTGCCCCCCTGCGGACGGAGCGTCAACATCTCGTCATTGATCTGTTGAATCCGTTCCACGCCGCGCTGGCGCAGCATCGGAAAGAATTTGCCGAGCATTTGCGCAACCGGAATCGCATCGTCACTCGCGCGGTGGTGATGAAACTGGGGCAGCTGCAGATGATCCGCCACAATATCAAGCTTGTGCTTGCTCAGTTCCGGCAGCAGATTCTGCGCAAAGATGAGAGTATCCAGATAGGTTGGGTCAAATGGAAGAGCGCACCTTTTGCATCCTGCACGGATAAAACTGATGTCAAACTCTGCATTGTGTGCAGCAAGAGGTCTGTCCCCTGCAAAGGCAAGGAACGCTTGCAGGGCATCGGCAAGCTTCGGCGCACCCTTGAGCATCTCATCCGTAATGCCGGTAAGTCCGATGATCTCCGGCGTCAAACGGCGTTCAGGGTCAACGAAGGTCTGGAACGTGTCAACGATCTCTCCATTTCTCATAATGACCGCGCCGATTTCCGTGATCGCCTCGGTTGCCACCTTCAGTCCGGTCGTTTCAATATCGAAACAGCAGATTTCCGAGGAAAAGTCCCCGTCCTGCTCGCCATGGACAGCAATGCGGTCATCGAGATTATTAACAAAATACCCTTCACAGCCGTAAAGTATTTTTATTTTACCCTCGCCAGCGTGCCAGGCATCCGGGAAGCTCTGTGCCACGCCGTGGTCGGTGATGGCAATGGCGGGCATCCCCCATTTGGCAGCAAGCTTGACAACGCTTCCCGTGTCGGTCAGCGCATCCATATTGGACATACGGGTGTGCAGGTGCAGCTCCACGCGCTTTTCCTCAGCGGTATCCATGCGCCCCTTGTGCTCGACCTGCTCGATATCGCGCGGATTAAGCTGCATATCCTTGCCGTCAAACGTCAGCTCCATGCTGCCGCTCACGCGCAGCCACATACCCGGTGCGATCTTATCCTGCACCTGAGCGATCTCGCGCTCGTACATATTGCGGCGAATGCTGACGGAGCCGGTGTAGTCGGTCATCTCCAACACCATCACCCACATACCGGGGCGCCGCGTTTCGTGGCAATCGAACTTGAACACCTTACCCTCAACGACCACTTTTCCGCTCTTGGCGGTCAGCTCGTTCATCGGCAGGACATTTCCCTTGATTTCCCTGCCCATAATGACTTTGCCGCCTGCCTCGATCTTTTTCCCGGCATTTTTCTGCAAATCGGGAAATGCGACCGCGGTAGATTTTATATTGAGCGTCACGCTCGAAAGCGCATAATGCTGTGCAAGTAGCATCTCGAGTGTTGCCTGCGCCGCCTCAGTCACTTCCTCGCGCACCGTCATGTCGAGCGTCATTCTGCGCTGCTCCGGCTCGAGCACCATATTGGTCACGATTGCAGTATTCAAGAACACCCGCAGCTCAAACTCAGGTGAAAAATCACTGAACAATTCAAAAAAAGGTATCTTTTCTGCCATAGCTCATCCTTATGTATCAGAGTTTTTCGATTTCCTCCATCAAGGCATCCACAAGCTTTTCCTGCGGCACCTTGTAAAGGACTTCTCCTTTGCGGAAAATCAGGCCTTCCCCCTTGCCGCCGGCAACGCCGATGTCTGCCGCACTCGCTTCACCGGGACCATTGACAATGCAGCCCATCACCGCAACGGTAATGTTCTTTTTGCAATCGGCCAGCCGCTTTTCCAGTTCCTCGGCAATGGGGATCATATCGTAGCTCGTTCTGCCGCAGGTCGGACAGGAAACCAGATTCACGCCGCTGCGGCGAATCCCGCAGGCCTGTAAAATGCGTTTGGCAGCGTAGACCTCCTCCACCGGATCGGCGGTAAGCGACACGCGCATCGTATCGCCGATTCCCGCACAGAGAAGTCCGCCGATGCCGATAGCAGACTTCAAAAGTCCCATCGTTGGCGTACCGGCTTCGGTGACGCCGAGGTGCAGCGGATAGTCGATCCGCTCATGCAGCAGCCGATATGCCGCCATATTGAGCGGTACATCGGAGCTTTTCACGCTGACGCAGATGTCATTAAAATCGAACCGTTCCAAAAGTGCAATGTGTCCCATCGCGCTTTCCACCAGGGCCTCCGGCGTGACTTTTCCGTACTTTGCAAGAAGGCTTTTTTCCAACGAACCGCCGTTCACACCGATACGAATGGGGAGTTTGCGCGTCCGGCAGGCATTCACGACCGCCTTGACGTTATCTTCTCCCCCGATGTTGCCCGGATTGATGCGGATCTTGTCTGCGCCGCGCACGGCGGCTTCCACCGCAAGACGATAGTCAAAGTGAATATCGGCAACCAGCGGAATAGAGATCTGCTCTTTGATCGCACTGACGGCCTTTGCCGCTTCCATCGTTGGTACCGTCACGCGCACGATCTCGCAGTCGGAGCGTTCCAAAGCCTTGATCTGCGCCACCGTCGCACGGACGTCCTCTGTTTTTGTATTGCACATGGACTGGATCGTCACCGGCGCACCGCCGCCGATGGCAACACCGCCAGCTATAATCTGTTTCGTCATCTTATGACCGCTCCTTTCGCAACGATTCAAGGCATCGTCAGAACAGCTTTACAATGTCATGGAATGTCACAAACAGCATCAGCGCCATCAAAAGCGCAAATCCAACGCCGTTCACTGCGTTGAGATACTTGCTTGGGATTTCCCGTTTAAATAGCAGCACCGCAATAGAATTGACGACTAAAAACAGCACATGTCCGCCGTCAAGTGCAGGCAGCGGCAAAAGGTTCATCACTGCGAGGTTGACAGCGATCATTGCCGCAAAGAACAAAATGCTCTGCATCGCCGCGCCGAATCCTTCCTCAGCCTCAGTCTCCTTGCCCACTTCCGTAATAGTGGATACAATCCCGACCGGTCCGCTCAAATCATCAACTCCGGCGCTGCCGGAAAAAAGCATCTGTAAGCTCAGGCGTACCAGACGCACGTAGTCGATCGTCTGGTTCCAGCTGTATTTCAGCCGCAAAGCAGGCGTTGCCTCGACCACGCCGCCGTAAGTGAACCCGTATGCCTTATAGTCGTTGCCGTTTGCATCCTGATAGATCCGTTTCGTGAGGGTGCGCGTAAGCTTTTCCCCGTCGCGCAGCACCGTCATCTCCATGGTATCGCTGCTCCCTGCAAGCTCCATGATGAGAGGAATATCACTTTTCAGATAGACACGCTCACCGTTCACTGCATAGATCGTATCGCCGACCATAATGCCGCTCTCTCCTTCCTGAGGAAAGCCTTCATTGAGCGCAACAATATCCGCAGTATAGAAGCCGCCCGCGCCGGCATACAGGAAGACGATGATCAAAAAACCGGTGAGGAAATTCATGAAAGCGCCGGCAATGAAGATAAAAAGCCGCGCCCAAAAGCCTTTGTTATTGAGGGCATTCGGATCATTGGATTTCTCTTCCTCACCCTCCATAGCGCAATAGCCGCCGATGGGCAGAATACGAAGCGAATACTCCGTCTCTCCCTTGGTACGATGAAGAATGCACGGGCCCATGCCAATGGAGAACTCATTGACACGAACGCCGCACGCCTTGGCGGCTAGAAAGTGACCAAGTTCATGCACGGCGATCAATACGCCGAAAATTAAAATTGCTGCAAGAATATAAACCATGCTGATGCTCCATACCACGCCGAGTGGCGTACGCTTTTATTTGAGATGCGAAACAACCGCCTGCCGCGCAAGACGGTCTGCTTCCAGAATATCCGCTAAAGCGGGATTTGATACCTGTTCGACCCGGTCAAGTGCCGTTTCGACCAGCGCCGGAATATCGTTGAAGCCGATTTCTTCGCGCAGGAACGCACCGACAGCAGCCTCGTTTGCCCCGTTCATCACCGCACAGCTCGTGCCGCCAACTTCAGCGCATTTCTGGGCAATGGCAAGGCATCGGAACGCTTTCTCATCCGGCTGGGCAAATGTCAACGGCGGGCAGGACAGGAGATCCAGCGCCGTGGGTGTGTGTTCCGCACGATAGGGATAGGTCATCGCGTAGCGAATCGGCAGCTTCATATCAGGCGTGCCGAGCTGGGCAAGCATCGCGCCATCCTTAAATTCCACCAGCGAGTGTACGATGCTCTGACGGTGGATCACCGCGCTGACCTTCGAATGCGGCAGACGGTAAAGGCGCATTGCCTCAATGATCTCAAGACCCTTGTTCATCAGGGTTGCGCTGTCCACCGTGATCTTCGCGCCCATCGTCCAGTTGGGGTGCTTGAGCGCGTCGTATTTCGTCTTGTTCGCAAGCTCGTCGTAGGAAAGACCGTAGAACGGTCCGCCCGAGCAGGTCAAGATCAAACGGCGGATCTCACTTTGGTCCCGGCAGCCCTGCAGGCACTGGAAAATGGCGGAATGTTCGCTGTCCACCGGTACGATCTCCGCACCTGCGCGCTGCGCCGCGTCCATCACCAGCTCGCCTGCGCAAACAAGCGTTTCCTTATTGGCAAGCGCAATTCGTTTTCCTCTTGAGATGGCAGCAAGCGTCGGCTGCAGGCCGATCATGCCGACCACGGCGGTCACGACGGTATCTGCTTCCTCCATTGTTGCCGCGGCGATCAGCCCCTCCATACCGGAGAGGACTTCGATCTTTGTATCGGAGAGCCGCACCCTCAGCTCGTTTGCCGCAGCTTCATCATAAAGCACCGCAAGACGCGGTGAAAACTCCCGCGCCTGCTGTTCCATCAGGTCGACGCTGCTGTTTGCCGTCAATGCTGCAACGGTCAAGCCGAGATCGCGCACGACCTCCAACGTCTGTCGGCCGATAGAGCCTGTCGATCCGAGTAAAGCAATATTCCTTGTCATATCAGATCACACCTGCACTTACAAAGAAGTATACGACCGGTGCGATAAACATCGTCGAGTCGAATCGGTCGAGCATACCGCCATGGGTCAGGAACAGGTGGCTATAGTCCTTGATGCCCGCCTCGCGCTTAACAAGCGACATCGAAAGGTCACCGAGCTGACCGAACACGTTGCCGACAGCGCCGACCACGATGAGTGCAAGATAGCTTGGCGCATATCCGAAGCACTTCGCGCCGACAAAGCCGAGCAGGCACATTCCAAGTGCGCTGCCGATGGGGCCGCCGTAAAAGCCTGCCCATGTTTTCTTCGGGCTGACATTCGGCGCCATCTTACGCTTTCCAAACCACATACCGAAAAACATAGAAAGCGTATCACCGGCAAAGGCAATGAAAAACGGCGCAAGAACATAGACCTTGCCGAAAGATTCGTGCATCCGCAGAAGGAAGATGCAGGAATACATCGTCGGAAACACGATGCCGCAGACAACAGCAATGCACAGCGTAGTAAATGACACCTCTCTGCCCTCACCGCGCCCGTATCCGACAACGGCAAACACAAAAAGTGACACCACAAAATACCAGCGTATCATCGTCACCGACGATACCGGACCGATTGCAAATGCATCGCTGCCCGAATAGATGTACACCTCTTGTATAAGGGCGATCATGATTGTCCAGGTGTAAATGATCGCCGGCACGATCTTCCCCGCCGTGTGCAGCAGCTCATACGATGCCACACCGGAAATAGCGCACACCAGCAGCATCGTCGCCCATGCGGGACAGGCAAGCAGCACTGCAAGAAGCAGCGGCAGTCCGACACCGGCAACCAGTAACCTTTGTTTCATTTCGTTTCCTCCTTCTGAGGGATTATTTTCTGCTCAAACCGCCGAAACGGCGGTCACGACTCTGATAGGCAATGAGCGCCTTGTCAAACTCACGCTCATCAAAATCAGGCCAAAGCGTGTCAGTATAGTAAAACTCGCTGTAGGCGCACTGCCACAAAAGGTAGTTGCTGATGCGCTTTTCGCCGCCGGGACGGATGAGCAGCTCCGGTGACGGAAGTCCCACGGAGTAGAGATACGTTTCAAAGTCCGCTTCGCTCAAGCTGTCCGCCTCGCACTTCCCTGCCGCACAATCTGCGGCAAAGGCACGTGCGGCATGCACGATCTCATCGCGCCCGCCGTAGTTGAGACAGATGTTTGCCTGAAAACCGTCGATCCGTGCAGAAATCGCGTCCGTTTGGGCAATAAGTGCGCGCGTTTCCTCGTCAAGAACACTCAGGTCGCCCAAAAAACGCAGGCGGTTTTTGTCGCGCTCCATCGTGTCGATGCACTCATGCAGGTACTGCTTGAGAAGCCGCATGATGCCGTCCACTTCATCCTTCGGGCGTTTCCAGTTCTCCGTGGAAAAGGCATAGACGGTCAGATAGTCGATCCCGAGTTCCTTACAATAGGTGCCGATGCGGCGGAACATCTCTGCGCCTGCTTTGTGACCTGCAGAGCGCGGAAGACCTCGCTTCTGCGCCCACCGGCCGTTTCCGTCCATAATGACCGCAACATGAGAAGGCAGGTTGGACTTGTCAACCTGCCCCACATTTTTCTTCGTTCCGAACAGTCCCATCAGACCGCCATCAGTTCCTTTTCCTTCTTGTCAAGAAGGGCATCCACTTCCTTGCACATATCGTCAGTCAACTTCTGGAGATCCTTTTCAGCGATCTTATAATCGTCCTCGGTGATCTCAGAATTCTTCTGCATCTTCTTAAATGCATCGATCGCATCACGGCGAATATTGCGGATAGCGACCTTGCCGCCCTCGGAATACTTATGGATCTGCTTGACCAGATCCTTACGGCGTTCTTCCGTCAGCTGGGGGAAATTCAGGCGGATCGTCTTGCCGTCATTCTGCGGATTGATGCCAAGGTCGGACTCCTGAATGGCACGCTCGATCAGTTTGAGGGCGCTGCCGTCCCAGGGAGTAATGACCAACTGGCGCGGGTCGGGTGATCCGATAGACGCGATCTGCTGAATGGGGGTGGGAGAACCGTAGTAATCAACCACAATGCGGTCAAGCACGGCAGCATTTGCGCGTCCTGCTCGCACGGCGGCGAAATCTGCGGCAACGGAGTCAATGCTCTTCTTCATTTTTTCTTCGTAAATCTTATAATCGTCTTTATTCATGGGGAAACCTCCTCAAAAAAAGTTTTATTCTTCACCAACGATCGTGCCGATCTTCTCTCCCTTGATTGCGCGAATGATATTCTCGGGATCTTTCAATGCAAAAACCAGAACGGGGATATGATTGTCCATCGAAAGGCTCGTCGCCGTGGAATCCATGACGGCAAGGTGCTGGGCAAGCACGTCCTCATAGGAGATCGCGTCATACTTCTTGGCATCGGCGACCTTAGCAGGATCGGCACTGTACACACCGTCAATGTTTTTGGCAAGCAGAATCACGTCAGCACCGATCTCCGCTGCACGGAGAACTGCCGCCGTGTCCGTGGAGAAGAACGGAGATCCGATGCCGCAGCCGAACAGCACCACGCGCCCCTTTTCCATGTGGCGGATCGCGCGGGCGCGGATATAGGGCTCCGCGACTTCTTTGATCTCCAGTGCCGTCTGAATACGGACATCAACGCCCTTCTGCTCCAGCACATCGGCAACCGCCATGCAGTTCATCGCCGTTGCCAGCATACCCATATGGTCGGCGCGCGTGCGTTCGATATAGCCTTCGCCGTTTTTCACGCCGCGCCAGAAGTTACCGCCGCCGATCACAACGCCAACCTCAACGCCCATCTCGGTACAACGCTTGATCACGTCGCAAACCTTGGAAACAATGTCAAAATCGAAGCCAAAGCGCTTCTCTCCTGCAAGCGCTTCTCCGCTGATCTTGAGCAGAACGCGCTTATATTTCAACTGAGCCATTGCTCCTTCCTCCTTTGGTCTACAGTCCAATTTTTTACGGGTATATTGTACTTCATTTTTCCGCTTTTGCATAGAGGAAAAAGCCGTTTTTTTCGTAAAAAATCATGCCGCGGTTCTTGTCGCATTTGACGATGCAAATGAGGAGAGGGTCTGTCCCTCTCCTCATTTTGATCATTCACAGAATTTTCGCAGCAGTCCCAAAAGCTGTTCCTTGCCATCTCCGCGCTCGGCAGAAAACGGCACGACAGTCTCGTCTTCCCGAAGGGAAAGCGTTTCCCGAATGAGCGCAAGGTTCGGCTCGATTTCGCTCTTTTTAAGCTTGTCGAGTTTGTTCGCAACGATCACAACCGGACAACCGGTCTGCACAAAATAGTCATGCATCGTCACATCGTCCGCTGTCGGCTTATGGCGCGCATCGACAATCAGCACACCGAGACTGATCAGACCCGCACTCCGGAAGTAATTCTCCATCAGCTTTCCCCAGCGATCACGCTCTGCCTTCGAGACCTTGGCATAGCCATAACCGGGAAGATCAACAAGATACAGCTTGTTGTCGATCTTAAAATAATTGATCTGCGTTGTTTTGCCGGGAGATGCACCCACACGGGCAAAATTCTTACGATTCACCAACCGGTTGATGACCGAAGACTTGCCCACATTGGAGCGCCCCGCAAAAGCGAGCTGGTGCAATCCATCGCGCACAAACTGGTTCGGTGATGCAGCGGAGAGCACGAACTCAGCCTTATTGAAATTGATCGCCATAAACGGTAATCTCCTGTTTCTTTTTTTCCGTCACACCCGTAGCGTCGTGGATACCACGCCGTCACTATGCGGAACAAAGGCGCTGCACTCTGCAGCAGGACGCACCTCGCCATAGCGCAGCGCCGAGGCGAAAACGGCATCCACCATCTCGACTGAAATAAAATGCAGCTTTTCACGCACGCTTTGGTCAATTTCCGCGAGATCTTTTTCGTTTTCCTTCGGGAGGATCACCGTGCGGAGTCCGGCGCGGAGTGCCGCCATCGTCTTCTCCCGAAGCCCACCGATCGCCATCACGCGGCCACGCAGGGTAATCTCGCCCGTCATGGCAATGTCATGGCGCACCGGGCGGTTCGTCAGTGCGGAAAGGATCGCCGTTGCAATGGCAATACCGGCGGAAGGACCATCCTTGGGAACTGCGCCCTCCGGGAAATGAATATGAATATCCTTTGTCTTGTAGAAATCCGCAGGGATACCAAATTCAACCGCACGAGCACGCAGACAGGAAAGCGCAGCCTTGCAGCTCTCCTGCATCACATCGCCAAGATTTCCGGTCAGCTCCAGCTTGCCGGTACCGTCCATGACGTTGACCTCGACCGGCAGAATTTCGCCGCCGACCTCCGTCCACGCAAGTCCGTTTACAACACCGACAATGTCTTTCTCGCTCGTTTTTTCCCGTGTATACCGCGGTGTTCCAAGGTAATCCGCAAGGTTTTTATCTGTAATGGAAATTCGCTTTACATTACCTGCAGCAAACTGCATGGCAGCCTTGCGGCACGCCTTGGCAAGCTGACGCTCCAGCTGGCGCACACCGCTTTCTCTCGTGTAGTGCGCAATCACCGCACGCAGTGCGCGCTCATCCATGCGAAGTGCATTTTTTTCAATTCCATGCGCTTGCTTCTGCTTGGGAAGCAGGTGACGTGCCGCGATCTGAACCTTTTCTTCGTCCGTATAGCTCGGAAGCTCGATGACCTCCATACGGTCAAGCAGCGGACGCGGAATGGTATCGGTCGTATTGGCGGTCATAATAAACAGGACACGGCTCAAATCAACAGGGATCTCCAGATAATGATCGCGAAAAGAGGTGTTCTGCTCGCTGTCAAGCACCTCAAGCAGTGCAGATGCCGGATCGCCGTGCGTATCGGAAGACAGCTTGTCGATTTCATCGAGCACCAGCAGCGGATTCATGGAGCCGCTGCGCGTGATGCCCTCGATAATGCGTCCGGGCATCGCGCCGATGTAGGTCTTGCGGTGGCCGCGGATGTCCGCTTCATCGCGCACGCCGCCAAGGCTCAGCCGCGCGACCTTGCGATTGGTTGCCCGCGCAATAGACAGCGCGATAGAGGTCTTGCCGACGCCGGGGGCACCGACCAGACATAGAATTTGTCCCTTCGCGTTGGGATTGAGCTGACGGACGGCAATAAACTCCAAAATGCGCTCTTTGACTTTCTCCAGGCCAAAATGGTCGTGATCGAGAATCTTTTTCGCCTGCGTGACACTGGCGCGTTCCTTTGTTTCCTCGCCCCACGGCATTTCCAGTACCGTGTCAAGATAGTTGCGCAGCACCGACGCCTCGGCAGAGCCGAACGGCTGCCGACTCAGGCGGTCAACGTCCTTCAAAAGCTTCTTCTCGCTCTCCTCGGGAAGCCTTGCCTCCACGATTTTGCGGCGGTATTCGTCAAATTCTTCCTCGCTGTCTCCCTCGCCGATTTCGTTTTGAAGCACCTTGATTTGCTCACGCAGGACAAATTCCTTTTGAATCTGTCCAACACGGGAACGGACCTTGCTTTCAATGTCCTGCTCCATGGCGATGACGTTCACCTCACGCACGAGGATCTCGTTCATGCGGCGCAGGCGCGCAAGCGACTGCAGCTCATCAAGGATCGTCTGCTTATCCTGATAACGAAGGTTGATCTGCTGAGCAATAAAGTCCGCAAGATAGCCGGGGTCGTCTGCTTCCATAATGGCAGCATAGACCTCATCCGGCAGCTTCTGTGTCAACTCGGCATATTCGGCAAAATTTGCATAGGTCTGACGCATCAGCGCCTCCGTCCGGTTGCCGCGGCGCACGGTCTGAGGCTCTTCCATCACCTCGACCTGTGCCTGCAAAAACGGCTCACGCTGCCACAGACGTTTGAGCTTTGCGCGGCTGATGCCCTCCATCATCACACGGATGGTACGTTCAGACACGCGCAGGATCTGTGTCACGCGGGAGATCGTGCCGATGTCAAAAAGATCCTTTTCCTCCGGCAGCTCCACGCCGATCTCACGCTGCGTGACAAGAAATATCTCCTGACCTGTCTCCATGGCGCGTTCCAGCGCACACACGGAGATCGCACGCTCTACGTCAAAGCTCGTGTTCATACGTGGGAACACAGTCAGTCCACGCAGAGCGAGCGCAGGAAGGTTCTTGGTAATAGGTTCCATGGTCTCTCCTTACGAGGCGGAAGAAGTCTCCTCCGTCTTTTCCTCCAAAGCGCGGTGTGTGATCTGAGGCGTTTCTTTCTTCTCCACACACGCACGGTTGATGACCACGCGGTCAATGGTACGGTCGGACGGAATCTCATACATGACCTTCATGAGAAGGTCTTCCATCACGGCGCGCAGACCGCGGGCACCGATGTTGCGCTCAATTGCCTTGTCGGCAACGGCTTCCAGCGCCTCTTTGTCGAAGCTCAGGTCAACATCGTCATAGGAAAGCAGCTTCTGATACTGCTTGACAAGAGCATTTTTCGGCTCAGTCAGGATCCTGACAAGATCTTCGCGCGTGAGTGCGTCAAGCGCGGTAATCACCGGAAGTCTGCCGACCAGCTCAGGAATAATGCCGAACTTCAAAACGTCGTGCGGCTGCACTTCACGCAGGAGCTTACTGTCGTTTCTCTCGTTCTTGGACTTGACTTCGGCGCCAAAGCCCATGCTCTTGCGGTCAAGCCGGTTTTCGATGATCTTTTCAATGCCCTCAAACGCGCCGCCGCAGATAAATAGAATGTTATGCGTGTCGATCTGAATGAACTCCTGATGCGGGTGCTTGCGTCCGCCCTGCGGCGGAACATTGGCAACCGTACCCTCAACGATCTTGAGCAGTGCCTGCTGCACGCCCTCGCCGGAAACGTCACGGGTAATGGAGGTATTCTCGCTCTTGCGGGCGATCTTGTCGATTTCATCAACATAGATAATGCCGCGCTCGGCAAGCTCCACATCGTAGTCCGCCGCCTGCAAAAGTCTCAGAAGGATATTCTCCACATCGTCACCGACATAGCCCGCTTCCGTAAGCGTGGTGGCATCCGCAATGGCAAACGGAACCTGCAGAATACGGGCAAGTGTCTGGGCAAAGAGCGTCTTGCCGGAGCCGGTGGGGCCGAGCAGCAAAATATTGCTCTTTTGCAGCTCCACCTCGTCACCGCCGCCGAAAAAGATGCGCTTATAGTGGTTGTAGACGGAAACGGACAGCGCGACCTTTGCCGCCTCCTGCCCGATGATATACTGGTCGAGCACATCGTGAATCTCACGCGGCGTCGGAATGGAATCCGGCGCTTCGAGCGCTTCTTCCCTCTCCTCGTAGCCATCGTCCACAATGTCCATGCACAGCCGCACACATTCATCGCAGATGCGCACACCGGCAGGGCCCTGAATCATGCGATGAACCTCCCGTTCCGATTTTCCGCAAAACGAGCAGCGAATCGCTTTCTTGTTTTCTTCACTCATCGATTTAAATCCTTATCTCTTGTAAATGACCTTGTCCACCAGACCATAGGCCTGTGCTTCATCCGCGCTCATCCAGTTGTCGCGCTCGGAGTCTGCCTTGATCTGCTCCGGTGTCTTGCCGGTGTTCTCGGCAAGGATCTTGTTCAGACGCTGCTTGATCTTGAGGAAATGCTCCACATCGATCTCCATATCTGTGACCTTTCCCTTCGTACCGGCAGAAGGCTGATGGATCATGACCTCGCTGTTGGGCAGTGCAATACGCTTACCCTTGGCACCGGAGGAAAGCAGGAACGCGCCCATGCTCGCCGCCATACCGACGCAGATGGTGGAGACATCGCACTTGATATACTGCATGGTATCATAGATCGCCATGCCGGCAGTCACACTGCCGCCGGGAGAGTTGATGTATAGCTGAATATCCTTATCGGGATCCTTTGCCTCCAGGAAAAGAAGCTGGGAAACGATCAGGCTTGCCGTTGCATCGTTGACCTCCTCGCCGAGAAAGACGATGCGGTCTTCCAGCAAGCGCGAGAAAATATCGTAGGAGCGCTCTCCGCGATTGGTCTGTTCAATAACATAAGGGACTAAACTCATAATGATACCTCCGTTTCGTTCATACCCTGGTGTTCCGTTCATACCTTATTCAAATTTGGGGTATGTACACAATCAACCACAAATGAAGACCATTTGTGGTTGATTGACGTTTCTATCTATTCTATCCAGCCTTCAGCTTATTCAGCCTTCTTGGTGGTCTTTTTTGCAGCAGGCTTCTTCTCGGCCTTGCCTTCGCCGTCATCTGCCTTCTTGGCGGTCTT
>JAUMWI010000054.1 GCA_030529725.1 Eubacteriales bacterium | reverse complement strand
TTCTGGACATTCCGTGTCCCGTGGGGCTGTACATATACTGCCGGCACGGTTACGGATTGGGTGGCGCAGTTCAGCTTTGGCTTTTACAGCCTCATGCTGACCTCTCTGCTGCTGGGTCTGATCGTTATGGTGCTCTACAAGCCCCGTACATGGTGTGCGTTTTGCCCGATGGGAACCATGACGCAGGGTATTTGCAAGCTGAAAAACAAAGACTAACAATATACAAACGAAAGGAGCCCTTCTTATGGCTGAACTGAAAATTACTGCTGCGAATTTTGAAAATGAGGTGCTGCGTTCCGACAAGCCCGTTCTGCTGGACTTCTACGCCGACTGGTGCGGGCCGTGCAAAATGCTCACTCCCGTGCTCCACGAGATTGCTGAGGAAAACGCCGGTGCCCTCAAGGTGGGCAAGATCAATGTGGACGAGCAGATGGAGCTGGCAATGCGTTTTCAGGTATCCAGCATCCCGATGCTGGTCGTATTCAAGGATGGAAAGGCCGTCGCCAAATCGGTCGGCTATCGGCCTAAGTCGGAGATCGCCGCAATGGTGGAGGGCGCAAGGTGAAGGTTGTGATCGTAGGCGGTGTGGCGGGCGGTGCTTCTGCCGCCGCCGAAAGCGATGATCCCTTCAGAATCCTTTTCATGATAGAGGGATACACCGGCTTCCACCATATCACTGGTGGGATTGGCGCCGATGTCGTTGTAAACGGTGTAGGCAATGCCGGCATCGCGGAGCGCGTCCATCAGACCGCGGTTAAGTCCGCGCTTTGTGATGTTGGGACCGGTGACCAAAAGAACGCTGCGAATGCCCGCTTTTTGCAGCAGCTCAGGCAGCTGACGGACACAGCCGGGTCCTTCTATATAGTCGGGCATATGATACCCCATGAAGTAGTTGCCGAGCTTTAATGCAAATTGATAAACGCGGCAATAGATGTTGTAGAATGACATTGTTTTCCGTCCCTTTTCTTTTTGAGTCTCATCGGTGGGAAAGACCCGAGAGCACGGTCTGCACCGCTTCTTTTGCTGCATTCTCAAGACCTGCGCGGCGCAGCTGTCCGACGGACACGGGGTTGAGCAGCGCCATCACCATCTGCGCTGCGATCTTTGCATCGGCAAACACCGGAATCTCTCCGCGCGCCGCCGCATCGGAAAGCGCATGGGCAATTATATTGCAGGATTCCTGCTGAAACATCTCCATCTCGTCCCGGAGCGCATTCATTCCGACAAGGTTCATGAACTGTATCATGTTTTTCATCACCATATCATCGGATTCTGCCCTGCTCGGAAGGGCGGAGAAGCTGTCAAGATACCGGCAGAGCTTATCCGTCAGTGTGGCATCACCGGAAAAGCTGTCACGAAGACTCTCCAGAAACTGCTCAAGCAGCCACTTGCCTGCCTCCTTTACCAGCTCCTCCTTGGAGGGATAATACTCATAAATCGTGGATTTGCCGACGTCCGCACGGCGGGCAATATCGGCAACAGAGGTTTCCTGCAGGCCGCTGCTCTGAAATTCCTCGCAAGCCGCCTGCAGGATCTCAAAACGGCGCTGATCACTGATCCTCGACAAACCGTTTTCCCCCCTTCTTTCTGCGTTTCTCATCCACCTGATCGAGCAGACTGTAAAATACCGGCGTACACAGAAGCGTCACGAGCGTGGACAGCAGCATACCGGTGATCATGCAAATGGACATCGGCTGCATCAGCTCCGCACCGTCACCGAAGCCGAACGCCATCGGCAAAAGGCCGAGCACGGTGGTGAGCATCGTCATCATAACGGGACGCACGCGGCGCGGGCATGCCCTGAGAATCGCCGTTTCCTTATCCTCGCCTCTGCCGCGGCGGATATTGATATAGTCCACCAAAACGATCGACGAGTTGACCACAACACCGGAGAGCATGATGACGCCGACAAAGGCGAGCATGGAAATCTTCATGCCGAAGATCCACTGCGTGGAAAGTGCGCCGATCAGGCTGACCGGCAGGATCATCATGACGATGACCGGCATTAAGAATGACTCAAACTGCGAAGCAAGCACAAAGTAGACAAGGCCGATGGCAACCACAAGTGCCTTGCCGAGTTCAATAAAGGCGTCAATGATCTCCTCGTTCTCGCCCGAAAGCTCAACGGTGACCCCTTCGGGTGCGGTGTAGCCGTTCACCACTTCCTCGACCGATCTGGCAATACCGGTGGAATCGTCCGTAGCGCTTTGTCCGGTAATCGTCAGCGTGCGGCACTGGTTGATGCGCGAAATGGAGTTCGGCGCCATCACGACCTCAACATCAGCGATCATGCGCAGCGGAACGCTGCTGCCGAGCGGTGTGGTAATGGGCATGGACTTGAGTGCATCGAGGTTGGAAGAAAGGTTCTCATTGCCCTTGATGATCACCGAGATCTCTTCTCCGCTCACCTTGAGCTTTGTCGCCGTGCTGCCCGCGAGTTGGGTGCGGACATCAGATCCAACCGTTGCCGCAGTCAGCCCGTACTGCGAGGCGATATCGCGCTTGAGCGTGATCTCCACCTCCGGCACCTGCTCCGCCGCCGAGGAGGAAACATCGACCGCATCGGGAATAGCGGCAATGAGCGCGGTAAGATCAGCGGTCGCCATCTCCAGCGCGTCATAATCGTTGCCGGAAAGCTTGACGCTGATAGGTGTTCCTGTCAGCGCCGACATGTCAAGCATCCCCTCCGCCGAAACGGAAACCTCCGCACCAGCGATATCAGCAAGGCTCACGCGCATCTCCTGCGCGATCTCAGCTGCTGAGCGATGACGCTCGCTCTTGTCGACAAGGCTTACCGTAATACTGGTACTGTTCGAGCCTGTCATCGTACTGAGGGTTCCGCCGCCGGTCGTAAAGTAAACGCTCTTGACCTCAGGAACGGTGTCCACAATGATGCCGGCGGCGCGCTCGGCAAGGTATTCCGCTTCCTCCGTTTCCGCGCCGGCGGGCAGAGTCAGCGTGACGGAAACTGTGCCCTGGTCCACAGACGGAATCATCTCAAAACCGGAAAAGGCGATGCAAACGCCGAATACCACAATCATCACAACTGTGATCAGCACCGTCTTTTTGCGGTGGTGAATGCACCAGGTGAGCTTTTCCGTGTACCAAGCCATAAGGCGCTCGCCCCAGGATTGCTTTTCCTCCGCTGCAGCAAGTGCCTCTGAGACTTCGGAAAGCTTTTCCCTGCTGCCGCGCAGGAGTCCGTAGGAAAGCAGCGGCACAATGGTCAGTGCCACGATCAGAGACATGAGCATCAAAATGCAGATGGTCAGGCAAAAATCATAGACCATCATGCCGACAATGCCCTTGGAAAGGCCAAGCGGCAGAAAAACGGCAACAGTTGTGAGCGTAGATGCCACGATGGAAAGTCCCACTTCGCCGGTACCCTGCGTACAGGCATCGTAGTTGTTGAATCCGTCCGACTTGTAGTGGAAAATGTTTTCCAACACGACAATGGAGTTATCGACGATCATGCCAACGCCCATCGCAATGCCGCCGAGACTCATCATGTTCATCGTGATGCCCAGCAGCTTCATGCAAAGGAACACTGCGATAATGCAAAGCGGCATGGACACGGAGATAACCAGCGTCGCGCCCCAGTCGCGCAGGAAGAAATACAGCACGGCTGCGGCAAGGAACACACCGATAATAATATTCGTGATCGCCGCCGAGGAGGCAAGACCGATAAAGTCGCTCTGATCCATCAGCACCGACCAATCCAAGGTCGGAAGGTCGTGCGTTACCTTATCGAGTGCCTTGCCTGCCTTGCGCGCCGTCGCCACGGTGTTGGTGTCTGACTGCTTGTTGATCGAAAGGATCACGCAGTCCTCACCGTCCACGCGCGCGATAGATGTACGATCGGTCTGGTGGAGATAGACATTCGCCACCTCGCTCAATCGCACCTGCCCGCCCGCCGGCAATGGAATGATGCACGCAGCAACATCGTCGACCGACTGAAACGTACCGTCTGTCGAGACAGCAAGCGTGTTCGCACCGCTATTGACACTGCCGGCAGGAATCGCCATATTCTCTGCCATGAGGATCTGAGAAAGATAGGATAGTGACAGTCCGTAGCCCGCCATGCGCTCAGGATAGGTCTCAACCACGATCTCGTCCTTGTAACCGCCGAGAATATCCACAGATGCCACGCCCTCAATGCGCTCAAGCGCCGGAGAAATGGTGTCCTCAGCAAGGCTTTGCAGCGAGGCGAGGTCAGCACCCTTGAGTGCGACCTGCATGATCGGAAGCGCGTCCATATTGATAGCCATGACAACCGGCTCGGACGCATCCTCCGGAAGGACAGACTTGTAAAGGTCGATCTTTTCGCGCAGGTCAACGAGGGCATTGTCCAGGTTCGTGCCGTCGGCAAAGGTGACCATGATCAAACCTACATTTTCGCTGGAGACCGACTGCAGTTCCTCCATGCCGGCGACGGACGCGCAGGCGGATTCCAGCGGTGAGACCACAAGGCTTTCGATCTCCTCGGGACCCGCCTGATAGGTGCTGTAAACGACTGCCATCGGCAGCTCAATATCCGGCATCAGCGCAAGCGGAAGATCCCGGAACCACAGCACGCCGAACACCGTGATCATTACGCAGGCAAGAATCGTCGTGACACGGTGCTTGATACAATAGGCAACTAATTTCATTTTGCACCACGCTCCGTAATCCGAACGGGTGCGCCGTCAGAAAGGTAACTCTGCCCACGGACGACCAGCTGTTCACCGCCGGACAGGCCGGAGAGAATCTCGGTCTCTGTCGCGCCGATGAGTCCGGTCGTCACCTCCACGCGATAGGCTGCATCATCCCTGACGATGTAAACGTACTGCGTATCCTCCTGCGTGAGAATGGCCTCAGTCGGTACCACAACAGCCTTGGTGCGACTGTCCGTATGGAACACCGCCTTGGCAAACATACCGATAGAAACCTCCAGATCCTCCGGAAGCGCGATCTGCACCTCATAGAGCGCCGTACTCTGGCTGATGGCAGAGGCAACGGAGAGAATCACACCCTCCACCTCTTTGTTGTCAAGAGACGGCAGCACGACGGTAACGGTGTCCCCAGCGGAAAGCTGCGGCTGCAGAACTTCAGAGACACTGACAGTAAGCTGCGGACGGGCAATTTCCGAAACGACCGCAGCAACACTCGTGTTGCTTGTCTGCACGCCTTTCTTCACATTGATGGCAGCAACCGTGCCATCGGCAGGAGCGCGCACAACGGGGTCACTCAGTGCATCGACAACATCCTTGACGCCAAGCTGGGCAAGGGTGCTTTCCCGGGTGCTCTCCGCCTGCAGCACAGCAAGCTTTGTCTGGTCAAGCTGATTCTGCGAAACGGCACCCATTTCAAAGAGCACCTTCATGTTTTCATAGGTCTGTTTTGACTGTCTGACCGATTCATCGAGCAAAGACTTGGTGCTGGAATAGGTGTTGAGAAGTGTTCCGTAAAGATCACGGATATCCGCAGTGTCAAGCTTGAAAAGCGGATCGTTCTTTTTCACGGTATCACCTGCCCGGACATAGACCTCGGCAACCTTGCAGGCAATCGGAGCCATCACGGGAAGGTCACCGCCGGCAACCACCATACCGGTCACCGTATCCTCCGTAGCAATGTCAGCACATGCAACCGTCTGCACCTCAACGGCGGTTCCGCCGGGAACAGCAATTTCCCCCTCATTGCAGGCGGCAAGACCCATCACAAGAAAAGCGGCGAGAATCAGAACAAGAATCTTTTTCATTTTTGCTTCCTCCTTTAGACAACGCCGTACTGCACTGCCCAGATATAAGCGCGATAGGCAGTAAACAGGTCAAGCTTCGCGCTCATGAGAGCTGTTTTTGCGCCTTCCCATTCGCTCTGCGCATTAAGATACTCCTCACGCGAGAGCATGCCCAATTCATACTTTTTCGCTGCAATCTCAAAGGTGCGCTGCTGATAGGTCACTGCATCCCCGGCGACAGCCGCCAGGCGCTGCTTTTCAGGCACATCAAGACATACGATTTTAAACTTGTAAGCAAACGTATCCTTTGCTGCGCGTACACTCTCATAGCTGCCGTCCGCACTGTCACCGTGATACTTTGCCTCTGCATTCATCACATCGACATTGCGTCCGGTTGCTCTGGAGAGTTCTCCGTCGTAATCAACCCCGAGAATTTCCTGATTCGTCGGCATCACAGGGGTGCTCAGTGCCACCGTGCCGCTCAGATCCATACCGAGCATGCCCTCCAGCGTTATTTTGCTGGTCTTGATCTGATACCGGAGACTGTCAAGCTGACTTGCGGCATTCGCATATTGATACCGGATGCTCTCAACATCGTAATCCGAAGCCATGCCGATCTCTTTCTGCTTTTCCGTCAGATTTACCACGCGCTCAAGCGCATCGACTCCGCGCTGCGCATCGCCCAAAGCAAGCTCCATCTTCAAAATGCCGATATACAGCGATTCCGCGCCCTTGACGATCTGATTGATCGTATCACTGCAGGTGTTTTGCGTGGTTTCCACCGTGACATTATTTTTAAGCTGCGCTTCCAGATCCGCGATCTGTCCGCCGACTGTCGCAATATTGATGGTCCAGTAGGCATACAGGTCTCCAAAGGCCTGCGCAACCGCCGGATTATCAGCGCAAGCCGCAGCTGCCACTCCCGCGTTCGATTGGAAGGAAACATACTGCGCTTGCAGATCCTTCAGACTTGAAATACTCTGGCGGATCTGCCGGTCCGCACCGTCAGCTGCGTCAATTGCCTCATTCAAAGCCTTGACACTGTAATTGTATGTATTCAGCGTTCTTCGCAGCTCGCCAAATGCAATCGAGGTCGCCGTATTGTTGACCCTATTGGCATACTGCACACTGGATGCACTGGCACTGTACATGGTCTCCTCCGCCGCTGCCTCCCCCGGCATCTCTTTCATATCTTCCGCCAGAGCAAACGGCATCAGCGCAAACAGCATCGCGCCGAGCATCAGTAAAGCAAAAAATCGTTTCATCAAGAACACTTCCTTTGGTAAAAGCTAAAAACCGACCAACCGGTCGGTCGGTTTTTATTATAGCGCGTGCTCCTTGTCCGTGTCAATGAAAAAGTGTGCGCTGAAATGTATCTTTCTCTTTTTCTGTACGCTCAATCTGGTCTTATAAAAATTTACAGAATTGGATATTTTAATAAGCTCAAAACTTTGTATGATTAGAGTATCGAAAAAGGGAGATACTCAAGGTTGAAAACAAGTTTCAACCTTTCCGGAGGATACCG
>JAUMWI010000013.1 GCA_030529725.1 Eubacteriales bacterium | reverse complement strand
TCGGTTACGGCAAGAACGGCGAATTCGAAGGCACCGATTGGGAACTCCATGTTGCCCAGATCGCACAGCAGGTTGGCGCTCTCAAGAACGTCAAGGCTGTCTCCCTGAAGACCGCCGCTACCCGTGAGCTCGTTGCTGAGCTCCTGTTCCAGGTTGCTGCCTACGTCAACACCGTCACCTACACCTCCGCTTTCGGTTATGTCGGTGTCACTCTCGACAACATCCGCGGCGCTCTGACTGATGGCGGTTACGATAAGGTTCTGAACAACACCCTCGGCTGGAAGAACTTCAATCTTGCCAAGGATGCTGACTATGGCGATGACGACTGGGGCCGTCCCGCTTACGTTTGGTATGCCGATAAGAACGACAACGAAAGCTATGACGAAGACACCAAGGACGTTCTCTATGCTACCATCGCTGACAAGCCCGCTATGAGCTTTACTGTCGCCACCAAGCAGTGCGACATCCTCAAGAAGCTCGGCGAAAAGAATGAGCTCAAAATCGAAGATACCTATGTCAATGGTGACGGCACTGTTGCTGATGCTGAAATCGAAGACACCACCACTACCTTCGGCGCTCAGGGCCAGCTCGTTGAGATCTTCGACATGGGCGACGACGGCTATCGCGTTGTTGTGATCGACACCTATCTCGCCAAGGTCACCGACGTTGACAAGCTCGAGAAGGATAAGAATGACCACGTTGAGACCCCCGCTTCCATCACTGTTACCCCCTGGGGTGCTGACGAGTTCACTCTGGAGAGCGACGAAGCCAACTTCAAGTACGCCAAGGGCGACATCGTTCTCGTCAACGTGAACGACACTGATACCAAGTCCGTCATCCTCGGCAAGGCTGAGAGCAAGGACGCTAAGCAGACCTACATCTACCTGAACGCTGACAAGCACGAGATCGGCGACAAGACCTATTTCGACGCTGTCAACTTTGAGAAGGACGACGCCGGCCTGGATGATGAAGCCAAGTACACCTGGTACTTCGATCAGTACGGCAACGTCATCGGCGCCATCGAGATCGTTGAGCCCACCACCTACGGTATCATCACTGAGATCGAGTGGAAGGACAACGTGAAGTCCGACGACAAGGTCATCGCTGACCTCATGTTCATGGACGGCTCCAAGAAGAACGATGTCGTCATCAAGGAGATCGACAATATCGATCTGGGCGACATCTCCTACAACAAGAAGGAAAACACGGATCTCGTTGCTCTGAACCTGTATGCTGTCTCCGTCAATGACAAGGACGAGTACACGCTCGAGATTGTTGAGAATGTCGATGTCAACGCTTCCATCGAGACCGGCGTTTCCAAGATCGCTGACGGCGTTTACGCCGACAACGACACCATGTTCCTGATCCGCTCCGGCGAAGAGGGCAAGTACACCTACAAGACCGTTACCGGTTACGAGAAGATCGCTGACTACAGCGACTGCGAGATCGACTACGTCCTGGATTCCGATGAGGACTATGCTGAGTTCGTCTTCGTCAAGGGCGATGCCGACGAGGAGCACAAGGAGACCGAGAACTTCCTGTTCTTCACCAACAAGGAAGCTAAGCTGACCCTGAAGTCCAAGGACAACAAGGTTGACGGCGATGTCGTCAGCACCACCTGGACCATCACCTTCACCGGTGCGATCGACATGAACGGCAAGACCGACGCTGTCACGGCTAAGCTCACCATTCCTGCTGAAGACAACGTCACCAAGGAAGCTCTGACCAACATGATTAAGTACTTCCTCGAAGCGTCTCAGGGCATGATGTTCAAGGCCAACATGGTTGACGGCGCAGTTGCATTTGACCTTGATGACGGCACGTTCGGCCTCGAGCCCGTTGATGACGCTGAGTACTGCGGCGGTCTTGTTGCCGAAGTCAACGATAAGGACTATGTCGCTTATGGCGTGTCCACCGAGGATGCTTCCATCGGCGCTGGCGTTCTGAAGGTCTATAATGTTAACGGCGAACTGGTTGCTCTGAACATCAACTCCAACACCACCTATGCGACCGAGGACGGCAAGGGCAAGGCAACTGACCTGACCTCCAAGATGCTTGAGAAGTATGACTACGCTTATGTGATCGCCTCCAAGAAGACTCCCACCACCGCTGTGGCTATCTTCCTGACCAACGCTGAGATCGCTGAGTGCGAACACGATACCTTCTACGTGTATGTGAACGACGTTCAGGTCAAGGCTGATGCCGCTGTTGGCGATGAAATCATTGTCTATGATTGGTACTACGATGACGGTACCGGTTATGTTGCCGGTGAGGACAGCTATTTCCCCTACGGCACTAACTATGTCGTTAATGCAGATGATGCCTATAGCGGCGTTATCGACATCTATACTGAGTACTATCTGCTGACCGTGGATGATGATGATCCCGTTGCAAAGTCCTGCAACTCCGATATTAACTTCGCCGCTTTTGCATCTGCTGGTACCTATGTTGACGTCAACGGCACCAAGGTGGCTGCTAGCAGTGCATATGACTATGACAACATGGTAGGTGCAACGTGGGTTACGAACGGCGATGACGTGACCATCACCACCGGTTTTGTCAAGGTTACCGTGTACAATTACGAGGAAGATACTACGGTCAGCTCTCTGGGCACTGGCGATGAGACCTATGTGGCAGTTGGTGAGGCTGCATTCGAGTACACCAACAGCACCAACCATCACGTTTGCGTGTTCAGCGCTGTTGGCCACCACACTTCCAGCACTCCTAACTACTACTACGGTTCCACTCTGGTTCAGACCATCGAGATGGGTGGCGATCTGACTGCTGCTAATGTCACCACTGGCACTTCCAATGTTACCTACTACATCTTTGCTGAGCGTGTGCTGTACTAATCGTTTTTGACGATTATTGGATCAAGCAACTCATGAAAAAAGATTCCGGCTCTTTTGAGCCGGAATCTTTTTTTGCCCTCAGCGGAAGGCGGTGTAGCAGTAGAACGTGCCGTTTCGATTCAGATTAATGAAGCTGACGCCCTCGTCGTCGCGATTGCAAACCGCAAAACCTGTGTCCGAAAAGGGGGTGAAGTCGGAATAGAGCGGGTTGTCAAACAAGGTTTGGTTGATTTTGAAGGTCACGCTTGCAAAAAAATCGTTACTGCCGACGATGACCATGCTGGGGCGAAAGCCCAACTCGATGAACTGGCCGCCATCCTCTCTGTTTTTTCCGTCTCCGGTATAAGAGCCGGTCACATAGGGCTTTTCCGCCAGTGCCGCGTCAATTTTCCGGTTGTTGTCGTTGAAGTCCTCGCGCATAATGCGGTCGTCCTGCTCCCACAGGGAGAGCTGATAATAGGTGGTATGATTCATATTACTTTTCCTTTCCGGTAATAAGAATCTTATTACTTTTGTGTGCGATAGCAAAAAATCCGCACTTTTTGAACCAAGGTAATAAGAATCTTATTACTTTTTGCGTTATGTTAACATCAAAACAATAACGATGTTACAATTAAGTGACAAATAAGCGCAATAAGCGGTACGGTTTGGTACAACCGCACCGCAATTTTTCTGCAAAAAAATTTTTTCCTGCCGTGCAACAAAATCCGCCCGTGCTTCGTCCAAGAAGTGTTCCAAATAAGAAGAAACTGTTAAATTTTGTTTGCCTATTCCATTTTCGAAAAGCGCGTGGTATAATGCAGACAGAAAACTACCGGATTGACTCCGGAAAGAGAAGAAAGGACGAACGCTTATGAAAAAGTTTTTATCCCTGGTGCTGACACTTGCGCTCACAATGAGCCTTGTTGTCCTGCCTGCGAACGCAGGTGGGAATAGCCTGACCGTCACCGCCGAAGACGATGTGACTGAGGTGATCGAGGGCGTCAGCGTTAAGTTTACGGCTGAGCTCCCCGGAATCTCCGGTGCAAAGTACACCTGGAGCTATCAGAAGGACGGCGACAGCTCTTTCAAGAGCTTGAGCGGCACCAAATCCACACTCACTTGGAAGGCACCGTCTGTGACGGCAGCAGAAACTGAGTACACCATCAAGTGCGTTGCCAAGAAGGATTCCACTGAGTATACAGACACCTGCACCATCACGGTGATCAACGACAACTTTGCCATGAAGTCTGAAGTCACTTCGACACAGAAGAAGCTCAAGGGCGATGCTACGTTTGATTTGACCAATAAGGTCTATCTGTATGCCAAGGCAACAGAGGGCAGCTACACCAAGAATGGAAAGATCGCTGGGGCAGAGTACAGCTACAAGTCCTCTGACACGGATGTTGTTACCGTGAACAGCAGCAGCGGCGTGGTCAGCGCAGTGGGCAACGGCAGCGCGGACGTTACTGTCACCGCCAAATATCTCGGCAAGAGCTACACGGCGACAGTCAAATTCACCGCGGAAACGCTCTCTGTGTCTGCCGGCAGCGTTGCCAACGGCAGCAGCTTCGGCATTTCCTACAATACGCTGAAGAGCGATGTTGCAAAGAAGATCAAGAGTTTTGAAGATCTCGGCAGCACACCCAAAGTTGAGAAAATCACCATTGCCGATGCAGCCGTGAGCCACGGCGATTTCTACACCAAGAGCACCTGCAAGGCTGCGGATGCGTTTGCAGGCGATGAAATGCCCGCCACCCTCTACTTCAAGGCGGACGCCGGTTTCCTCGGAACGACAAGCTTTACCGCCAGTGTCGAAACGAAGGATGGCAGCTACGAAGTGACCGTGACCATCGACGTCACATCCAAGGGCGAGATCAAGGACAGCGTTTATGCCACCAAGGCAGACTCTGATGTGACCTTTAAGGTCACCTATGAGGATCTGTACGTCTATGACGGTTCGGATTCCTTCAAGGACAGCATGTACAAGGAATATTCCACCTGGGATCATAACGACAAGAACGACAAGATCACCGTGGATGAGGATGATTTCTCCAACGGTAAGTGCGTGCTCTACGTGGTCGCGCTCGACAAGAACGATGTTGCCTCCACCGGCACCATCACGGTCTATCAGAAGGCGTATGAGATCAAGTACAGCGGCGTTGCCGGCGAGACCGTCACCTTTGAGCATGACGATTTCGTTTCCCTGATGAAGGAGATCGCCTACGACGAGGATGTCATCACCAGCAAGACATCCACGAAGATCACCCTCGATGATGTTGACTTTGAGCTGCCCTCCTCCGGCGATGGCGTTCTGTATTACAACGGCGCCAAGATGACTTCCTCCACCACCTGCAAGGATATGGACAAGGTCACCTTCGCCATCGGCAAGAACGTCAAGGACACCGTTTCTATCGACTTTACCATCAATGCCACCGACAGCGACAAGGACAAACACGAATTTGACGGCACTGTCGTTGTGAGCGTTGTTCACGAGGACATCAAGTACACCAATGCCGCCGGCGCTGTGGTTACCTTCAAGGCGTCTGACTTTGAAGATTTCTTCACCGATGAATACAGCAAGGGCGAGCTTGACTACGTTAAGTTCGACAAGCTTCCCACGACGCTCGAGGGCGTGCTCTATGCTTCCTACAACACGCTCTATACGGGCGCTCTCGCCAAGACGAGCGATAAGTTCTATTACGATGCTGACAGCAAGACCGACTATGAGATCGGCGATGTTGTCTTCAAGGGCGCAAATCTGACCGCCACCAGCACCAAGGTCTATATCCCCTTCACCGCTTACGGCGAAGATAAGAACGATGATGACGTGGAAGTCAGCGGTTGGGTTGTGATCACGGTCGCTCCGCAGCGCGTTATGAACTTCACCGACGTGAAGATCGGTGAATGGTACTACAACAACGTCAAGAGCGCCTACAACATGGGTCTCATTGACGGCAAGACCGCCACGACCTTCAATCCCAACGACAACATGACCTACGCGGAAGCGGTCAAGCTTGCCGCCTGCATGCATCAGCTCAAGAAGGACGGTGCAGTGACGCTGACAAACAGCAAGACCGGCAACTGGTATGACAGCTATGTGGATTATGCCATCAAGAATGGAATCATTGTTTCTGCCCCCACTGCTGCCAAGGCTAACACCGCAGTGACCCGCAGAGAGTATGTGGATGTCTTCTATAATGCTCTTCCCGCGACCGACTATGTTGTGAGAAACAGCATCACCAAGATTCCCGATCTTGCCAACGATTCCACCAACGCCAAGATCTACACGTTCTATAAGGCCGGCATCCTGACCGGTTATGCCAACACCCCGGGCAAGACCACCGGTTCCTTCGGCGCAAACGACAACATCAAGCGCAGCGAGGTTGCCACCATCCTCATCCGTATGATGGATTCCAGCACCCGTATGTACTTCACGCTGTAATCGCCGCGGAGAGAACGAACCAAACAAAATAGCGCGACAGTGCCGGAGCGAAAGCTCCGGCACTGTTTTTGAAAAAAGCCTCTACCGCAACTATTGACATAGAGCAAAAAAATGCCCGAAAACCGAAGTTTTCGGGCATTTTGAGCGGTTTTGTTAACGCTTGGAGAACTGAGGTGCGCGACGGGCGGCTTTGAGACCGTACTTCTTGCGCTCCTTCATACGAGGATCGCGGGTAAGGAAACCGGCCTTCTTGAGAGCGGTGCGGTATTCGGGGTTGACAAGCAGCAGAGCGCGGGCGATGCCGTGACGCAGAGCGCCGGCCTGACCGGAAACGCCGCCGCCTTCGACGGTAGCAACGATGTCGACCTTGCCGAGTTCCTCGGTGGTGACCAGGGGCTGACGGACGACCATCTTCAGGGTCTCGAGACCGAAGTAATCGTCGATGTCACGACCGTTGATGGTGATGGCGCCGGTGCCGTTCTGGAACAGATGCACGCGAGCGACGGAGGACTTTCTGCGGCCGGTGCCGTAGAGATAAGGCTTCTTAGACTGATACATTCTTCATATCCTCCTTACTTGACTTCGAAGACTTCGGGCTTCTGAGCCTGCTGTTCGTGAGCTTCACCAGCGTAGATGTGCAGGCGCTTGAGGGAGTCCTTGGTCACGGTGTTGCGGGGCATCATGCCGCGGACAGCAACGCGCATGGCGAGCTCGGGCTTCTGCTCCATGAGGATGCGGTACTTGGTCTCCTTGAGACCGCCGACCCAACCGGAGTGAGTACGATAGTACTTCTGCTCCATCTTGTTGCCGGTGAGGATGGCCTTGGAAGCGTTGATAATGATGACATTGTCACCGCAATCAGCGTGCGGGGTGTAGGTAACCTTGAGCTTGCCGCGGAGAAGATCGGCTGCAGCAACAGCGGTCTTGCCCATGGGCTTGCCGGCGGCATCGATGACGTACCACTTACGCTCGATGTTGCCCTTGTTCGCCATAAAAGTGGACATGGTGTGTTTTCCTCCATTTAATCTATGAATGAAAGCTTGTGCTTTACATTTTTCCTGTCCCTTGTTAAAATCGGAACAAGGATATTTATAGCACTCACATGGGAAAATGTCAACAATAATTTGATTTAGCTAACAGATAACTTGAAATATCTCTTGTTTTCTCGATTTATCTCTTGTTTTCTAAAACAGCAAATGAAAAAATGTACAGAAAGGTTTGCCTATGCAGGAAATATTGGGACTTGTCCGCCGATGCATTGAGGACTATGACATGATACAGCAGGGGGAGACGGTTGCTGTCGGCGTCTCCGGCGGAAAGGATTCTCTGCTGACGCTTGCCGCCCTTGCAAGACTGAAAAACTTTTACCCCAAGCACTTTGACCTCATCGCACTGACGATCGACGGAGGAACACCGGGCATGGACTTTACGCCCGTTTCGGATTTTTGCAAGGAGCTGGGCGTGGAGTATGTGCGCGTGGAAGTGCCGATCTATGAGATCGTGTTTGAAGACCGTAAGGAGTCGAATCCCTGCTCGCTGTGCGCAAAGCTCCGACGCGGCGCACTGAATACCGCCATC
Source organism: Eubacteriales bacterium (assembly GCA_030529725.1). Lineage (GTDB taxonomy): Bacteria > Bacillota > Clostridia > Oscillospirales > Oscillospiraceae > Hominicoprocola. The sequence continues at coordinate 28,859 of JAUMWI010000013.1, read as the reverse complement.
ACGCAGCGCGGCATCAAGAAGATCGCACTTGGGCACCATTTTGACGATGCCGTGGAAACGTACCTTATGAATATGCTTTTTGAAGGGCGCATCGGCTGCTTCCAGCCGGTGACGTACCTCAGCCGCATGGACGTTACGCAGATCCGACCGCTGCTCTATGTCAGGGAGAAACAGGTGCGTTCGGCAATGAACCGTCTGCAGCTGCCCGTCGTCCACAATCCCTGCCCGCTTAACGGCACCAGCCGCCGTCAGGAGGTCAAGGAGCTGATCGCAGAGCTGGAGAAAAAGTACCCCGATCTCAAGCAGAAGATCTTCGGCGGTATGCAGCGGTATCCGCTTAAGGGCTGGGAAATGGTTGAAAAATGATTACAGATCGTATTACTGTGTCGAAATAATACGATCTGTGTATGTAGCCTCAGATAAACACCGCCTGCAGCAGCACCAGCAGAACAAGTCCCGGCACACCCAGTATGCCGATGATGAGTGCATTGAACAGGTTCAGCCCCAGCGCAAACCCTGTCAGCGGTGCGGTGAGACCAAGCAGAAACAAGGCGAGAAAGCCCAAAAGCGTATTGAGGATGACCTTGAGTGCAAATTTCAGCGGCGCAGCGAACAGTCTCACGACACCAAGCACCAGAAAGGCGCACAGCAGCGCAAGGGCGACTTTGCTTTCTAAATCCATGAACATACCCCCTCGGAACAGGTCCTGCGCTCGGCTTCTCCGCCGCGCTCCTTGATGATACGCAGCAGGTAGTTGTAGCGCGACTGGACCGCATTGATCTCAAACACGCAGGCGTCCACAAGCTCTGGCTCCACGGTGTTGTTGAAGCGCTCATATGCCTGTGAAAGTGCGAAACGCATTTCGGACAGATCGGTAAATAGACTTTGCAGTGAGCTGTCACTTGCGACGTCACAGCGAAGCAGATTGACTTTGCGCATAAAGTTTCCTCCTCGTCAGACTGTCGAAAAACGAAGAGGAGTAAAGTCTTCGGGAAGGAAGATAGTGTGAAAGAAACCCGTGAGGGGACGTCTTTCATGGTTTTGATCATAAGTTTTGCAGCTTTCAAAAAAGCTGCAAAACTTGCTCCGCTTGTCGAAAAAGGATTTTTTGACGAGCGGTCCTCCTCGTTCTGACAGTTCAGTTTACGAGAAGTATGGACAATTATTCCAAATATCAAACAGGAGATTCGTATGGAACACGAGACATACATGAAAGAGGCGCTTGCGCTTGCGCAGGAGGCGGCGAAGCACGGTGAGGTTCCGGTCGGGTGCGTGATCGTGCGTGGCGGCGAGGTGATCGGCCGCGGCCGCAACCGCAGAGAAGAGAAACAAGCCACAGCCTCCCACGCCGAAATGGAGGCGATCGCCGAGGCAAATGAAAACCTTGGCTCGTGGCGGCTGGACGACTGTACGCTCTATGTCACGCTGGAGCCCTGCCCCATGTGCGCCGGAGCGATCATCAATGCACGGATCCCCCGCGTCTACTACGGTGCGCGTGATGAGAACATGGGCGCCTGCGGTGGCGTGCTGAACCTATTCATGGAGAGCTTTCCCAATACGCCATCACTTGTCGGCGGCATTCTGGAGCGGGAATGCCGGCAGGAGTTGGAAGAATTCTTTCGCAAGCTTCGAACTTAACATAATACCGTGCGGTATTTAATACTTTTTTAATAAATTTCCCCGAACTTTGTTAACAAGCGTCCTTTATCTTTGTATCTGCAAGAGACAATAGCTTCTTTTCATCCAATCTTCCATCTTATATTGAAAAAGGACGCCGTGAGGCGTCCTTTTTCTCAGCTTGTCGAAAAATGATTTTCGACAAGCTGAGAAAGTTTTGCAACTTTCAAAAAAGCTGCAAAACTTATGATCAAAACCGCGAAAGACACCCTCCCGGGTTTCTTTCGCACGATCTTCCTTCCCGATAATCCGGCAAAGGACGGTGCAACGGCCATCCAACTCTTTTCGACTTCTTGCAATCTTTTTCCGCCTGCTTTATGATATAACTCAGTAGTTATGAAAATGGGGGATGGGGACAGATGATGAAACGGGAACCGATTGAAATTCGCGTGGTGTTGTTTGGGGAGTTTTCCCTCTCGCGCGGAGAGCGGGTTCTGGCGGAAAAGGATTACCGTTCCCAGAAAATGTGGACAGTTTTGGCCTACCTGATCCTCAACCGCCATCGGCCTGTTCCGCAAACGGAACTCATTGAGCAGTTTTGGGACGAGGAAGATGGACAAAACCCCACCAGCGCACTGAAAACTTTGATTTTCCGCCTGCGAAAGCTGCTGCTTCCCCTGTGGAACGACGAGGAGTGTCAGCCCATCGTGTCCTCCTGGGGCGCCTACCAATGGAACCCCGAGATCTCCTGCAAGGTGGATGCGGACGAGTTTGAGTCGCTCCTCCGGGCATGTGAAGGGGAGGAGACTCCGGTTTCTCTGCAGTTGGAAAACTATCGGAAGGCAATGGGATTGTATCAGGGGGAATTCCTGCCGAAAAATACCCAATCCACCTGGCATACCATGCGCAGCGCCTATTACCACATGCAGTACAATCAGGCGGCATATCGCTTTGCGCTGGAGACGCAAATCTACGCTATGGAACAGCTGCGCAAGGCGCTGAAAAACAGCTTGCGGCAGGGTGACGTGGTATCCCAGTACTCGGGTAGGCAGTTTGCGGTCATGCTACCCTCGGCAAACTATGAAAACAGCCTGATGGTCTGTGAGCGCATCGAAAAGGCATTTTACCAGAAGTGCCGCCGCCAGATTGCGCAGCTGCGTTACACGGTCCGGGCATTGGAACTCTTTAACAGTGAAGGAGTTGCCCTGTGAAAAAAGGAAAACAAGTGATTTTTATATTACTGCTCTGCCTTGCCTTCCTTGCGCTGGGCAGCGGGTTGACCATGCTTTGGATGCAGCAGACACCGGTGGAGATCCCCCAGATTTCGAATCAGCCTATGGACTACGAGGCAATGGAGGATACTGCGGAAGAAGAAATAGACTTTTTCATTCTGGAGGGCATTCCCGAAACCGCCGCGCCGTCAAACAGCGAGGATGCCGTGGGGGAATTGTATGTCTCGGATGCCCGAAGGGAATACCAGTCCGGCAGTATGCGCCTGGTGATCCCTAAGTTGGAGATCAACGAGGGTATTTTAGACGGGGTCTCCGGCAAAAAGCTGGCAGCCGGTGACGGTTTGTATCCCTATGCCCAGCTTCCCACAGAGGAAAACGGCAACGTGTCCATTGCCGGACATCGCAACGGAACGCGCAACGGTCGTCCGGTGGCCTCCCGTAAATTCTACTATTTAAATACCCTGACAGAAGGGGACTATCTCTATTTAATATATAATGGTACTGTCTATCAGTACCTCTGGGAATGCACGGAAGTGATCCTGCCGGACAACTGGGACCCTATCCGCAACCGGGGATACGGATGCATTACGCTCACCACCTGTACGCCCATCGGCGTGGCGGATCACCGTCTGGTGGTTCGCGGTGCGCTGGTGGCCTCTTACCCGGAATCTCCGGAGGCAACTCTCCCCATAAGCCGCCCACCCTATTAAGAAAGGAGCCTATCATGCAGCAACACACCAGTCTCTATCAAAATGCGCTGCTTGTCTGCGTAGATCAGGTGAGCGACACCATCAGCGGCCGGGTTTACAGCTGTAATCTGCATACGCCGTTGTCCTTTTCGGATGCAGCGACGCTCCTTTTGCAGGTGGAGGGATTTCTGGAGCAGAAAAACGCGCCCCAGTCCTACACCCGCATCCGCCGCTTTACAGACGCACCGGAGTCTGGAAAGCCGGAAAAGACCGAGGGGATGCCGTTGGAGAGTGTGACAGATCAGAGTGGCGCAGTGGATTCCTTCTGGCTGCATATTGTCAGCCGCCGCAACTCCAATTGGCAGGGATACATAGAAGGGCGAAGCGATTCGTTTCGGGAAGCCTTTTCCAGTGAAATGGAACTCTTGCGGTTATTGAAAAAACGATATTTCGCCTGATTGGTTACAGCAAAGTCGGAAACTTTTCGAAAGTTTTCGACTTTTTTCTAACTGTAACCGAACTGCAACCACTCTGTCGTATAGTAAACTTGTAAATTGATTCGAGGTGATCTTCGTGAAGCCGGCAATGACGCATATCTCATCACCAAGAATGACGACGGCACCTATACGGTTGAAGTGACCTTTGATTTCCGTCAGTATGGTGACTTGAGCGGTCTGAATCTGGAAGTGAACAACAACGGCAGCAAGCTGCTGGAAACTAACCTGAACGAGAGCAAGACTTCCGAGGACACCAGTTGGAACATTATTGATGGTATCGGCACTCTGTTGACCAAGATGAAGGAAATGCTCAACGATCTGGCGGTCCGGATCACCGGCCAGCAGACCACCGAGGCCGGATACTATATATATCAGTCCGAGAAAAAGAGCAATGAGGAATGTGACGCTTGTACTGTTTTTGAGAAAAAACGGAGATTCCGGTGCAGGAACGGGAAACGCAAATTTTGCCGCATCTCATTGACAAAGGACGCGGCAAAGCATAAGATACGTAGCGAAACGAAGAAGAGAGGGGGATGCCAAATGGAGCCGAATACGCCGCTGAACAACCGGTTTAAAATCAACTTCACCAATCGCCAGCTGGTGTCCCTCATCGGGCCGCTGCTGCTTGAGCAGCTTCTTGCCATCACCGTCGGACTTGCCGACTCACTGATGGTCTCAACGGTCAGCGATGCGGCGATCTCTGCGGTTTCGCTGGTCGATGCGATCAGCAATCTGATGATCTATGTCTTTTCCGCCATGGCGACCGGCGGCGCCGCTGTGGCAGGACAGTATATCGGGCGTAGGGAGCAGGGCAACGCCTGCCGCGCCGGTCAGCAGCTCATTGCGCTGCTCGGTGTGGTGTCTTTCTCCTTTGTGGCGCTGCTGTATCTATTCAAAACATGGGTGCTGACCACGATTTTCGGCTCCATCGAGCCGGACGTTATGCAGCAGACAAATGTATATTACAGCTATGTCATGGCGTCGATCCCCGGCATCGCGCTTTATAATGGCGGTGCTGCGCTGTTTCGCACCATGGAGCGCAGCGATATTTCGCTCAAGGTATCACTCCTGATGAATGCCATCAATGTCGCAGGCAACGCAATTCTGATCTTCGGCTTCGGCATGGATGTTGCCGGCGTGGCAATCCCAACGCTCGTTTCCCGCACGGTGGCGGCAGTCGTGATTGTCGCCATGCTTTTCAACAAAAAGCTCACACTGCACTTGTCCGATGTCCGCGCCTTTCGCCCAAATCGCCGAATGCTGCGCAATATTTTCTACATCAGCATTCCCAGCGGTGTGGAGAACGGCATGTTCTACCTGGGGCGGCTTGTCCTTTTCAGCTTGATCTCCACCTTCGGCACGCCGTCGATCGTTGCCAATGCCATCGGCAATACGCTGGGGAATTTCCACGTCTGCGCCGGTCAGGCGATCGACCTGGGGCTCACCACGGTCGTGAGCGAATGTGTCGGCGCGGGGGACTACTGCGCGACACGATACTATGTCAAAAAGGTCTCCAAGGCGGCATATGCCATCATGGCGGCGGTGAATCTTCTGATTATTGCACTGCTGCCGCTCATTATGCGCGTGTACGATGTTTCGCCCGAGGCGGAGCGCCTGGCGATTGCCGTTGCGCTGATCCATGGCGTTTCGTCCATCTTCCTGTGGCTGCCGTCGTTCATGTTCCCGACGGTGCTGCGCGCCGCAGGTGATGCGAAGTTTACGATGACAGTCAGTATGCTCACAATGTGGCTGGTGCGCGTCCTGTTTGCCTATATTTTCGGGAAATTTATGGGCTATGGCGTCATCGGCGTCTGGGCGGCGCATGCCGTGCTGGACTGGCTTGTACGCAGCGTGATTTTCTACGCACGCTACCGCGGCAACAAGTGGACGACCAAAGCAATCAAAGACTGAAAAAATCACCCCGCCAAAAAGACGGGGTGAAAATCTATTACATTTCAACGGTGATGTGATCGGTGCCGTGCTGTTCAAATTCTCCTAAGTACGCATCCATGCGCTCACGCAGCTCCTCATAGTTTTCGGGCGTGGGAGCATCGCTGTCCATATCGCGCAGAGCAAGTTCCTGGGCAAGGATCTCAAAGAACATCGTGTCCTCGTACGCCATGATCGCCTCGTGGATGCCACCCTCGGCAAAGGCACGGGAGGGGATCAGCTCACCGCGATAGCTCTCGACCAATGGGATCATACCGTGGTCAATGCAGTTTGAGAACACGGTGCTCTCCACATCGTCATACTCACGGATGCGGTCTTCGCCGCGCGTGGAGTTCATCACCCAGTTGCCGACGTAGACCAAGTCTAAAAGGCGACGGAATTGCTTTTCCGTCAGTTTCAGTTCCATAGAAAGTGCCTCCTCGGGAGAAAGGAATTTTTGCTTTGCGGTCATTATAGCACCGCGTCGGGGAAAATGCCATAGTAAAAACAGGGAAAAACGAGCAAAGCAGGAAAATTTACATGTCTGCTTTTGCGGTGCATTCTATAATAAACAAAAAACAGGAGCAGTATGAAATACGAAGTTTTTCTCACCGTACGCGGTGAACAGGAATATGATGGCGGCGAGACGGACAAAATCGAGCTGACCGCTGACGGCACGCTCGAGGATACGGCGGACGGCTGGGTGCTGTCCTACGAGCAAACGGAGCACTCAGAGCGCACGCACACGACAATCCTTGTCGGCGCGCAGCGCGTGGTGCTGCGTCGCAGCGGTACACTCAAAAGCGAGATGGTATTTGAAGAGGGGAAAACCCACGCTTCAGTATATGTGCTCCCGTACGGCGCGTTGACGCTTGCGATTTCTACGGACACCGTTCACAAAAAGCTATCTGAGCGCGGCGGACTGTTGGAGATTCGCTATCGCGTCGCAATGGACGGTCGGGTGCAGAGCAAAAACAGTTTCAAAATTCAAGTCAGACGGAAAACATAACATACTATATAGGTATCGCAAAGGGGAGCCGTAAGGCTCTCCTTTATGTTCCCATGAAAAGCCGCACAGCAAAGGCGCTCGCCCAGAACATCACAAGATCGGCACACAGCGCTGCCGGAATGGTGTAGCGTGTCTTGACGATGCCGGCGGAGCCGTAGTAGATGGCGATGGTGTAAAAAGTCGTTTCGCTTGAGCCAAGCATGACGGCGGCAACACGCCCGATGTAGGAGTCGGCGCCATAGGTTTCCATGATCTCCGAGCCGACGGCAAGTGCGCCGCTGCCGGAAATCGGGCGGATGAAAAGCAGTGGTGCCGTCTCCGCCGGAATGCCGAGTACATCGAGCGCAGGCGCAAGAAGCGCGCCGAGAAACTCCATTGCACCGGAGGCGCGAAACATGGATACGGCAGTGAGCAGACCGATAAGGGACGGCAGGATGTGCAGCAGGACGGTCAGACCCTCCTCGGCACCCTTGGTCAGAGCACTGTAAACGTCGACGCGGCGACGCATGGCGAAGCAGGCGGTAAAGCAGAGAATGACCGGAACAACGAGCGTGGTAAGTGACATGGCTTTAATCCTTCCAGAAACGAGCGAATAGCTTGGCAGATAAAAGTCCTGCCGACACGGATAAAAGGGAGGCGAGCCAAACCGCCGGCAGAATGTCAAACGGTTCGGCGCAGCCAATCGCGCTGCGGACACCGGCAACCGTTGTAGGCAGCAGTTGGATCGAGGCGGTGTTGAGCACCACCAGAAGGCACAGCTCGTCAGAGGCAACGCCCCGGCAGCCACACGCCATTGCGCGTGCAGCGCGGATTCCCAGCGGCGTTGCGGCGTTGCCGAGTCCCAGCATATTGGCAGAGAGATTTGCCGAGATCGTGGCGAGCGTTTCCTCGCTGCGGCAGGTTTCCGGAAGCAGCCTTTTGAGCAGAGGCCGAAAGGCGCGCGCAAGCAGAGCGGAAAGTCCGCACTGGTTCATGATTTCCATGACCCCAGTCCAAAGGCACATAATTCCCGCCATGGAGATGCACAGCTCCACTGCGGCAGTTGCACCCTCAAGTGCGGCGTTGCCGAGCAGCGAAATATTGCCGGTCAGAAAACCGAAAATCAGGGAGAGTATAACCATTCCCGTCCAAAGCCAGGCCATTGCCATAAAAGCTCCTCCGTTCTGCTGGGGTTCAGCGGTATTCCTGTGTCCTATTTATATTGAAGATACCTATGATTATGACCTTACGGAATGGGAAAAGGGGAGAAGCGGAGCGCACAGCGGCGGCAACAAAAAAATTTTTTAAAAATAAAAAATTGTATTGACAGATACAATTTTTTTTAGTATTATATGCAAGTCCGCGATTGGGCTGATCCTGCCCAAAAGCTGACAAATTGCGATGAACCGGGAGATTGCTCGTCTTTGAGCGAGGTAACTTCCGGGGAGTATGTCCGAAAATCGGGCGGCTGAGAGAAGTATCTGTACGTTGCGTAGATCGCTGCGCCATGTGTGGACCGGCCGTGTATGCGCGCCGGTTTTTCTATGAGCCGGAATGATACGCACGGATAAGCGTACAAGAAAAACTCTCACCGTACGGCCTTTCGACAAAGCAAGAAAACCGTACAAAATGTAAGGAGAAACCAAAATGGCAAAAGAAATGATTCGCATTCGCCTCAAGGCCTATGACCATCAGGTCATCGACCAGAGCGCAGAGAAGATCGTCGAAACCGCCAAGCGCACCGGCGCTACCGTTTCCGGCCCCATTCCTCTGCCCACCAAGAAGGAAGTCGTCACCATCCTGCGTGCCGTGCACAAGTACAAGGACAGCCGTGAGCAGTTCGAGCGCCGCACCCACAAGAGACTGATCGACATCACCAACTCCACCCCCAAGACCGTTGAGGCTCTGATGGGCCTTGAGCTGCCTGCCGGCGTGGAAATCGAGATCAAGCTGTAATTGTTACATTATTAAATTACACGCGACCTCAAACCGCATATCCCCAATCCTTTATTTAGTTGCTCTACCCAAAAGCCCGTTGACTTGCGTGAGACGGGCGGGGTCAAGTCGGCAGAGCAATGGCGGGAGTTGCCGCTAACTAAGCCGACCAATAACCTTATTAGGAGGATCATACATGAAAGCAATCATCGGCAAAAAAGTTGGCATGTCTCAGATCTTCGATGAAAAGGGCCACGTGATTCCGGTCACCGTGATCGAAGCCGGTCCCTGCGTCGTCACTCAGAAGAAGACCGCCGAAAAAGACGGTTATGAGGCTGTTCAGCTGGGTTATGGAGATGTTTCCGAAAACAAGCTCTCCAAGCCCGAACTCGGCCACCTGAACAAGGCTGGCGTTTCCCCCAAGAAGTACCTGCATGAATTCGACCTCGACAACGCATCCGAGCTTGAGCTTGGTGCTGTCGTCAAGGCTGACACCTTCAAGAGCGGCGATTTCGTCGACGTGACCGGCACCAGCAAGGGCCACGGTTACAGCGGCGTTATCAAGCGTTGGGGTGCCGGTCGCGGCCGTATGACTCACGGCGGCGGCCCGGTCCATCGTCATGCCGGTTCCATGGGCTCCACTTCCGATCCCGCCCGTATCTTCAAGGGCAAGATCGGTGCCGGTCAGTACGGTGTTGAGACCGTCACTGTCCAGAACCTCGAAGTCGTCAAGGTCGATCCCGACCTGAACATGCTTGTCGTCCGCGGCGCGATCCCCGGTCCCAAGGGCAGCCTTGTCACCATCAAGACCACCGTCAAGGTCCACAAGATCAAGCAGGCTGGTGCCGACATCAGCAAGAACCCGCAGAAGGCTTCCGGCCGCAACCCGCAGAAGGCTTCCGCCAGAAACATGTAAGGAAAGGAGTGCTTGAAGAATGTCTACGATTAAAGTTGTCAGCATGACCGGCAAAGAAGTCGGCAGCGTTGAACTCAATGACGCCATTTTCGGTATCGAGCCGAACATGAGCGTTGTCCATGAAGTGGTCAAGAATCACCTGGCGAATTGCCGTCAGGGTACGCAGAGCGCTCTGACCCGCGCTGAGGTTTCCGGCGGCGGTAAGAAGCCCTGGCGTCAGAAGGGTACCGGCCGTGCCCGTCAGGGCAGCACCCGCGCTCCGCAGTGGACTCACGGCGGCATCGCGTTTGCTCCCAAGCCCCGTACCTACAGCTATGTGCTCAATAAGAAGGTCAAGCGTCTGGCTCTTAAGTCTGTTCTGTCCTCCAAGGCTCAGAACGGCGAGATCGTTGTCGTTGACAAGATCGCCCTCGACGCTATCAAGACCAAGGACTTCCGCAACTTCCTCGATGCCGTCAAGGCGACCGGCAAGGCTGTCGTTGTCACTCCTGAAGTGAACGAGACCGTTGTCAAGAGCGCACGCAACATCCCCGGTGTTGTCACTGCTCCGGCAAAGCTCATCAACGTCTATGACCTGCTTAATGCCAAGAACCTCGTCATCGACAAGGAAGCCCTCGCAGTAATCGAGGAGGTGTTCGCATAATGGCTAACATTTACGACATCATTATCCGCCCCATTATCACGGAGCGTTCCATGGCCTCCGTCGCCGACAAGAAGTACGTCTTTGAAGTCGCGAAGGACGCCGGCAAGGTCGAGATCAAGAACGCCGTTGAGACCGCTTTTGGTGTCAAGGTCGCCAAGGTCAACACCATCAACGTAAACGGCAAGCACAAGCGCCTCGGCGCCGGCCGCATGGGTACCACTAAGAGCTGGAAGAAAGCTTACGTTCAGCTCACTGAAGATTCCAAGACCATCGAAATGTTCGAAGGCATGGTGTAAGGAGGATATGACAAATGGCTATTAAGACTTATAAGCCCACAACCCCCTCTCGCCGTCACATGACTGTGTCCGCCTTCGAGGGAGTCGATAAGAAGGCAAAGCCCGAGCGCAGCTTGCTCGAGCCGCTCAAGAAGCACGCTGGCCGCAACAGCTACGGCCGCATCACCGTCCGTCATCACGGCGGCGGCAACAAGCAGAAGTACCGTATCATCGATTTCAAGCGCGATAAGATGGATATGTTCGCAACCGTCCTGCGCCTTGAGTACGATCCCAACCGCAGCGCATTCATCGCTCTCGTCGAGTATGAAGACGGCGAAAAGCGCTACATCATCGCTCCCGTCGGTCTCAACGTCGGCGACAAGATCATCTCTTCCGCCGAAGCCGACATCAAGCCCGGTAACTGCCTGCCTATCGCCAACATTCCTGTTGGTACCGTCATCCACAACATCGAGATGCATCCCGGCAAGGGCGCCCAGCTCGTCCGCTCCGCCGGCACTTCCGCTCAGCTGATGGCGAAGGATGGCAACGACGCTCAGATCCGTATGCCCTCCGGTGAAGTCCGCATCGTTCGCACGAACTGCATGGCGGTCATCGGTCAGGTCGGCAACATCGACCATGAGAACGTTCAGATCGGTAAGGCCGGTCGTAAGCGTCACATGGGCGTCCGTCCCACCGTCCGCGGCTCCGTCATGAACCCCTGCGACCACCCCCACGGCGGCGGCGAAGGCAAGTCCCCGGTTGGCCGTCCCGGCCCTGTTACTCCTTGGGGCAAGCCTGCTATGGGTTACAAGACCCGCGCCAAGAAGAACCCGACGAACAAGTTCATCGTCAAGCGTCGTAATGATAAGTAAGGAGGCAATGTAAAAATGAGCAGAAGCATTAAAAAAGGCCCGTTTGTTGCCCCTGAACTCTACAAACGAGTCGAAGAAATGAACAAGACCGGTGAGAAGAAGGTTCTCAAGACCTGGAGCCGCAGCTCCACCATCTTCCCCTCCTTCGTCGGTCACACGATCGCCGTTCATGACGGTCGCAAGCACGTTCCCGTTTATATTCAGGAAGACATGGTCGGCCACAAGCTGGGCGAGTTCGCTCCCACCCGTACGTTCCGCGGCCATGCTAAGAAGGGTTAAGGAGGATGCAGAATATGGAAGCTAAAGCTTATCTGAGATTCGTCCGCATCTCTCCCCGCAAGGTCCAGATCGTCTGCGACCTGATCCGCGGTAAGGACATCAACACCGCCATGGCCATCCTCATGCAGACCCCCAAGGCTGCCTCTGAGCCCCTGGTCAAGCTCCTCAAGAGCGCTGTTGCAAACGCTGAGAACAACTTCAGCATGGATACCTCCAAGCTGTATGTTTCTGAAGTGTATGCCACCGGCGGCCCCATTCTTAAGCGTATGATCCCCGCCTCCAAGGGCAGAGGCTATCGCATCAACAAGAGAACCTCTCACGTGACGCTCGCCGTCGCTGAGAGAGACTAAAGGGAGGAGACAGTTTTATGGGACAGAAAGTTAATCCCCACGGCATGCGCGTTGGCGTCATCAAAGACTGGGACTCCCGTTGGTATGCCAGAGATGAAAAAGTCGGCGATCTGATCGTCGAAGACAACAAGATCCGCAAGTTCGTCAAGAAGGCCCTTTACGGTGCCGGCGTTCCCAAGATCGAAATTGAGCGCTCGAACGATGTCGTTACCCTGTTCGTTCACTGCGCACGCCCCGGCATGGTCATCGGTAAGGATGGCGCCGAGGTCGAAAAGCTCCGCGCTGAGGTCGCTGCCCTCATCGGCAAGACCGTCAAGCTCAACATCGTTGAGGTCCGCTCCCCTGATATGGACGCTCAGCTCGTTGCCGAGAACATTGCCCAGCAGCTCGAAAAGCGCATCTCTCACCGCCGTGCGATGAAGAACGCCATGGGCCGTGCAATGCGCGCCGGCGCCAAGGGCATCAAGTGCTGCTGCAACGGTCGTCTCGGCGGCCGCGAAATCGCCGGCACTGAGCACTATCACGAGGGCACCATCCCCCTGCAGACCATCCGCGCTGACATCGAGTACGGCTTCGCTGAAGCTGCCACGACCTTCGGTCGCATCGGTGTCAAGGTTTGGATCTACAAGGGCGAAGTCCTCACCCAGACCCTGCGCACCACGCCCCGTACGCTGGACACCACCAAGCCGTACGAAGAGCGTCGTGAGCGCCGTCCTCGCCGCGATGGCGATCGTCGTCCCCGCCGTGACGGTCAGGGCAACGGTCAGCGTCGTGAAGGCGGCTTCAACCGCAACGGCAATCGTCCCCAGGGCGGTTTCCGCAAGCCCACTGAGAACAAGGAAGGAGGCGTGCAGTAATGCTTCTGCCGAAGAGAGTTAAATATCGCCGTCAGCAGCGCGGCCGCCTCACCGGTAAGGCAATGCGCGGCAACACCATTTCTTATGGTGAATTCGGCCTCCAGGCCGTGGAGCCCGCATGGGTCACCAGCCAGCAGATCGAAGCAGCCCGTATCGCCATGACGCGTTACACCAAGCGTGGCGGTCAGGTCTGGATCAAGATCTTCCCCGATAAGCCCGTTACTCAGAAGCCCGCTGAGACCCGTATGGGTTCCGGTAAAGGCTCCCCTGAATATTGGGTAGCAGTTGTTAAGCCCGGCCGTATCATGTTTGAGATCGCCGGTGTCCCCGAAGAGACCGCTCGCGAAGCTCTGCGTCTTGCCAGCCACAAGCTGCCCATCAAGACCAAGATCGTCAAGCGCGAGGTCGAGACCCAGGAAGTAGGTGAATGAGATGAAGGCAAGTGAAGTACGTGCAATGAGCGTTGCAGAGCTCAACACCAAGCTCGACGCTCTCAAGAAGGATCTGTTTCTCCTGCGCATGCAGCACGCAACCAATCAGCTCGATAACCCGCAGAAGCTCGTTGAGACCAAGCGTGACATTGCCAGAGTCAAAACCATGATCCGTGAAAAGGAGGAGAAGTAAGATGGAAGAGAAGAGAATTTCCTCCCGTAAGGTTCGCGTTGGTAAGGTTATCTCCGACAAGATGGATAAGACCATCGTTGTTGCGATTTCCGACCGCGTTGCTCACCCGCTGTATAAGAAGATCGTCGGCCGCACCTATAAGCTCAAGGCCCACGATGAAAACAATGAATGCGGTATCGGCGATACCGTTAAGGTGATGGAGACCCGCCCCCTGTCCAAGGATAAGCGCTGGCGCGTGGTTGAAATCGTCGAAAAGGCTAAGTAAGGAGGTACCGGAAAATGATTCAGCAAGAAACTTTCCTGAAGGTTGCCGACAATACCGGTGCCAAGGAAATCAAATGCATCCGCGTTCTGGGCGGTTCCGGTCGCAAGTATGGCAACATCGGTGACACCATTGTTGCTTCCGTGCGCAAGGCTGCTCCGGGCGGTCAGGTCAAGAAGGGCGAGGTCGTCAAGGCCGTTATCGTCCGCACCGCAAAGGGCGTCCGTCGTGAAGACGGCACCTACGTCCGCTTCGACGAGAACGCAGCTGTCCTCATCAAGGACGACAAGAACCCCAGCGGCACCCGTATCTTTGGGCCCGTCGCACGTGAGCTGCGTGACAAGGATTATCTCAAGATCCTGTCCCTCGCTCCCGAAGTTGTCTAAGGAGGGCTTGAAGAATGGCTATGAACGTTAAGAAGGGCGATACCGTTATCGTCCTGTCCGGTAAGGACAAGGGCAAGCAGGGCAAGGTGCTCGGCACTGTTCCTGCTGAAGCCAAGGTCGTCGTGGAAGGCATCAATATGGTGACCTGCCATGTCAAGCCCCGCAAGCAGGGCGAGACCGGCGGCATCGTGCAGCGTGAGGCTGCTCTGTACGCATCCAAGGTGCAGGTTGTCTGCCCGAAGTGCGGCAAGGGCACCCGTGTTGCTCACAAGATCGCAGATGGCAAGAAGTCCCGCGTGTGCAAGCACTGCGGCGCTGAGCTGTAAGAAAGGAGAGTAGTACACAATGGCAAGACTGAAAGAACAGTATAAGGCAGAAGTGGCACCCGCTCTCTTTAAGAAGTTCGGCTACAAGTCCACCATGCAGATCCCCAGAATCGACAAGGTCGTCGTGAACGTCGGCTGCGGCGAGGCCAAGGAAAATGCCAAGGTCCTCGAAGCTGTCGTCAGAGACCTGACCACCATCACCGGTCAGAAGGCAGTTGTCACCAACGCCAAGAAGTCCGTTGCTAACTTTAAGCTGCGTGAAGGCATGCCCATCGGCGCGAAGGTTACCCTCCGCGGCGACAAGATGTGGGAGTTCCTGGATCGTCTGTTCAACGTTGCGCTTCCCCGTGTCCGCGACTTCCGCGGCATCAGCGCCAACGCTTTCGACGGCCGCGGCAACTATGCCCTGGGCATCAAGGAGCAGCTGATCTTCCCCGAGATCGAGTATGACAAGATCGACAAGATCCGCGGCATGGACGTTGTCATCTGCACCACCGCTCAGACCGATGAAGAAGCCCGCGAGCTGCTGACTCTGGTCGGCGCTCCCTTTGAACGCTAAGTAGGAGGATAGGAACAAATGGCTAAGAAATCTATGATTCTCAAGCAGCAGGCTGAGCCCAAGTTCTCCACCCGCGCTTACAACCGCTGCAAGATCTGCGGTCGTCCTCATGCTTACCTGCGTGATTACGGCGTCTGCCGTATCTGCTTCCGCGAGCTGGCCTACAAGGGTCAGATCCCCGGCGTCCGCAAGGCTTCCTTCTAATCTTTTTCCGCTATGCTTCGCTGCGCCGGCTTGCCGTACAAAAGTACTGCCTGCGCCGCCGCGCCTTGCCTACCGAAAAAAATTTAGAAAGACTGTTCTGAAGATATCTTCGGAACAAACACAAACCCCATAACCACGAGCTTTTGATATGGAGCTCTGGCGATAAGGATCACGAAAGGTCACTGTCAATTACACGTGTCGGCCACGTGTGGCAGGTGCGCTCCAAATTGGCAGTGATACCTCGCGACCGAAACGGACAATGTCCGTAACTCTAAAATAGGAGGATATCAATCATGCATATCACTGACCCTATTGCGGATATGCTCACCCGCATCCGCAATGCAAACAACGCAAAGCACGACACTGTTGATGTTCCCGCCTCCAACATGAAAAAGAGCATTGCTCAGATCCTGCTGGACGAAGGCTACATCAAGAGCTTCCAGATCGTTGACGATGGTACCCAGGGCACGATCCACATCACCCTGAAGTACAACGGCAAGGACAAGGTCATCACCGGCCTGCGCCGTGTCAGCAAGCCCGGTCTCCGCGTTTACGTCGGCGCAGACGAACTGCCCCGCGTGCTCCGCGGCCTCGGTATTGCCATCGTCTCCACCTCTAAGGGCGTCATGACCGACAAGGCTGCTCGCGCAGCTCACGTTGGCGGCGAAGTCCTGGCATTCGTGTGGTAAGGAGGGTATGGAACAATGAGTAGAATTGGTAAAATGCCCGTTGCGATCCCTGCCGGTGTTGAAGTCAGCATCAGCGAGAGCAACCTTGTCACTGTCAAGGGCCCCAAGGGTACCCTGACCCAGCAGATGCACCCCGCAATGACCTTGAAGCAGGAAGGCGCGGAGATTCTCGTCACCCGTCCCAACGACGAGAAGGAGAATCGCGCTCTGCACGGTCTGACCCGCGCTCTTCTGCACAACATGGTCGTCGGCGTGACCGAAGGCTACAAGAAGAATCTCGAGATCAACGGTGTTGGTTACCGTGCCGCCAAGGAAGGCAACAAGCTCGTCCTGACGATCGGTTACTCCCATCCTGTTGAAGTGTCCGAGATCCCCGGCATCACGATCGAAGTTCCCCAGCCCAACCAGATCGTCATTTCCGGCTGCGACAAGCAGATGGTCGGTCAGTTCGCTGCCGAAGTCCGCGAGAAGCGTCCTCCCGAACCCTATAAGGGCAAGGGCATCAAGTATGCGGATGAAGTCATCCGTCGCAAGGTCGGTAAGACCGGCGCTAAGAAATAAGGAGGTGTGCCGATATGATTAAAAGACCCGATACCAAAGCGCAGCGTTTAAAGCGTCATCTGAGAGTCCGCGCAAAAGTCTCCGGCACTCCCGAAAGACCCCGTCTGAACGTTTTCCGCTCTGAAAAGAACATCTATGCCCAGATCATCGATGACGTTGCCGGCAACACGCTGGTGAGCGCCTCCTCTCTGGACAAGGAAATCGAAGGCAACGGCGGCAACAAGACTGCTGCCCGCGCCGTTGGCAAGCTGGTCGCTGAGCGCGCCAAGGCCAAGGGCATCGACACGGTCGTGTTCGACCGCGGCGGTTACCTGTATCACGGCCGCGTTGCTGAGCTGGCTGAAGGCGCCCGCGAGGGCGGCCTGGAATTCTAAGGGAGGAGGAAAATACAATGCCTAGATTTGAACGTGAACAGAGCGAATACATGGAAAAGCTTGTTTTCCTCAACCGTGTTTCCAAGACCGTTAAGGGCGGCCGCGTGGCCAAGTTCTCCGCACTGATGGTCGTTGGCGACGGCAAGGGCAAGGTCGGTTACGGCCTTGGCAAGGCTGCTGAAGTTCCCGAGGCAATCCGCAAGGGCCTCGAGGCTGCCAAGAAGAATATGATCACCGTTACCCTGGACGGTACCACCATTCCTCACGAGACGATCGGCGAGTTTGGTGCAGGCCGCGTGCTCCTCAAGCCCGCAGCCCCCGGTACCGGCGTGATCGCCGGCGGCGCAGTTCGTGCTGTTGTGGAAGCTGCCGGTATCAAGGATATCCGTACCAAGTGCCTGCGCTCCAACAACCCCAATAACGTTGTTGGCGCCGCTTTCGAAGGCCTCCGTGCAATGCGCAGTGCTGAGCAGGTCGCCAAGATCCGCGGCAAGAGCGTGGAAGAAATTATCGGTTAAGGAGGCAGCGCAACATGGCTAAGACACTGAAAGTTGAGCTCGTCAAGAGCTTGAATGGCAGACATGACAAGCACATTGCTACTGCCAACTCCATGGGCCTGCGCAAGATCGGTGATTCCACCATGCAGCCCGATAACGACCAGACCCGCGGCAAGATCGCCCAGATCGGCTATCTGCTGCAGGTCACCGAAGAGAAATAAGGAGGATACAGATATGGAACTTTATAATCTGTCTCCCGCCGCTGGCTCCGTCAAGGAAGCTTACCGCAAGGGTCGCGGCCACGGCAGCGGCAACGGTAAGACCGGCGGTCGCGGTCACAAGGGTCAGAAGGCCCGTAGTGGCGGCGGTGTTCGCATCGGTTTTGAAGGTGGCCAGATGCCTCTGGCACGCCGTACCCCGAAGCGCGGCTTCAATAACATTTTCGCAAAGCGTTATGAGATCATCAACCTGAGTGCACTCGACAAGTTCGAAGACGGCGAGACCGTTACCGCAGAGGCTCTGCTTGCCAAGGGTATCCTGAGCAAGTGTGAGTACGGTTACAAGGTTCTTGGCAACGGCTCCGTTTCCAAGAAGGTCACCGTTCAGGCCGCTGCGTTTTCCCAGTCTGCTAAGGAAGCAATCGAAGCAGCTGGCGGAAAGGCAGAGGTGATTTAAGTGATTCAGACGATCCGCAAAGCATGGGGCATTCCCGAACTGCGTAAGAAGATCATCTTTACCGCTCTGATCCTTCTCATTTTCCGCATCGGTAATGCGATTCCTGTCCCCTATGTCAACACTGAACTGCTCAAGAGCTATCTCGATGGCATGAGCACCACAGTGCTCGGACTCTACAACGTGATGTCCGGCGGCGCGTTCGCTGAGGCAACGGTTTTCGCTCTGGGCGTTCAGCCCTACATCAACAGCTCGATCATCATCCAGCTGCTGACCATTGCGATCCCCGCTCTCGAGAGACTTGCTCGTGACGGCGGTGAGGCCGGTAAGAAGAAGATCGCCTCCATCACTCGCTATGCCACCGTTGCCATCGCTCTTCTGCAGGGCTTTGGCTACTACATGATCATGAAGAACTACGGCATTCTGATGCAGCAGGGCATCTGGGTAGCGTTGGTGATCATCATCTCCTTCGTTGCGGGTTCCTCCTTCGTCATGTGGCTCGGCGAACAGGTCAATGAATTCGGTGTCGGCAACGGCATCTCTATCATCCTGTTTGCGGGCATTCTCAGCCGTGTTCCCAACATGGTTACCATGGGCATGAGCTACGTTGCCACGCACGGCAGCATCGCTTATCTCTGGCTTGCACTTCTGGTGATCGGCATTCTTGCCATGGTCGTTCTGATCGTCCATGTCAACGGTGCTGAGCGTCGTATCCCTGTTCAGTATGCCAAGCGTCAGGTCGGCCGCAAGATGTACGGCGGCCAGGCATCTACCCTTCCTATGAAGGTCAACATGTCCGGCGTTCTGCCCATCATCTTTGCACAGAGCATCGCCTCCCTGCCTGCCACCATCGCTGCCTTTATGAAGGCTCCGGCAGAAGGCACCTTCGGCTATGCATTCCTGCAGGCGATTGACACCAAGTCTGTGATCTATCTGCTGGTTTACTTCCTGATGATCATTGGCTTCAGCTACTTCTATGCCACCATTCAGTTCAACCCCATTGAGATCTCCAACAATCTCAAGCGCAACGGCGGCTTCATTCCCGGCTTCCGTCCGGGCAAGCCCACGAGCGACTTTATTGCCAAGGTTCTCAATAAGGTCACCCTGTTTGGCGCCATCTACCTCGGTATCGTCGCGATCTGCCCGCTGATCGTCGGCAAGCTTCTGGGCAACTCTGCCCTCGCCATCGGCGGCACTTCCGTCATCATCGTTGTCGGTGTTGCACTGGAAACTGTTCAGGCTTTGGAATCCCAGATGCTGATGCGTCAGTATAAGGGCTTCCTCGAGTAAGAGAGGCAAAAATGAAACTGATTTTATTGGGCGCTCCCGGCGCAGGCAAGGGCACGCAAGCCGCGATCCTCGCCGGTGAGCTTGGAATTCCTACGATTTCCACCGGTAACATTCTGCGCGCGGCCATTAAAAACGGCACGCCGACGGGAATGAAGGCCAAGTCCTATATGGACGCCGGCCATCTGGTACCCGATGAGGTCATCATCGGCATCATCACGGAGCGTCTTGCCGAAAGTGATTGCGCGAAGGGCTACATCCTTGACGGTGTGCCCCGCACGATCGCTCAGGCAGAGGCACTGGAAAAAGCCGGTATCAAGTTCGACCATGTCGTTTCCATGGAGGTCGCCGACGCGACCATCATGGAGCGCATGAGCGGGCGCAGAGTGTGCGAGAAGTGCGGCGCAAGCTACCATGTCGTAGTGGTTCCGCCCAAAACCGAAGGCGTCTGCGACGTCTGCGGCGGCAAGCTCGTTACACGTAAGGATGATGCACCGGAGACGGTCAAGGATCGACTCACGGTCTATCATAAGGAAACGGAACCGCTTAAGGATTTCTACCGCGACCGCGGCGTGCTCCGTTCCATCGGGGATATGGGTTCTGTGGAAGCCACCTCGAAAGCGATTCTCGATGTGTTGAGGTAAACGCCCTATGATAACGCTTAAATCAGCACGCGAGATCGAACTGATGCGCCGAGCGGGAAAAATTACCGCGGCTGCCCGTGCGTTAGCAGGGGAAATGGTAAAGCCCGGCGTAACAACCCAAGAAATTGACAAAGCAGTGTACCGTTTCATTCGGTCACAGGGAGCCGAACCGTCGTTTTTGAACTACAACGGCTATCCCGCCAGCGTCTGCATCTCTGTCAATGACGAGGTCATCCATGGCATTCCCGGCAAACGGGTGCTCAAGGAGGGCGATATCGTCAGTGTCGATGTGGGAGCGTTTATCGGCGGGTACCATGGCGACTGTGCAGCCACCTACGCCTGCGGAAAGATTTCCGATGAGGCGCAGCGGCTGATCGATGTGACAAGGCAGAGCTTCTTTGAAGGCATCAAGTACGCCCGCGAGGGCGGCCGCCTTTCGGATGTCTCTCATGCCATTCAGGAATATGTGGAGGCGAACGGTTTTTCCGTCGTGCGCGAGTATGTCGGTCACGGGATCGGCAGAAACATGCACGAGAGTCCCGAGGTGCCGAACTTCGGCATCGCGGGTCACGGTCCGAAGCTCCTGCGTGGCATGACACTTGCCGTTGAACCGATGGTCAACGCAGGCACGGCGGCCATCAAGCAAATGAGTGATGGATGGACCGTCAAAACCCGTGACGGAAAATACGCCGCGCACTACGAAAACACGATCCTCATTACACCTGATGAACCGGAGCTTCTGACGGTTCCCACGCCTTGAGGTGAGTAAATGGACATTGCGAAATCCAATCTTGTGCAGGCAACGGCCGGCAGGGAAGAGGGCAAGATCTTCTTCGTTTTGGACACAGACGGGGAGTATCTGCTGCTCGCTGACGGTAAGTGCAGGAAGCTGGAAGCACCGAAGCGGAAGAAGTGCAAACACGTTCGCTTTATCGCGGAGAGCGACTGCCGCGTTGCGGAAAAAATCAGAAGCAATGAAAAAATCACAAACAGTGAGCTTCGTAAAGCCATCGCTGCCATCAGCGACAATGGCAATCCAGACCAGGAGGGATAACACTTGGCAAAATCCGACATGATAGAAGTGGAAGGCACCGTCGTTGAGGCCATGCCTAACACCACATTCCAAGTCGACATTGGAAATGGACACATCATCTTAGCGCATATTTCCGGAAAGCTCAGAATGAATTTCATCAGGATTCTGCCCGGTGACAAGGTCACGGTGGAGATGTCCCCGTACGACCTGACCCGTGGCCGGATTACCTGGCGTACTAAGTAATGGAGGTTACACAAAATGAAAGTAAGACCGTCCGTGAAGCCCATGTGCGAAAAGTGCAAGATCATTCGTCGTAAAGGCCGTGTCATGGTCATTTGCGAGAATCCCAAGCACAAGCAGCGCCAGGGCTAAGACTTAATTGGAGGTTAAAAAGTATGGCACGTATTGCCGGTATTGACCTGCCCAAGGATAAGCGAATCGAAATCGGTTTGACTTACATCTATGGTATTGGCAGAAAGAGTGCTCAGGACATCCTGGCACAGACAGGCGTTAACCCCGACACCCGCGTTAAGGATCTGACAGATGCTGACGAAGCCAAGCTTCGTGAGGCCATCGACCGCGACTATATCGTGGAAGGCGATCTTCGCCGTCAGACCGCTCTCGACATCAAGAGACTCAGCGAAATCGGCTGCTATCGCGGCACTCGTCATCGCCGTGGTCTGCCCGTTCGCGGTCAGCGCAGCAAGACCAACGCTCGCACCCGCAAGGGCCCCAAGAAGACCATCGCGAACAAGAAGAAGTAAGGAAGGAGAATAGAAAATGGCAACTGCAAAAGCTAACGGCAAGAAAGTCATCCGCCGTCGTCGCGAGAAGAAGAACATTGAACGCGGCCAGGTCCACATTCGTTCTTCCTTCAACAACACCATGGTCACTGTGACCGATACGCAGGGCAATGCTCTTTCCTGGGCATCCTCCGGCGGTCTCGGCTTCCGTGGTAGCAAGAAGTCCACTCCCTTTGCAGCACAGAGCGCTGCTGAGACTGCGGCCACCGCAGCTATGGAGCATGGTCTCAAGACGGTTGAAGTCTTCGTGAAGGGCCCCGGCCAGGGCCGTGAAGCTGCGATCCGCGCACTTCAGGCTGTCGGTCTCGAGGTCACCATGATCAAGGACGTCACGCCCCTCGCTCACAATGGCTGCCGTCCCCCCAAGCGTCGTCGCGTCTAATTAAAATAGGAGGTATAAGCAAATGGCAAGATATACCGGAGCAGTCTGCCGCCTGTGCCGCAGAGAGGGCCAGAAGCTCTTCCTCAAGGGCGACCGCTGCTATACGGATAAGTGTGCAATCGAGCGTCGTGCTTACGCGCCCGGCATGCATGGCAATGCAAGAAACAAGAAGCTCTCCGAGTATGGTGTTCAGCTTCGTGAAAAGCAGAAGGCACGTCGTTACTACGGCGTTCTCGAAAGCCAGTTCGCTGAGTATTTCGAGATGGCCTCCAAGCGCAAGGGTATGACCGGTGAAAACCTGCTCGCTATCCTTGAATCCCGTCTTGATAACGTTGTTTATCGTCTCGGTTTCGCAATGAGCCGCGCTGAGGCTCGTCAGCTTGTCCGCCATGGTCACTTCACCGTCAACGGCAAGAAGGTCAACATTCCTTCCTACCTCGTTTCCGTTGGTGAGACCATCGAGCTCAAGGATTCCTCCCGTTCCCTCGACAAGTTCAAGGGTTCTCTGGAAGCCAACGCCTCCCGCGTTGTTCCCAAGTGGCTCGAAATGGATAAGAACAATGTTGCAAAAGTCGTTGCAGTTCCTGCCCGTGAGGACATCGATCTTCCGATCGAGGAGCACCTCATCGTCGAGTTGTACTCCAAGTAATCGGGGGAAACCCTCAACTGTCACAAGCAACTATTTTGATGCGGTTCTGGAGACCGCAGAACTGAAAAGGAGGGTAACTGCATGATCGAAATTGAAAAGCCCCAGATCGAGTGCATGGAAGATCTCGAGAACGGCAATTACGGCAAATTTGTCGTAGAGCCGCTTGAGCGTGGCTACGGTATCACGTTGGGCAATGCGCTTCGCCGCATTATGCTCTCGTCACTGCCCGGCACCGCTGCCACCAGCATTAAGATCGCAGGCGTTCAGCACGAGTTCTCCACCATCCCCGGCGTGAAGGAGGATGTGACGGAGATCGTCCTCAATGTTAAGAGCCTGATTACCAAGCTGCACAATGCGGACGGCATCAAGACCGTTTACATTGAAGCGGTCGGTCCTTGCGAAGTCAAGGCCGGCGACATCAAGTGCGACAGCGAAGTTGAGATCCTCAATCCCGAGCTTCATATTGCCACGCTCGATGTTGGTGCAACACTTAACATGGAGATGACGCTTTCTCACGGCCGCGGTTATGTGTCCGCCGACCGTAACAAGCCGGCACAGGCTGTCATTGGCCTGATCCCGGTCGACTCCATCTACACGCCCGTGTATAAAGTCAATTACACCATTGAGAACACCCGTGTGGGCAACATGACCGACTTCGACAAGCTTACGCTGGAAGTCTGGACGGACGGAACCATCACGCCGCGTGATGCCGTCTCCCTCGGTGCAAAGATCCTTTGCGACCACTTTACGCTCTTCACTGACCTTTCCGATGCCATGGGCGGCAAGTCCACCGTCGTTGAGAAGGCAGAGGCGCAGCGTGATAAGGTTCTGGAGCTGACCATTGAGGAGCTGGATCTCTCTGTCCGCAGCTTTAACTGCCTCAAGCGCGCCAACATCAACACTGTTGAGGATCTGATTTCCAAGACCGAAGATGACATGATGAAGGTTCGCAACCTCGGCCGCAAGAGCCTGGAAGAAGTCATCAACAAGCTGGCGATGATGGGCCTGTCCCTTGCCAGCGAAGAAAACAACTGATCACAACCGACTGTAAACTACGTTTTTCCGTAGGAAGAAAGTCAACGACTAATCCTTACAAGGAGGAAAACCAATATGCCCGGAACTCGTAAGCTCGGTAAGACTACCGATCAGCGTATGGCGATGCTCCGTCAGCAGGTCACCGATTTCCTGGACAACGGCAAGATGGAGACCACCGTCACCCGCGCCAAGGAAATCAAGCCCATGGCTGAGAAGATGATCACCCTCGGCAAGAAGGGCGACCTCGCCGCTTATCGTCAGGCGATGAGCTTCATTACCCGTGAAGACGTGGCTAAGAAGCTGTTCAAGGAGATTGCCCCCGGTTACGCTGAGCGCAACGGCGGCTACACCCGCATCGTTCGCACCGGCGTTCGCCGCGGTGACGCAGCGGAAACCGCTATGATCGAATTGGTCTAATCCATTTTTTAGACAAGTGTAAAAGCCCATTTCTATGGCAGATCGCGAAGCCATAGAAATGGGCTTTTATCATATTGTCAAAACCGACGGTTTGCTGGTATAATGAAAGAAATAAATCAAGCGAGGATGTTAACCATGACCACTTTCCAGGGAACCGAAAATTACGTTGCATCGCCGGAGCTTCTCAATGCGGTGAACATTGCCGTTGCACTGCAAAAGCCGCTGCTCATCAAGGGTGAGCCGGGCACGGGCAAGACTATGCTTGCACAGGCAGTGGCCGAGGCACTGGGCAGAAAGCTCATCATCTGGAGCGTGAAGTCCACCACCAAGGCGCAGGACGGTCTGTACGTCTACGATGTGGTACAGCGCTTGTACGACAGCCAGTTCGGCAACGCCGGCGTAGACGATATTGCAAAGTATATTAAGCTCGGCAAGCTCGGCGAGGCGTTTTCCGCCGAGGAGCAGGTCGTACTGCTCATTGACGAGGTGGATAAGGCGGATTTGGAGTTCCCAAATGACCTTCTTTGGGAGCTGGACAAGATGGAATTCTATATTCCCGAAACGAAGAGAACCGTCAAGGCAAAGCACCGCCCCATCGTGATCATCACCTCCAACGCGGAAAAGGAGCTGCCCGATGCGTTCCTGCGCCGCTGCATCTTCCACTATATCGAGTTCCCCGACTCTGCGCAGATGGAGAGAATCGTGCGCGTGCATTTTAAAAACCTTGACGAAACGCTGCTGAATCAGTGTATGCAGGCGTTTTATGCGCTTCGCTCGATCGATGCCATCGAGAAAAAGCCGTCAACGTCCGAGCTTGTCGACTGGATCCGCGCACTGCAGCTCGGCGGTGTGGAGCCGGCGCGCATTGTAAAAGAGGTTCCCTTTGCAGGTGTCCTGCTCAAAAAGGACAAGGACCTTACCGTCATGCAGCGCAGAATGCTGCGATAAAACAATGTTTATCGGTTTTTTTTATTTGCTGCGCTCGCGCGGTTTCGGCGTGACGCTGAGCGAATGGATGACGCTGCTCGAGGGTTTGACACTTGACCTGCACCATACGACGCTGACGGGTTTTTACGACCTCTGCCGTGCTGTGCTTGTCAAGACCGAGGCGGATTACGACAAGTTTGACGGGCTGTTTCTGGAGTATTTCAAGGGCATACCCTTTGAAGAAGAGCTGCCCAAGGAGCTTTTGGACTGGCTCAACCGCCCCACGCAGGCTGTCGATGAGCTGCGTGCATTTCTCAAGGCGCAGGGCTACGAGGAAAAGACAATTGAGGAGATGCTCAAGCAGTTTGAGCAGCGGCTCCGAGAGCAGAAGGAGGAGCACAACGGCGGTTCTTACTGGATCGGCACGCACGGCTCGTCGAGCTTTGGAAACAACGGTCTTGTTCCGCAGGGCATCCGCGTCGGTGGAGAGAGCAAGTATCGCCATGCCTTCAAGGTGGCGGGGGAGCGGCGCTTCCGCGACTTCCGTCGTGACAATACGCTCGACATCCGCCAGTTTCAGATGGCATTCCGCCTGCTCCGCCAATATTCCGATCAGGCACTGGGCGACAAGACGGAGTTCGATGTGGACGGTACGATCCATGACACCTGCGATAGCGGCGGTATGCTCAGCGTACAGTATAAGCGCCCACGCCGAAACACCGTCAAGGTACTCATGCTGATGGACTCCGGCGGCTCAATGAACTACTACGCAAGCCTTTGCTCCATGCTTTTTCAAGCGGCGGAAAAGAGCAATCACTTCAAAGAACTGCACGTCTACTATTTCCACAATGCCATCTATTCCTCGGTCTATACCGATCCGCGTATGTACCGCGAGCACGCGGTGCCGACCGAGTGGCTGCTGAAGAATTTCGGCAGCGATTACAAGGTGATTTTGGTCGGTGATGCACTGATGGACATGTATGAGCTGCTTGAGCCGCGCTATGACCGCTATACCGGAAGTGCCGGCTTTTCCGGCATGGACTGGTTCAAGCGTTTTGCTGCACAATATGAGCATATCGTCTGGCTCAATCCGGAAGCTCCGCCCGCCTACGGCGGCTACTGGGGCGCAAGCTATGGGGAAATCGCCAAGGTGTTTGATATGTACCGTCTGACGGTGGATGGACTGGAAAAAGCCATGAAAAAGCTGTTGGTGAGCAGGTGATTTTTCGCAAATACGGGCAAAAAAACGTCTTTTCCGGCGCAGATGGACAAAGTAATGCTTGCAATCCGAAAAGAAATGTGGTAACATTACTATCCGTGAATATAGCGCGGCTGCCGCGTTGATCAATTTGTTGGAGGTATCCCTAATGTATACGTTTGTTATGATTCTGCAGGTTCTGTGCGGTCTGTTCGTGATTGCTATCGTTCTGTTCCAGTCCGGTAAATCTGCTGGCCTGTCCGGTGCGATTGGCGGCATGGCAGATTCCTTCCTCACGAAAAACAAGGCGAAGTCCATGGATGCCAAGCTCGCCCGTGCGACCAAGTGGGTCGGCGCCGCGTTCATCGTTCTCACTCTCGTGCTGAACATGCTGTAAGAAGAAACGAAACATCGTCAAGCAGAGCAAGGCTTGTCCCTTGCTCTGCTTTTTTTCTGCCCGGTGAGGTGGAAACCCGGAAAATGACGCAGCTTAGCGACCGTGGGTGGGGTAAATTTGACTTTGCCTGCCGCTGCGGTGTAAAATAGGGAAAAAGGAGGGGCGCGCCATGAGTAATATCAGCCTAAAGCAGCTTGAAGTCTTGATTGCCGTCGTGGAGCAGGGCAGTTTTACTGCAGCGGCAGAGCATCTGTACCTTGCGCAGTCTACCGTCAGCAGCCATATCAGCGCACTGGAAGAGGCTCTGCGCGTGGTCCTGTTCCGGCGCGAGTCCAAGAAGAACATTACGCTCACGGCGGACGGAAAGCGCGTTTACCGGTATGCCAAGGATGTGGTGAGCCGCTGCAGCGCACTGGAATCTGAGCTGAACACCGGGCGGGCACGCGAGCTGGTGATTGGTGCTTCGACTGCACCGTCCAAGGGGCTGCTGCCCGAGCAGCTTCGCATTTTTTCCGAGAGCCATCCGGAGTGCTGCTGTGTTGTCAAAAGCGGTGACAGCGAGAGGATTCAGCAGATGGTGCTCGACGGTGACATTCAAATCGGTTTTGTCGGCAGTACGGACAACCGTCAGGCACTGACCTATGAGTGTGTTGCGGAGGACAGACTGGTGATGATCACGCCCAACACGCCGCGATTTGCCGCTCTGAAAGAGCAGGGCGTGCTGGGAAGAGAGCTGCTGGGCGAGCCGATGATCTTCCGCGACCACGGTTCGGGAACGCAGAAGATGATCGACAACTATCTCAGCGAGCAGGGCAACGATGCAGTGCGCGAGCGTGTGCGCTATTATGCCTCTGACCCGGAGCTTTTGCAGCAGATGGTGGCACTGGGCTGCGGCGTGTCCATTTTGTCGGCGCTGTCCGTGCAGGAACAGGTGACTGCCGGCACTCTGCTGACCTTTGAGCTGGAGAAAAAGCCGGTCAGCCGAAATATCTACATGGTCTATCGAAAGAAAAACGATCTGAGCGACCTTGCCCGCGAATTCGCCCGGCAGGTGCGGCAAAACAAAGAAGACTGAGAATCAGACCTGCCGTTGCAGGAACGGAAAGCTGTCCTTCGGGGCGGCTTTTCTGTTTGCGTACACCGCCATCGTAGAAAACTGCTATCCCCACGTTATCCCCACTATGTATCCGGATACCGATCGGTATCCGGAGAGACGGTCAAAATATCGGGAAGGAAGATAGTGTGAAAGAAACCCAGGAGGGGTGTCTTTCACGGTTTTGATCATAAGTTTTGCAGCTTAAAAAAAGCTGCAAGACTTGCTCGGCTTGTCGAAAAGAGTTTTTCGACAAGCCATCCGGATACCGATCGGTATCCGGAGAGCAAAGCTCAGAAGACTTCATCGCAGCACTGGAAGCCGCTGTCAATATAGTGGGAGATAAAGCGTGCTTTGAGGTTGCGCGTGCGGCAGAGCATGGTGGGGTCACCGTCTTCGACCAGATCCTCGGGCAGAACGAATTTGATGCAGCGCACCGTGACATCGCGGCAGCGATCGGCGGTATGGGCGGGGATCGTCATGATCTTCATTCCGCGCTGATGCTCAATATCATTCTCGTCAACTTCGGTCAGAATGGCGGCAAGTGCCACGCGCTTGCCCGGACAGATGTTCTTCAGCGTGACATCCATCTGGACGATGCGGCCGAGCGACTGCAGAGAAAGCTCGCCGGCATCAAACTCGATGGTGTCGTCACAGCCGGTAATTTGCAGGTCAACCGGCTCCGGACACTCCTCCGGCAGGATATCGACGCCGCAGTCCACATAGATGGAGGGCGAGGGGAAGACAACCCTGCTGCACTC